>NZ_JBYIQW010000017.1:0-125146 GCF_057707815.1 Actinacidiphila sp. bgisy160
CACTGCCCGGTCCGTTACCTCGTCCCACGCCGGCTGGGACGTGCAGGGGCGTGGTGTCGTCGCGCTGTTCGCCTCGCACAAGGAGGCGATGTACCAGGATCTCGTCGACAACGAGGCCGCCCTCCTTGGCAGCGACCTCGTCCGCGCGGTGGCTCTGGGGCCGTCGGCCGGGTTCGCGCCCGAGCGCTTCGACTTCGAAGAGGCGGACCTCCAGCGCATCGACCAGCTGTGCCCGCCGGAGAACAGCCCGCTGGTGCTCGACGCGGATGCCTCGCAGCGGCAGGCGATCGCCGCGGCCGTCGAAGGCCGGTCGTTTGTCCTGGACGGCCCGCCGGGCACCGGCAAGAGCCAGACGATCACCAACATGATCGCCGGCCTCATGCACGCAGGCCGCAGCGTCCTTTTCGTGAGTGAGAAGGCTGCTGCGCTCGACGTCGTCCACAGCCGTCTCAAAGCCGTAGGCCTCGATTCGTACGCCTTCGCCCTCCACAGCCACAGCACCAGCCGCAAGGCGGTGGCACAAGAGCTCGGCAAGGCCCTCACCGAGGAACCCAAGGCTCCGAAGCTGCCCGCATACGTGCTGAGCGACACCAAGAAGGTTCGTGAATCGCTGTCCGACTACGCCGCAGCCATGAACGAGTCGAGGCATCCCCTGGAGCGCAGCCTCCATGACGTGATCGGCCGGGTCGCCCAGCTCGCCGACGCGCCCGTCGCCTACCTCACGCCTGCCGGCGCCTCCGGAACGGCGCGGAGCGGATTCCAGGCCGGGCGACTCGACGGCGAACGGCTCGCGGACATCCTGCGGACGGCGCGCGGCATCGCCGACACCTGGCGCGCCGCGGCCGACCCCCACTTCGCCTGGCGCGGGCTCCGCGCCGAGCGACCGCACCCGCGGCCGATGCTCGAGCAGGTCACCGCGGCGCTCGCAGACCTCGTCCAGGCCGTCGCCGACTACCAGGCGCTCAGCACCACCGGCGCGCCCATCACGGACCACGCTGAGACCAGGCGGCTGATCGACCTGCTGGCCACCCTGCCC
The DNA here is from genome assembly GCF_057707815.1 of Actinacidiphila sp. bgisy160. NCBI lineage: Bacteria > Bacillati > Actinomycetota > Actinomycetes > Kitasatosporales > Streptomycetaceae > Actinacidiphila > Actinacidiphila sp. bgisy160. The sequence goes on from NZ_JBYIQW010000017.1 coordinate 1,037, forward strand.
TCCCGGCCGAACATTCCTGAGCACTGGCTGACAGTCAAGGACGCCTACACGATCGAAGCCGGGATCGACGCCTTCCGGCCGCGCCTGCGGGAGGCCCAGCGCACCCAGCGGCTCGCCGAGCGGCTGGGCGGTCCGCTCTGGCAGGAGATCTCCCCCCGACTCAACCCCGCACCCGGTCAGGAAGAACAGGAACTGGCCGCGCTGCGCCCCGCCGGATTCCCGATCCTGAACTGGACCGAGGACCCCATCCTCCGAGCCTTCGACGATTTCAGCCTGATCGCCAACGAGATGGCCGAGGCGGACCGGGAGCTCCGCGCGATCACCTCGTCGACCGGCCTGTCCTACCCGCAGAACCACGCCGAGGCGCTGGACGTCTGTACGGTCGTCGAACTCGCCCGGGCCGGACACCGGCCTCCGGCTGAGTGGTTCGACCCTCGGGTGCTAAACCAGGCACACGCCGCAGCCGACCGGTTGGCCACCACGGCGTTGGCTGGCTTCGCCGCGGCGGGTGCCCGCACCCGGCAGGCCCGGGAGGCCGCGGTGTCGCGGCTCGGCATGTCCTGGGACAAACTGCCGGACGCCGTTCGTCCCGAAGCACCTGCAAGCGAGCGGGCACTCGACAGGCTCCAGCCCGCCGGGCTGGATCTCTCGGCCTTCACTCGTGACCAGGCGGTCCATGTGCGCGCGCTGTTCGGCGACCGTGCCAGCGCGCTTGCCTCGGCGCAGCAGGACGCCGATCGGGCGGCACGGAGCCTCGGAGTCACGGTGCCGTCCAGCACCCATGCGGCCGATGAACTGTGCGCTCTCATCGACCTGACCCGCACACCCCACCGTCCGCTCGCCGAGTGGCTCGATCCGCAGACCCTCCTCTCGCTCCGCGACGCCGCGGACGACATAGCCACCCTCGTCGGCGAGTTGGGCGCCGCACGCAACGTCGCGGAGCAGGACTTCACCACGGCCGTACTGGACGCCGAGGACTTCCCCGAGCTCGCGCAGCGTCTCGCCGCGCAGCGCAATCCGCTGGGCACCCTGTTCTCCGGGCAGCGGCGCGCCGACCGCCGGCGCGCGGCTGCGATGACCGTCCGGGAAACCTGGAACGGAGAACTGACGGACCGGCTCGACCGGGCCTTGGACTGGCGGGAGAAACACCACCGGCTGCTGGAACGCATCGAGGAGTACCGCGAGCTGCTCGGCCGGTACGCGGACACGGTGATGAGCACACCGGACGTGCTGCGCTCGGCCGTCGACGCGGCGATCGAGATACACCGCCTCGCCCCGGACACCGTCGCGGATCCGGCAGCACGTTCACGGCTTGCCGCCCACCTGGCCGACGGCGCTCCGGCGGACGCGGAGCTGGATGAGCTCGGACAGCGTCTGCGCAAGACCCTCGCCGGCTGGGCAACCGGCTTCGACCTGCCGTATCTGCAGCTCGACAGTACGGCGCTGACGGACCACAGCTGCGACGGGCTGGCGCAGTGGTTGCGAGCCCACACCGGTCCGCTGGATCAGGCGATCGCCCTTCTCGAGGTAGTGGAGGGCGTCCGCGGCACCGGTCAGGAGACCGACTCGGTGCCGCGGCTCACGGTGGCGCAGGCTCGTGAGGCAGTGGAGACCGTCCGTGAGGCACGCGCGGCAACAGCAGCCTTCGAATCGGAAGAGCAGGCCCACCGAGGGCTTCTCGGCAGCCACTACAACGGATTCGAGAGCACTCTCGACCAGCTCCGGAACGGCCTGGACACACAGATTCCGATGGATCGACTGCTGCTCCACGCTGTCGACTGCATCCAGGCACCCGAAGTTTCCGAAAGCGTGTCCGAAGGCCACCGCGTGCTGGGGCGGTACGGCGACCTCGTGCCGCTCGACCTGGGCGCCCTCGCTTCGGCGCTGGACACTGCCGACCGGCTCCACGCTCTGGCGCCGGAAACTTTGGCGGACGTCACGCGGCGGGTGTTGCTGACGGCGCAGCTGGCCGACGGCCGCGTGACGTCTCCGGAGCTGCTGCGGCAGTCCGAGAAGCTCCGCACCCACCTGTCCGCGTGGCGACGCTGGGCCGAGCGCGACACCCTGGCCGGCACGTGCGCGGAGCTGTCGACTCGCCCGGTCGCCGATGCGGCCGACTGGTTCCAGGCCCACCTGGCACCCCTTGAGGATGCGGCCTCCCTGGTCCGATCCGTACGCCGGGTGCTCGCCGACGGTGGCAGACACGATTCGGACATCAGCCTCGCGCAGTGCCGCGACGTGATCGCCGCTGTAGTGGCCGCACGCCGTGCCGAGTCCACCCTTGCGAAGAACGAGGAGGCCGACCGCGAGCTGCTCGGCGGGCTCTATCAGGGAGCCGACACCGACTCCGCCGCATTGCACACGGCGCTCGACTGGGCGCATCGGGCACGACGGGCAGCGGACGGCCGCCAATCGGCACCACTGCGGGCAGAGGCCGCTCACCTGCTGTGCGAGGCTGACCCCGACCCTGGGGTGGCTCGGAAGTTCTCGGACTGGGAACGCCTCAGCGCCCAGTTGGTCGAGTACTTCTCGCGTGAGACCGGACGTGCGCTCCGGGCCCGCCTGGAAGAATCATTCGATTCGGCGAAACTGGCACTGCGCGCTCTGAATGACGACACCAAGGGCCCCGACGAGTGGCGCGACCACTGCACACACCTCGAGCATCTGCGCGGCTTCGATCTTGGAGCACTGGTCCGCGAGTGCGCAGACCGAGGCATCGACGGCGAGCAGTTCCCCGACACCGTCGAAAGGGCCGTCCTCCAGAGCTGGATCGAGGAGCAGCTGGCCCAGGACCCCCGGTTGCGTCCCGTCAATGCCTCCGACCGCGATCAGCTCGTCGAACGCTTCCAGGCCCTCGACCGGCAGCTGGTGGAGACCGCTCACGCGACGGTCATCGAGGCCTGCAACGCCCGCCGCCCGCGCCGTCTGTCGTCCGGGGGGCAGGCGGGGGAGATCCTGCGGCAGTCGCAGCTCAAGCAGAGGCACATGCCGGTTCGTGAACTGCTGGGCCGGACCCGCGACGTCGTCAAGTTGATCAAGCCGTGCTTCATGATGAGCCCGCTTACGGTCAGCCAGTTCCTGCCCGCCGACTTCCGGTTCGACGTAGTGATCTTCGACGAAGCGTCCCAGGTGCGGCCACAGGATGCGATCAACTGCGTGTACCGGGGTGACGCCCTCATCGTCGCCGGCGACCAGAAGCAGCTGCCGCCGACCTCCTTCTTCAGCGCCTCGGACGAAGACGAGGACGATGACGACTGGACCAACGACAGCGGAACCTTCGAGTCCATTCTGGACGTCGGCAAGGCGAGTGGCGTGATCCGCAGCATTCCTCTGCGGTGGCACTACCGCTCCATGCACGAGGACCTGATCACCTTCAGCAATCGGTCGTTCTACGAGAACTCCATGGTCACCTTCCCCGGTGCCCTGGAGGAGGGGAACGACATCGGCGTCGCCTTCTTCAAGGTCGACGGCGTCTACGACCGCGGTGGGCGTCGCGACAACCGCATCGAAGCCGATGCGGTGGCCCAACGTGTCATCCACCATTTCGCCACCCGTCCCGGACTCAGTCTCGGCGTGGTGGCCCTGTCCCAGGCCCAGGCTCAGGCGATCGAGGAGGCCGTGCAGAACGCCCGCGCGGGCCGCCCCGATCTGGACCGCTACTTCAACGAGGACCGCCTGGACGGCTTCTTCGTGAAGAACCTCGAGACCGTCCAGGGCGACGAGCGCGACGTGATGATCCTTTCTATCGGCTACGGCCCCAGCGCACCGGGGGCAAGGCCCCATGGCAACTTCGGCCCCATCAACAAGGACGGCGGATGGCGTCGGCTCAACGTCGCCGCCACCCGGGCACGCAGGCGCATGGAGGTGGTGGCCTCCTTCGACGGCGGGCAGCTGCCGGATCAGAGCAATCCGAGCGTGCAGCACCTGAAGCGCTTTCTTCTGTACGCACAGTCCGGACCTGCGGTGCTGGAAGTCGCGAACGCTGATCCCACTGCAGAGACCGAGAGTCCCTTCGAGGAGGAGGTGTACCGGGTCCTCACAAGCTGGGGCTACGAAGTTCAGCCCCAGGTAGGGGTGGCCGGCTACCGAATCGACCTCGGCGTCCGTGATCCCGGACGTCCCGGCGTCTACGCCCTCGGCGTCGAGTGCGACGGGGCGATGTACCACTCGTCACGTGCGGCGCGGGACCGGGACCGGCTGCGCGAGTCGGTACTGCGCGGTCTCGGGTGGCGCCTGCACCGGATCTGGGGCACGGACTGGTACCGCAACCGCGCCGAGGCCGAGGCACGGCTCAGGCAGGGCGTCGAACAGGCCATCGCGGCAGGCCCGGTTTCCGACCGCACGGTGCGGATTCCCGATCACACCGTGGCAGCAGGCACGCCTGAGATCGCACGATCTGAATCCGTGGCGACCGCCAGCGACACACGTCCGGTCACCGCTCAGCCGGTCACGGAGTTCGTGACCGTCGAGGCCGACGATGCCCCCGAGTCGAGTTGGAGCACGAACTACCGGAGGCTGAGCGAGTCCGAGCTGATCCAGCTCCAAAAGACCCTGGCCACCCAGCACCGCAGCAGGGGCCTGGATCTGACCGACCCTGGCGCCACGACTGCCCTCGTCGAGCTTGTGCACAGGATTCTCAACGCTGAGGGCCCTATCCACATAGAGGTGCTGTACTCCCGGGTGCGCGACGCCTGGCAGAAGGGCCGTTCCGGCAAGGTGATCCAGGACCGGATCTCCAGCGCGGTCACTACCTTGGTACGCAAGAGGCAGGCGGTCAGCGACGGTCAGTTCATCGACCTGGCACGCCGGAAGCAGGTTCTGGCCCGACGTCCCGGGATTGAAAAGCCCCGCAAGGTCGAGCACGTTCCCATCGCCGAGCGGCACACGGCCCTGACCGGTCTCGTCACGGAGATTCCCGGCATCACTGTCGAGGAACTCGTGAAGGAGTCCGCCCGCTTCTTCGGCTGGAGCCGTGTCGGCCCGGACATCCGCACCGTCCTGCTCGAGGACATCGAATCCCTGACCGCGTCCGGGGCAATAGCGGAGTCGGCGACGGGCTTGACCGCCCACGCGCAGTAGACGCCTCACCGGCGCACCTGTCCGGACTGGGGCCAAGCAGGCGCCTTCTTGGTGGCCTCTGGCTTCAGTCCGGACGAGGCGAAAGCAAGCGCGATCAACCGAATGCCGGCATGTGCCCGTACCCCCGAGGCGGTCCCGGCAGCCACGCGGCCATGTGGGAGTAGGCCGCCGAGTCCGCCGGATGGGCGAAGTCCACGCCCTCGGAGGGGCGTCGCACCAACTCCCGCCATAACAGGCGGGTCGTCGCTGTAGGCAGCTCCGGATCGCCGTGCGCGGGCCACAGCCACTCGATCTTCTCCTGGTTGATGGTTTCCCGAACCCATCGCTGCGCGGTGCACAGGGACTCGGCAGGAGAGAGACCCGACAACTGCCACTCCAGGTAGAACTGGGCGGTGATCAGGGAGTTGGCGAGTCCACCGACCGCCCATTGGCTTGCGACGACTCCTGCCACTCCGAGTTGGACGAAACCCATGGCGAGGCTAATGACCACGTCGGGCAGATCCTGCCGGGGACATGGGAGCTCGGGGTCGCCGACGTCCAACACCGGCCATACCCAGGTGCACTCGGTACAGGCATGCCGGCTGTAGGGCAACGGGATGGGATCGCCCGGCAGGAAGCCGCCCCCCTGGTTGGGCGGACCGCCGCGATCCTCCACCAGGGCGGGGACCAGGACGTCGACGCGCTTGCGCAGGCCAGGTTCAGCGACCATGAGCTCCCAGAGCCGGTCGGCGGCCTCCTCCCAATCGTCGCCGTAACCCAGCCTGCGTGCGACGAGCAACGCCTCCCGTAGAAGCGACGAGATGTCTTCGGCGTCGTCCGGAAGCAGCTCAGGCAACTCAAGGATCACGATTCCTGCCACAAGGATGATGGCTAGAAATCCGTCCTGCGGTTCCTCCACTCCGTCTCCATCAGCATTCGCTTCGTCCCCGTGAACGACGTGAGCTGCGCCGTCTGTCAAGACGCGCGCAGGGGCGCACGGTGGAGTGCGCTCAGGCGGCGTCCACCTGCCAGCCCTTGCGGGGTCGAGTTGCCAGAGGCTGGTGGTGGCGAGGACGAAGTCGTCTGCGGTCGCTCCGGCACATCGTGGATTGCCATTACTCGCCAACTCACGCTTACCGCATGATTGATAACCCCGGTTATCGGACTCTTTCATGACCTCCACGGTCAATGCGGGGCACCTTTGCCTGCATCGCCACACGCCAGCGTGCGCATTGCACGAAGACCTGGAGGTTCCCTGCCATGACCAGTACGCCTTCCACGCCGTCCACTCCCCAGCAGCCCGACGGATCCGGCCGGGCCGCCGGCTGCGGTGCCGTGTCGCAGATGCCCCCTGCCTACGCGCAGCCGCTGGCCGGGAAGAAGCCGTCGCGGGGCGGAGCGTGGCTCACCCACGGTGTTTCAGCGCTCGTCGCGCGGATCGCGGCGCCCATGACCCACCCGCGCAAGATCGTCCTCGCCGTGACCGCGGTGGCCGTGGGCTGCTCCCTGAGCGCCTGCTCCACCATCGGCGGCACCGAGACCGACACCGCGACGCCGACGGCCACCGTCAGCGCCTCGCAGGACGGCCAGAGCGCCCAGGACACCGAGGACACCCAGGACGACTCCGACGGTGACACCATCACCGTCGCGCTGGACAAGATCGCCACGTGGAACAACGGTGTCCAGGCGCACCTGAGCGGCTTCAGCCGGGGCACCTCCGGCGAGTACGCCTCTCCGTCCGGCAAGGCGTACCTGGCTTTCTCGGTCACTGTGCAGAACGGCTCCAAGTCCCCGCTCGACCTGAGCATGGTCAGCTTGTCCTGCCCCGACGGTGCCGACGAGATCTTCGACACGGATGCGGGTTTCGGCGGCACGCCGGACGCGCACCTGCTGCCGGGCAAGTCGCAGACCTGGAAGGAGGCGTGCGTGTTCGCGAAGACGGCCAAGAGCGTCCAGATCGAGATCATGCCGATGGACACCTCTGGCTCGGGTTGGTACCGCACGGCGATCTTCACGGGTCAGGTGCGGTAGCCACCGTCCTTCGGTGGGGCCCTTCCGGGCGTCCTCAGCATCCCCGCACGGCCGGGGGCCTCACGCCTTCGCCGCACCAGGCGCACCCCGAGGTAGCGCCCATGGGTCGCCCGTACCCACGCCGGTCACACCATGCGCACGGCCCCACTCACCACCACTCGCGACCCGGAAGGCCATTGTGACGATCACCGAGCACACGGATCTGGTCCGTCGCTTTGCCGAGGACTTCACCGCCCTGCAGGAGGCTGTCCTCGCACGAATGAACGGGATCTGCGCCGCGGAGATCTCCGCGGCCCTGGAACACGCTTCGCTCGTCGGCCCCATCGCCATCGCTCTCGCCCACGCTGACGTCCTCGCTCGCGGGGACGTCCGGCGAGCGGAGCTCTCGGCCCAGCCCGCCGAGCGGCTGCGGCGGCTGCGGGAGCACGCGCGCAAGGTGCGCCGGGCCCGGTCGCAGGCGGACGCTGTGTGCAAGGAGCAGCGTGCCCGCCGCCTTGCCGGACTCTCCCGGCCGGTGGACATGCTGGAGCTGCGGGTGGCGCGTTCCGCGTACCCGGAGGCCTACGGCGAGGCCCTGCGGAAGGAACTCCGTGACAGGGGGCTGCCGGAGGCGACATCGCAGGCGCCCGAAAGCGACCTCGCCCGGTGGGCGTGGGAGCAGGAATCGGCAGGCGGCGAACTGCCGGCACCGGTGCGCGCACTGCGGGACTGCCACGACGACGCCTTCGTCCAGGCCCTGCTGCGCGACGCGAGGGAGGATGAGAACCCGTACCTCCCGCACGACGCGGTGGTCGAACGGTGGAGCCGGCAGGCCCGTTCCGCGCTGGCCTGGGGTCGCTACGCCATCGGCCAGGCCGAACGGGACGCACTCGCCTGCCCTCTCCCTGCACGGCGCGCGCGGCTTGACGCCCTGGAGGACGCCTACCAGGACGCCGCGGTTCTCGCTGCCCGCGCCCGCGAGGCCAGACTCCGGGTCGCAGATCTCCATGACCGGATGCGGGCATGCGTGGCCACGGGAGCTTTCACGGAGCTCGTCGCACAGTGCCGCGCCGCAGCTCTGGAACGCTTCGCCGCCGGCGAGCCCGAGTTGTGGCATGCGCTGTGTGAGCTGACCGCCCGGCACCAGGCACACTGCGCTGAACGGGCCGACGCCTGCCCGCAGTGCCACCGCGCGCTCGCCACCATCCTCATCGACGGCACTCCCGCCGACATGCGCGAGGACGGCGACGGCGGACGTTCCACGGCAACGTCCCTGGCTGACAGGGACCGTTACGCCCTGCTCACCGACCTTCCCGGCACCGCCGTCGTGGCCGTTGCCGACGCCGCGGTCGGTGACGACTCCGCGCTGTGCGGCTACGGCTGGGCTGCCGAGGACGGGACAACCGGACACGGCGAGTCCATGGCCTCAAGCAGCGGCGAAGCCGAAGTCATCGGCATCTGTACGGCCGCCCTCAGCCTCCTCGACCGCCACGAGGAAGCGCCCATAGTCCTCCTGTGCGACAGCATCGAGGCAGTCGAGGCGACGAACGCGGCCCTGGACAGCGCAGACCCGGCAGCGGCCCACCGCACGCTCCTCTTCCCGGAGGGCAGGCACCTCATGGACCGCCTGCTGCGCCACCGCGACCGCGTGCAGGTCCGCTGGCTCAAGGGGCACATCGGACATGACCTCAACGAAACCGCCGACGTCCTCGCCGGCCTCGCCCTCCGCCGCGCCACCGGGCGTATGTCGCCCTCCGCGGCCCGCAAGGAGGAAGCGCGGATCCTGCGCTCACTCGGCTCCCTGGACCGCCCCCTCCCGGCGGCCGCCTGATGCCCGAGTCCGGCAGCAGTTCGGCGATCAAGCCGGCTCCGGACAGCACACGCGGTGCCTGCTCGCCGTCGGCCTCTCCCAGCAGTTCCCCCTGGTTGCCTGAGCTCCTTCATGAGAAAGGAACCCGTCGATGCCCGTCTGGTACGCATACGTCGAGTTCGCCGCCGACGGCCCCGCCCTCCCCGACGAGGTGTGGGACCGCTTGCATGGACTGCTGCACGAGGCCGGTCACTCTCCCTCGGTTGGTTGCGCCCCGAACGGCAACGCGTCGGTGCGCCTGTGCACGGAAGCCGGCACCGCCGAGGATGCCGTCGAACTGGCGGCCAAGATCGCCTCCCAGGCCATCGAGACGGTTCACCGGTCCTGCACTGTCGTTGGCCTGGAGGTCATGACCGAGGCTGAGATCGACAGGCGCAACAGCGCCGACTGACTGCCGGGCACGACGGAGGCCACCACCTGCCGATCGGTCCAGCACGTCGCCATCGACGCGGGCCAGGAGTAGGCCGACCGTAGCGGCGAAACCGTGGTCAAGAACTACGGCCAACGTCCCTTGGTTCGCCCTGCCCGGTCCGTCGGCGGACCGATAGTGTGAGCTCGTGGAAAGCGGATATCTGGTGATGCGCCGTCAGGACGGCATTAGAGGCGAAAAGTACGTAGGAACGGTCCGCCTGGTCGAGGACGACAGTGCCGTCATCGAGTGGCCGGGAGGCCGACGAGAGCGGATCCCGCTGCCGCCGACCTCCAACATCACGGTCATACCGGTCGGATCGGTGCGGTACCAAGCGCTGAGAGACTCCCAACGGCTGGAGAAGGAGTTCTCGAAGTCGCCCGTGCCCGTCCTGGTGGCACTCCTCGAAGAGGTTGGCGGAGAGGTGACCGTCAGACAACTGCAGGATGAGACACGTAGGCTCGGGCTGGCCGGTGAACACGACCGCACTTGGTGGAACCGCATCCGTCAACGCCTGCTTGCACATCCTCGGGTCACCGAGAGCAAGCCGAACGGTCCTTTGAAGATCATCGATGAGCCGGTCGATCCGTTCGAGAAAGAGCGGAGTCTGCCGGCACGGGAGGCCTTGGAATTCCTGGCGACGCCGGCAACCAAGCGCGAAAGAGGACTCGAACAGGCACTGCGGGAAGCGGTCTGCGCCGGACAGTCGGAACTGGCCACGTACGAGCGCGTCGCGGCTCACGCGCTTAAGGCGGCTCTGCGCCCATGGCCGACGGAAATGAACGAATACACCCCCCAGGGCGTCTCCCAAAAAGTGCTGGCCATGGCCGTGGAATTCCTAGCCGACGTGACGAAGGGCCAGCGCCACGCCCAGAGCGCGACGGCCCAGCCGTCGCCGAAGCTGGGTAAGGCGGGCGCCCCGCCGGTTGCGGCAGTCACGCCCCTTCTGGTGGGCTTGGTGACGACCCCGGAGGGCAGCGCCGCAGCCGACGAGGCGGCGAAACTACCGCGTGGGCTCATGGCGCAGGCGTGTGTCATGGCGGTCATGGCCCGCTTCGAGGCCGAGGAGGCGGGCGCCGACCACCTGCTGCGTCGCGGCGCCGTACTGCTCCCATGGGCGATCGCCGAAAGCCCCCTGGCACCCGCCGCGCGACGCGAAGCCTTTGCGGAGGAACTCCTTGTGCGGGCGCTGGGTCTCCTCCTGCGATCCGCCGGGCAGCGGCTCCCGTCCGACCCCGAGTGCCAGTGGGTCGACTTGGTCCTGGCCGCGGTGCCCGAGCACACACTTCGGCGCGGTATTGCCGCGACCAGCGCCGAGGATCTGGCGGCGGCGCTGGAGGCACTTCCGGATCGCCCGGACGGAGGCCGCGAGAGGGCGAAACGTGTCCTGGCATCGCTCGCCAGCGTGCCGGACGACCCCGAGCAACCTGAATCGCCCGCCGCTCCCGCGTCGGAAGCCGCGAAGCCCACCGCCTCCTCCTCCGCCGAAAGCGGTTCCGCCTCGGCTGCGGATGCCTCACCGGAAGAGCAGAAGACGCAGGAGCCACAGAGCGAACCCGCGACAACGGCCGCCCCTGCCGATACGGACGCCCCGGCGCAGGAGCCGGAGGCCGACGGCGACGGCAACGCCACTGACGACGCCGCTCCGACCCCGGAGGCGTTGAGCGAAGAGTCGAAACCACAGGAGCCGGAGCCCGAGCCCGTGACAAGGGCCGCCCCTGCCGAGGCCGAGGCCCCAGCGCAGGATCCGGAGATGGCAGCTGAAACACCCGCGGTCACCGCGGAGGCTCCGTCTCGTGCACCGGAACCCACTCCCGAGGAGCGCAGCCGCCACGACGTCGCTCTGAGTCGCGAACGCGCTGTGGCTCATGCGCTGCGCAGTGAGCGGGACCAGCTCAAGCAGGATCTTGCGGCCAGTGAGCGCCGGTACGACCGTGCGGGTGAGGAATTCGCCGAGCTGCGCACCCGACTCGATGCCGTGACGGCGGAGCTGGCGGCTGCCACTCGGCGCGGAGAGGCGTTGACCCTGCAGGCACAGCGGCGGGAGCAGGAGCTGCGGCAGTCGCGTCAGACGGGACGAGCCGCCTCGCAGGCGCAGTTGCGGCAGGCGCGAATCGACGGGCTCCGAGTGCTCGCGACTGTGCTGGCGGAGGTTGCCGACCAGGCGGCGCACGCGACGGACGAGTCGGATCCGTCCCGTGCCTTGTACCGGAGGGTCCTGGCCCAGGCGGCGACGGCCGGTCTCGTGGACATCGGCACCAGCGGCGAGGAGACCGAATTCGATCCCTCACGCCATCAGGCACCGACCGGCGCGGCGGAGCAGGTCGTCGTCGAGCGGCCGGGATTCGCCTGGCGGGCCGCAGGTTCTCAGGAAGAAGTCGTACTGCTGCCAGCCCTGGTCCGGCGAGCAGAACCGTAGTCAGACACGGATCACAGGGGCCGTTCGCACCATCCGGTTCGTCGGACGGCCGGCCCTCAGGAGGACACGCGTGAGCGATGACAGACCGCTGGTAGGCATAGATTTCGGTACGGCAACGACGCTGGTGGCCCAGCGAATGCCGCACAGCTACGCCGAGACCGTGCCGATCGGCGCCAGTACGGCCTGGATACCCAGTGTCGTCGCCGCCTCACCGCGCGGTGAGCTGGTGTTCGGGGAGGCTGCGGAGGCCACCGGAGGCGCCGGGGCCATACGTTCCGTCAAGCAGCACATCACCGGCGAACGGAACGAGCCGCTGCTGCTCAGAACGGACGCCACCAACGCGGCGGCGTTCACTCCAGACCAGCTCATCGTGGGCCTGCTGCGGCATGTGATGCTGCTGGCGAAAGCCAACGGGGCCGAGGTCGACGACGCGGACTTCCGCCTCGCCTGCCCGGCGATTTGGGACGGGTCCCGCCGCAAGCGGCTGGCGTACCTCGCCACCGAGGCCGGGATCCCGATGGCCGTCGCCAACATCGTTGACGAGCCGATCGCAGCCGGACTGGCCTGGTCCGAGGGGCTCCACGACCGCGACGGTTACGCCCCTGAAGGCACCGTCCTGGTCTTCGACTACGGCGGTGGCACGCTCGACATCGCGCTCATGTCGGTGGGTGAGGACCTCGACGACGCCGAGCCGGAACTGACCGTCCTGTCGGCCCGGGGTGTCGCGGAGGCCGGCGACGACCTGGACCGCCGGATCGCGGAGGATCTGGAACGGGACCTGGGGGCAGCAGGCTTCCCGGTCGATCGTCTGCCCGAACCGCAGACCGTGCGGTCGCTGCTCCTGCTGGCCGCCCGCCGCCTCAAAGTCCTGCTCTCCGATACGCGCTTCGGTACCCAGAGCGTGCCGATCGGCGGCGGTTACACGTCCCTGCCGATGCTGGAGTACACGCGGGAGCGCCTGGAGCGCGCCTTCCGTCCGCAGTTGGACAGGGCAATGCATCAGGTTAGAGCCGCCCTGTGCGATCGGCGTTTGCGCCGCCGGACGCTACCGGACCTGGACTCACTCGCCCGGACGCCCCTGGAGGAACTGGCCCGCGACGTCCAGTACGTCCTCCTGGCCGGCGGCATGTCGCAGATCCCCCTCGTGCGCGAGGAGTTCGTACGCATCTTCCCTCACGCCCAAGTGGAGTACGACCAGTCGCTGGACGCGCCGGAGGAATCCGTCGCGACCGGTCTGGTAGTGCGCTCCGACCGCTACCACCGTCTATCGCTTCCCCGGCCGGGCTTCGACCTGGTGCTGGAGTGGCAGGACGAGTACGGCAATGTCCACCGTGAGACGCTCTACCCGGCCTTCGAGCCGCTCTACACCATGGAACAGGTCTTCCGCCGCGAGAGGGACCTCGCCTACCGGTACGAGACGCAGGTCCGCGGCCTGACCCGGGACGGCACCGCGGCGCTGCGCGCCCTGTCGGTCGACGGCGACCCGCTGGACTTCCTGGTTGACGGCCGTCCCACGCCTCACCTTCCGGTCTCGTTGCGGCGGTACACAGAGTTCACGTTCTCGCTGAAGGTCTCCGGCGAGATCTACGTAAGGGACTGCGCCTACCGCGAGTCACGCTTCCGCGTGGACCGGTGGCCGATCCTGCGCGGGGGCGAACGCACCTCCGTGAAGCTGAGCACCATGAACAAGGTCCCGGGGCAGCAGGGTGCTGACGCGTTCAAATTTACCGACTTCTACTCCCACCCCCACCAGTGATCGTCAGCCCTCGACCAGCACCAGCGCCACCGCCTCGGTGGAGAGGCTGAAGCGGGAGTCTCGGTCCATCTGAGCGAGGCGGGCCTCACGCTGGGTCTCCAGGTGACCGACTCGGCTGGCGTGAAGGCGCCTGATGGATGAATTGTCCACCTCGTCGGCGAGTCGGCGGGCCTGCTCGATCTTGTGGCGGAAGGTGTCGACCACCGTCGCGCGCCGACCCGCCGCCACGGCGTCGTTCTCCGCCTCGTAGCTGTCCTTGGCCTGGTACTCCTTCTCCGCCGCCAGACCTTGCACGGCATCGAGGATCCCCGGCAGGGACGCCGACACCCGAGCCGACAGGGCCTGCGGCACGTCTGCGAGGTGGCCGGCGGCAAGGGCGGTCAGCAGCGCGGTCCCCACCTCTGGCACCTCCCTGCCCGTAGTGGTGTCGAGGGTGGTGGTCCACAGCTCGCGGCGGGGACGGGCACCGTCCACTCGGGCAAGCGTGACCTGCACCAGGTAGCGGGACCCCGGCGGCAGTCCGGGTACCCGTACCCGGCCGTAGCGGCCTAGCCTCCCCTCGTGCTCCGCGAACCACCAGTGCGCGGTACGCACCAGGGGATGCCGCACGCTCAGCAGCGGTGCACCCGTCTCCGTGCTGGTACGGGAGGTGAAGCAGGCACGCAGCGCCTGCTGCGCGCCGCCCCCTACCCGCGCCATCAGGTCGCTGCCCCTGGGGAACGGGAAGGCTCCCGCGCTGCTGGCGTCGTACATGGTCTTGCGCAGCTCTGCGCTGCCGGTGATGTCGACCAAGTCCTCGGCATCCGCAACCTGCCGCACCTTGCCGTATCCGGTTTCCTCGAGGAACGCCTCCACCAGCCCCCGCAGTTCCTTGGGACCGAGGTAGCGGCCGCGGCCTGGGCTCTCCTCGTCGAAGCCCTCCACGAGGAGATCGTCCAGACCGGTGAGGACCTCCCTGGCCTTTTCCAGGGTCCGGATGTCCTTCTCACGGTCCACCCGGGCGACCTCGATCCGCTCGATCTGACGGCGGCGCTCCTGCGGGCTGAGACTCGGATCCAGCACGACGCGCTGAAGGTTGCGGAGGCTGCCGCGCAGGATCGGCTCGAGCTCTCCGATGGAGGACCGGAAGACGCCGATGCGTTGGTACAGGCGCTGGAAGATGTCGGTCTCGATGGTGCCCGGCACCTGCATATTGAAGATGAAGATCTTCTCGTGCTTCTGCCCGAACCGGTCCAGACGGCCGATGCGCTGCTCCACCCGCATCGGATTCCACGGCAGGTCGTAGTTGACCAGCACGTTGCAGAACTCGAAGTCCAGACCCTCACTGCCGACCTCGCTCACCAGGAGCAGATCGAAGCGCCCAGCCCGGAAGTCCGCCATGATGCGGGTGCGCTCCTCCTGCGGCACGCCGCCGTGCATGACCCGCACACGAAACTCATCGTGGAGCCTGCCAGCCAGATACTCCAGGGTGCGGGTGAAGAAGGAGAAGACCATGGCCTGCCGAAGTCCCTTGGTCCGGGCGTTCCTGAGCATGGCGACGAAGGCGTCGTACTTCGTGTCGGGCAGCGGCTTGAGAAGCTCGGGCAGGCGACGTGCCAACTGCTCGGCCTCGTTGTCGGCCGCCCGGGCGACATCATCCGCAGCGATCTCGCTCTCCGTGTGGTCCTCCAGCAGCAGCTCCTCTTCGATCCCGTGGTCGGCGGCTTCCTCCTGGAAGCGTTCCCGCAGCCGCTTCTGCATGGCAGGGATGCAGCTTGCGGCCTGCCGAAGCCACATCTGCGCGGCGAACCCCGCAGCCGTACCGCTGCGGGCGGCCCGCTGAAGGCACCAGTCGTGCAGCCGCTCATAGAACTCGCGCTCTTGCACGCTCCACTGGACCTCTACGTCCTCGGGCTGTCGCACCGCCTTCGCATCGGGGGTGTCCGCCTTCCGGGTGCGGGTCACAATGCCAGCCAAGGCATTGAGATCCGCGATGCACCTCCTGGCCTCGGACAGCTGCCGCACCGTCAACGCGTCCGAAGTATCAAGAATCCGCTGAAGGCGCTTGAACTCAGGTCGTCTGGTGACCAGTTGCCCGAACCGCGACCCATTGACACGCTTCAGGGTCGGCAGAAGCGCCTTCCCTCCACCTGGGGTGTTCCCCGCGCCCTGCGCGAGACGGGCGGCGACACCGTTCAGATGGCCATTGGGCTCCAGTTGGCTCTCGAAGACGCGAGAATCGGGGAACGCGCTCGGGTCGAGTAGGTGGACAAGGGTGTACAGGTCCTGATTGCCGAGGTTCAGTGGGGTCGCCGAGAGGAAGATCAAGGCGTCGGCCCAGTCCGCCAGCTGACTCACCGCAGCATGACTCCTGCTGGCCGGATTCCGCACATAATGGGCTTCGTCGACGATCACCAGGTCGAAGCGGGGTTCGAGCTTGGCGAGTTCGGTGAGCTGGCCCGCACGCCGCAACCGCTCCAGCGAAACCACCCCCGCGAAGGGCTGCTCGTCCTCGCCCCGGCGCAACAACGACAGCAGCTCCTCCATGCCCTCGTTGTCGAGGACGCGCAATTGCCGATCGAAGCGCTGACTCATCTCGTCGCGCCACTTGTGCACCAGCGCCGCCGGGCAGACCACCAGCCCACGAAAGTGAAGGGCAGCGCGCCGCCCTGCCGTGCGTGCCAAATGTGTACGCTGCTCCAGCTCGTTCCATATCAGCCCCGCCTCGATGGTCTTGCCCAGACCCACCTCATCGGCGATCAGCAGCCTCTGGCGGTCGGAGTTCATCAGCTTGAGTACCGGGCGGAACTGGTACGGCCGGAAAACCGTACGGCTCGACTGGAACGAGTACACCGTATCGGTGAGCGGCGTGCTCAGCTTGGCCAGCGTCAGTCTCAACGCCGTATCCGTGGCCGACACAGGAGCGTCGCGAATCCAGTCCTCCGGCTCGTCGGACGTGTCGTCGACGGCCTCCAGGGCGTCCTCGAAGACCTTGATCGGCCTCCGGTCGAGGCCACGCAGCGTGTACTGATGGCCGGCACCGCGCACCGCACGCACACCGGTGACTGTGAAAACTCCGTCCCGAGCGGCCACGCGTACGACGTCTCCCACCGCGTGGGCCGCAGGAGCAGCCGACGCACCGCTGCGCGCGCTCTCCCTCCACTCCCGATAGAACATCAGGGCGCGGTGCAGCATGTGGTCGTCGTCAACGTCCCGAAGCCGCTTGTAGTCGGACGGAACCGAGTCGCCACCACTGCTCAGCACGAGCGCAGCCGATACGACACCAGACGGCCGCCGCCTCGACTGGAACACGTACACCCCGGACGGCAGGGTGCGGGCCTCCGCGAGCGCGACCGTCGGAATCTGGCGCATGTGCGGCAGGCCAAGCCGGTCCGCAGCCCCCTGGACGTCGTAGAGAACCTCCGGTACGTCACCCACCAACCCGCGGGCACCGTCCATGTCCCCCCATGGGCTGTACCGCAGCCGCATCATGTCGTCATCCACGGGCACCCCGCTCGATACGTCCGAGCCTTCACCGTCGAATGCCTTAGGTCCGCTCATTGCCCCCACCCCTGCCGTGCCTTACCCCCCAGCGGTGCCAAACACACGATAGCCACGCGGGTCGCCCACCGAGACGGCTCCTCCGACCTTGCCGCTTAACGGTGTCGACACAATGCCACGCTGCGAAATTCCCATTGGGACGGCAGCTTGATAACCGGGGTTACCAGTCTGCATTAGGTCGACATGGACTCGCTGTTCCTACGGTTTCGTCTCGTCGGTATATCGGCCGCAGGAGCCACGCGCCCCCCGCCGAGCGCCGGTGTCCCAACCCTTCTCCGCACCAGAACCGGAACCTGGAGACACCTCATGACCTCGACGGAACCGCACGAGCAACTCGCCCACCCCTCACTCGCCGCTGCCCCGCCGGACACCGTTCTTCGGCCCGAGTCCATCACCAAGCTGGTGGAGGTCCGCCTGGCCCAGGCAGCGCTCGGCGAGCCGGTGAAAGAGCTCCTGCAGGAAGCGCTCGGCGACGGTGCGGCCCAAGGACGGTCCACCGTTGGCCGGATCTATCTCGCCTCCGTGTCCGTCGCCGGATTCCGCGGCATCGGCCCGCGCGCCTGGCTCAACCTCAGCCCCCGCCCCGGCGTAACCCTCGTCGTGGGCCGCAACGGCTCCGGCAAGTCCAGTATCGCCGAGGGCATCGAGACGGCCTTCACCGGCACGAACATGCGCAGGCAGGGCCAGGACGCGACGCGCAGCAGCAACTGGCGCAACCTCCACGACGGCGCCAAGCCTGAGATCGAGGTCAAGCTCGCCATCGAGGGCGACGCCAGCCGGAGCACCCTCACCCGCACCTGGAAGGGGCAGGACTTCGCGGACACCGAGGGCGAGCTCAAGCGGCCCGGGCACGGCCGCGTCCCCCTCGACCAGGTGGACTGGAGCCAGGCCCTCACCGACTATCGGCCCTTCCTGTCGTACGTCGACCTGGATCGCATGATCAGCGGCAAGCCCGCCCAGATGTACGACGCCATCGTCACGATCCTCGGCCTGGGCCACCTCAGCGCCGCCGACGGACGCCTTCAGCGGCAGGAGAAGGAGCTGGGCGACGCGGTCAAGGCCGCGAAGGACGAGGTACCGGAAATCAAGGAAGCGCTATACGCGCTGGAGGACGACGACCGGGCAGTGCAGGCGCTCGTGGCCATGGACACCACGGGACGCCCGGACTTCGAGGCCCTCGAGGCACTGGTTGCGGGGCTGCCCGCTGCCGACGACGGCCTCCTCGCCGAACTGCGCGCCTCGATCGACGTCCAGGGACCTGACATGGAACAGGTCGGTCTCGCGGTGGCCCGGCTGCGCGAGGCGCTCGCCGGCGTCGAGGACGTACGCCTGACCGGTGCCGAAGAGGCGCTGCAGCGCGCCGACCTTCTCGAGAAGGCGCTGGATCACAGCAATAGGCACCCCGACGAGGAGTCGTGCCCCGTGTGCGGCACGGACCGCGCCCTGGACGCGGCGTGGGCGGCGAGCGCCGCCGCGCAGATCGCCGTCCTTCGCGGCGAGGCGAAGACCGCCGAGGACGCGCGCAGCGAGCTGCGGTCGGCCTCGCGGGCGGTGCAGAACCTCATTCAGACGCCCCAGCGCATCCCGGCCGCACTGGCCGACCCGTGGAATGCCTGGATGGCCTGCCGGACGATCACCGACCCCGGCGAGCTCGTACGGCGCGCCGACGAGACCGCAGCGACGCTGGCTGATGCCTGCGCGGCGGTCAAGGAGTACGCCATCGGGGAGCTGGAGAGGCGGGACGAGCGGTGGCGCCAGCTCGTCACCCGCCTGGCGAGCTGGACGGAGAGCGCCCGTGCCGCGGAAGAGGGCAAGCCCCGCCTCAGCCATATCAAGAAGGCCCGCGCCTGGATCAAGGCACTCTCCACCGAGCTGCGGGAGCAGCGCATGGAGGGGTTCGCCGACCACTCGCAGCGGATCTGGGAGCGGCTCCGTCAGGAGAGCAACATCGACCTGAAGATGGTGACCCTCCGGGGAAGCGAGAAGGCCGTCGTCCGCAAGCTCGTCATGGACGTCTCCGTCGACGGCGAGGAGGCCTCGGCGCTCAGCGTCATGAGCCAGGGAGAGCAGCACTCCCTCGCCCTGTCCCTCTTCCTCCCGCGGGCGGCGACCGCCGACAGCCCGTTCGGCTTCATCGTCATCGACGACCCCGTGCAGTCCATGGACCCCGCCAAGGTGGGCGGACTCGCCCAGGTCCTGCACGAGCTCGGCGAGCACCGGCAGGTGGTCGTGTTCACCCACGACACCCGGCTCCAGCGTGCGTTCACGAGCCAGGAGCTGCCGGTGACCGTGTTCGAGGTCGAGCGGGGCGAGTCGTCCAAGGTGAGGGTCAGGGCCGTGACCGACCCGGTACGGCAGGCGCTCGACGACGCGCGGGCCCTCGCCAGCACCACTGACCTGCCCGCGGCGGCACGGACCCACGTCCTGCCCAGCCTGTGCCGGATCGCCCTGGAGAACGCCTTCATCGAGGCCGCCTGGATCCAGCACCACCGCTCCGGCGGGCCCGAGCACACGCTGCAGGCCGCCGTCACCGACGCCGACAAGCTGATGAAGGTCGCCGCCCTGGCCCTGTTCGGCGACGTCGGACGGACCGGTGACGTCTATCAGAGGCTGCGCGTCCTCTGCGGCCCCCATGCGGTGAGCTTCATCAAGCGATGCCAGAACGGAGCCCACGCCGTCGGGACCGCGATCGGCGACCCTCACCGCTTCGTCGACGAGATCGAGGCCATCGCGCAGAAGGTGCGCAAGCCGGAGGTGACCGCGTGATGAATGTCCCCGCCACCTCCGTCGAAGACCTGCTTCTGACGGCCGACCGGCTGATCGCCGGTCACCGTCTGCGCGCCACACAGGCCGGCCGCCACCGCGGGGCCTCTCTGGCCCTGCGTACCGCCCTGGAGATCGCCGTCGACCGCACGCTCGAAGCCGCGGTGCCGGGGCTCGCCCTTACCACCACGCGAGCCAAGATGCTGTGCCTGCGCTGCTACACCGTGACGAATACCGCTCGCCGCGCCAACGCCGTCTGGTCACACCTGTGCTTGGGGTGCCATTACCACCAGTACGAGATCGGCCCCACCTATGACCAGGTTCGCACCTGGCGGGCGGAGGTCGGCGAACTGGTCGAGATATTGATGTCCTGACTGCCTGTTCCCGCCAACGAACCGCACCGCTTGTGCCGCTTGACGGCCGACATAGGTCGAGGCCTAGCGGTTTGTGGGTCCGGTGGCGATGATGCTGCCGGGGACCGATTCACTCTGCGATGTGGGGGAGCAGTGAGCAGACGAGGCGGAAGAGGGGCGCGCAAAACACCGCCCAGTTGGCCGGTGTTCTCAGGCACGAGCCCAAGACGGCGCGGCCCGCGACGACTGCAAGCAGGTGCGCCAAGCGAGACAAGGCGTTCTCGACCGGTGAGAGCCTTAAGTGCGAAGGAGGTCGCTTCTTCCATCTGGCCTGCTTCTACATGCGAACGAGCAAAGCCGATCAGCGACGTATCCGCCAGCAGGCTGATGACAAGCGCGGCAATCAGGAGGCCCTCGCTGACGCAGCTGCCGAGGAATCGATGCGCAGCCACAAGCCCAGCGACTGGCGACTCGGCAAGTCCCCCTCCGACTACGGATGAAGAACCGGGCCCCATACGAGGGTCTGGCAGCCCCCGACGCCCCCCACCCGGGCAGTAATCGCTCCCTAACCGCCGGCTTTCATTCGGCGGTTAGGGTCCCCCACTCCGAGACGCGGAGCAAGCGCCGTTGCCTCTGCGACCCTCAGGGACGTCTGGTCCGACGGGCGGTGTGCGCCAACTCCTGACTGTCAGCGGCACAGTTCCTTGATTAGTACCCCGCAGTTAGCCGGTGCAGTCGACTTCGGACATCGCCCCCGCACTGCGGCTTCACGCACGTGTCGGCTGGTAGAGCAGCGTGGACCCCGCGATGAAACTTGAAATGGAGAGCCTTAATGAGCAATTACGCCGACCCGCTGGTCGACGGTGCACCCCCGATGAGCGCGTACGAGGCGCAGGTATGGGACACCCTCAACGAGCACTGGCAGCGCCGCAACAACCGCCGTGGTCTGCCGAACTGGGCAAGCACCGCGCTCGGTCGCACCGGTGAGGTCGCGGGAAACGCCGCGAAACGAGTGAAGGACGCTGTGCCGGAGGCGGTCGCCGAACCGATCCGTCGCGCAGGCGACGCCGTCGCCGACGCGGCCATGCGACCGGCGCTCGCAGGCGCGGCAGCCCTGCTCGAGCTCGTCAACGACTGGGCCATGGATCTCAACGACCCGAAGAGCGTCGAGAAGATCGCCCTCAAGCAAGGCTTCGAAATTGACAGTTTTACCGAACTACGACAGCAGGACCTTCAGGTCTGCGACCGACTGCTGACCCGCAACACCCTCAAGTGGCGGACCACCGGTGCGTTCGAAGGCGGCGCCATGGGCCTGCTGGCCATGGTCCCCGTCGCCGGTATCCCTGCCGCGATGACAGCGGACATCCTGGTCGTCCAGGTCCTGACCACATCGATAGCAGCACGCATCGCGTACTCCTACGGCTACGACGCCAAAGACCCCAAGGAGCAGAACTTCATCCAACGCCTGGTACAGCAGTCCTTCATGGCGCAGGCGGCCAAAGCCAAGCCGTTGCGTGACGCCGCACGGGCGGCGGACGCGCTCAAGGGACGCGTGAACTGGTCGCAGAAGCTCCGCAACGACCACCGCCTCGTGGCCGCCCTCGAGAAGTTGATGAAGCAGCTCGGCCCGACCGGATCCAGGGTGCCGGTCAAAAATGTCGCCAAGGTCGTGCCGTTCGTGGGAGTCCTCATCGGTGCCGGCATGAACGCCGCGGTCCTCGGCAGGGTGGCCGCCGAAGCCCAGCGGTACTGCCAGACCCGATTCCTGTGCGACAAGTATGGGCTGCCGCTGCCAGCCGCACTGGCGACCGACCGGGACGACGAACCCCATCCCGACGCCACGTAAGTGATGGCCGCTGGGTACACGATGCAGACTCACCTGGCTATGCGAGAGACGACTCGTCGAGGCCCAGCGGACGCTCGCACCGCTCCACGACGACACGCGTGTCCTATGCCCCGACAACACGGACACCGTTGAGATCCCCGAGGCCCTGGCGCGGATCCGCCTCACCCTGGACGATACCCACCGGTAAGCAACGGAGACTTGACCGCCATGGGCCACTGGGACTCCGCGGCATTTGGATGGGAATGGCCATGAGGGACCGCGCGCCAACCGGCATCCGTAAAGGACACCTGAGCCGCGGAGATACAGAACCAGCGAGCAGGTCGCAAAGAGCCATCCGAATCACCCGCATCTGTCGGCATCTCTAAGGTCGGCAGTCTCAGCTCCCCCCTTCCCCTTCGAGCGGCAAGGCACAGGTGACATGACCGATTCCACCACCAGTCCCGCAGAGGCTCAGTCCCGCGCCCGCTTCCTGCTCGACGGGCGGCGGGTGACCATCGCTGACTTGCTCGGCAGCGGGCTACTCCAGGAAGAAGAGCGGCTACGGTTTGTCCGACCCCGCGTCGGCGAGTCGCACGAGGCCGCGGTCACATCCCGGGGATGGATCCGGCTTTCGGATGGAGAGGAGTTCCGCTCCCCTTCCAAGGCCGCCATGGTCGCCGTCGGGAACGGAACGTTCGACGGCTGGGAGGCGTGGCAGGTCGAGGACGGCAGATACCTCACACAGTTGCGTCAGGAATTGCTCGACCGAGCAGCTGAGGAGGCCGATCCCACAGCACCGGAGAAGGAGCAACCGCAGACATCCTTGTCCCCTAGGGACCGGCACGCACGGCTGAAGGAAGCACGTGAATCGGCAGAGGCAGGTCGTCCGCTGTCCCTCTCTGTGCTGGAGCTGCTTGCCTGGTGGGGCGTGACGGGCCGTGGTGTCGTCAACGATCAGATCCAGGCCGATCTCGCTAACCACAGCCTGATCACCTCGCCCGAATTCGACAAGGTGTCCCTGACCGCAACAGTCCAGCTGGTCAAGGCTGCGGAAGAGCAGGCAGAGGACATGCCCCTCGCCGGACTGCCAGTGACAGCCGCGGCGCTGGCCGGAGTGTCCGAAGAGCTGGGTTCGCGTGAGACGGGCTTGACCGTCGGAACCCTGCCGTCCGCCCTCGCCGGCATCGTCAGTGTCAAGCCAACGGCCACGTTCGAGGAGGCCATCACGCTGATGGTCCTCCACGACTTCTCCCAGTTGCCCGTCCTCGCCGGTCCACACAACCTGCGGGGATCCGTCTCGTGGAAGTCCATAGCGCGCGCCCGCCACGCCGACCCCGGCGCCCACCTCTCCCAAGCGATCGTGGACGCACGCGACGTCCGCTACGACCACGACCTGATCGACGTCCTCCCCACGCTGGCCGAGAACGACTTCGTACTCATCAGGGACCAACACAACGCGATTGCCGGGATCGTCACCGCCGCCGATGTCGCCCAGGCTTACGGCCAACTTGCCGGGCATTTCCTACTGATCGGCGAAATGGACCGTCGGCTGCGACAGGTCATTGCGGGGGCCTTCACCCTGCCTGAGGTCACCAGCCTGTGCGACCCGGCGTGTGAACGCATCTCCTCTTTCGGTGACATGACCGTCGGCGACTACCAGCGGGTGCTGGAGAACCCGGGACTGTGGGAACAGCTCGGATGGCCGCTCGACCGCAAGGTGTTCATAGCCCGGCTGGAGGAGATTCGCCGGATCCGCAACAACGTCATGCACTTCAACAGCAGTGATCCCCTGCCGAAGTCGGACGTCGACAAGATCCGGCATCTGAACAAGCTGCTGAGGGAGTACGGAGAATGAGCCCGCCCCACAGCACTCGGTCGGTGGTTCCGAACATATGGGCCCCGACGCGCACCACCCCGGCCGCGACAAGCCTGCCGGCCGCGGCCGGGGGCGGGAAACGACGGCAGGTGGTCATTAGATCTTGATCGAATGCATTCACGACCGACGAGTTGATCGTGCGGCGGCCTTTGTCGGTGGCCTGTGGCAGCATCTCGATGCATGGGTGGGAGAGAGAGCAGCGACGAGGCGTACGTGCTCGATTTGTGTGACGAGGTCCTCGGTGAGCAGGGCCTTCGTCAGCACCGGTTTGAGTGGCTGCTCGGCGACGCCGGGTCCGCAGGCCGGAAGACCCGGCTGCCAGTCGACAGCTACTGGCCAGAACAGCGGCTCGTCGTGGAGTACCGCGAGTTGCAGCACGATAAGGCCATGCCGTTCTTCGACAAACCCGGGCATCCCACGGTGAGCGGAGTCGATCGAGGTGAGCAGCGGGCACTGTACGACGCGCGACGCGACGCGGAGATCCCCGCTCACGGCCTGTGCCTGCTGGTGATCCGGCCAGCAGACCTGGACGCCAACAGCCGGGGCCGATTGCACCGGAGGAACCGCGTTGCCGACCTGGATTCAGTTCGCGGCCTTCTCGCCGCTGCACCGAGTGCGGTTACCGAATCCACGTCACGAGCCAGCTGGACGAGCGACGAAGACCGGGTCGTCGACGCCTTCCGACGTTGGCTGGTGGCGGAAGGGTGGACCCCCGTCGCACCCACCGACCCCTACACCGACATCGAGGCCGTACGAGGCAATCAACGACTGATTGGCGAGGCAAAGGGACGTACAAAGGAACCCGGCACCGATGCCGACATCGCGTACGGACAGCTACTGCGCCGGATGACAGACCAGTCCTCGGACACCCGCTACGCCCTCGTCGTCCCGTCCTCCTCCATGTTCCACGCCTTGCGGGTGCCGCTCCCGGTGCGGAGCCTGCTGCGGATCAGTGTCTTTGAGGTCACGGATGACGGCTCGGTGCGGATGCGCGAGGCTTAGGCTGGCCCGATGGCAGACCTCGACACCGCTTGAGTTAGCCCCCGTCATGCTCGGCCACGAGCCAGCACCAACCCGCGCTTCTCTGCAGTAGGCGACGCGCGCTCTGCTGAGGCCCGACGGTCACCTGGAACGACGCCTGGACATGTGGCGGCAGGGCACGTCTGTGCGACGTCCCGCGGCGACCGCCAGGACACTCGATGGGCAGATGGCACTGCGCCTGGCGGGCGGCGCAGGTTATAGAAGCGAGAACTCGGGCCAGATTGGTTGGGTTCCTGTCTTATGTAGTCGTTCATCGCTTCACAGTCCTCGCCGAGCAGCAGGCCCGTCGCGCGCGGGAGAACAGGGGCTGCGGGCGACCTCATTGACCAACCTGTGGAACCGCAAGATCGTTATCTGTCCGGGGTCACCTAATTATCTCGGTAAGGAATCCCAGTGACGGAAAGCGTCAGCCGGGTCCCCTACAGGGCCGGGTGAACCCGCCCACGTAGCGATCACGTCGATCCAGTCGCCTGGTCTCGGAAGCTGGAACAGAGTGATATACGCTCCAGCTCCCGAGCATCCGTTCGGCTGCCCGCAATCCCGCGACCTGCGAGTTTGCCGCGATCGAGTCTAAGGATCACCACACCGTGCCCCGGCCCATACGCTCCCTCACCGCTCTCGCCGGCTCCGCCTGCCTGGCAGCGGTCGCCCTGGTCTCGCCAGCTGCCGCGGACACCGCCGGCAGTGGCACCGAGGTCAGCATCGACAGTCTCACCTCGGACCACGACTCCTCCGGCACGGTCACCCCGGGCCAGACCGTCACCGGCACCGCCGGCGTCACCTTCACCGTGCACGCCGATCCGGACTTCGAGCCCTACGCCGCCGTGGTGAGCATCGCCGGGCACACCAACACGCAGGGGACCGGGCAGGTCAGCCAGAGGATCGATCTGGCAGCCGGCGACTGCCTGCCGTCGTGCACCCTCCACGCCGCTGTGGACACGGCCGCGACCAAGACGTTCGGCGGCACCGACACGATCGCTGCGCCGCTCGTCGAGGACGGCGACAACGAGATCCGCGTCGAGGTCTTTACCGCCCGACCCACGATCACGGCCGCCACCGCGGACGTGCGCGTCGACAACGACCGGCCCGTCGTGACGCTCCCGGACCTCCCTGGCGACGACGCGTGGACCAACTTCAAGCCGGTCGGTCTCACCGCAGATCAGCGCCTGGACCTGCGGGCCGTCGCCACGGACACCGGTGACGGCGTCTCCCGCCTGGAGTACTTCTCCGACAACCCGGTCTGGCCGGCAGCATCCGACCTGGCCGACGCGGACGGCGACGGGACGTGGACCGGAACCGTCGACACCAGCAAGGTCCAGTCGGCGCTCTGGTCCTACGCGTACGTCGTCGCGTTCGACAACCAGGGCCGTGCCGGCAGTCCCGTGCGGGCCACCACGCTCGTCGACCACGGCTTCATCGTCACACCCGCAGTCAAGGCAGTGACCCGGAACACACCGTCCACGGTCTTCTTGACCTACAAGTACCCCGCCAGTCTCACGCAGCCGTGGCCCCGCAACCTCAACTACGCGTACCCGGTCAGCACCAGGGTCTTGCTGGACGGCGCGCTCCTGGACACAACGCCCGTATCCGACTTCGTCCTGGTCGGGTACGCGGATTACTTTTACGCCCGGCTCGGTGACAAGCCGCTCCCGTACGGCAAGCACACCCTGACCTTCGACGTCACCGACAACCGCGGCGCGCACGGCACGACAGACGTCCCGATCACCGTCGTCTCCGGCATCGACCCGACCTGGACCGCCGGCTTCGACGCCTTCCCCGTGGCTGGCAAGACCTGGAAGGTGGCCGCCACCACGCACGCTGCCGACGGCGTCAGCCGCGCCCAGACCTGGACGCTGACCGTCGACGGCAAGACGATCGGCACCGGCACCTACCCTGCGCAGCCGTCGGGAACGTGGACCGCGGGAACCCCAGGGCTGCACGAGGCCTCCCTGACGATGGTGTCGCAGTTCGGGGACTCCTCCGTCACCACCCAGCCGCTGCGTGTCCTGGCCGCGACAACCACGAAGCTGAGCGGCCCCGCACTGACCACGTACGGCAGCAAGCAGGCCCTCACCGCCACCGTCACCCAGACCGGATCCAAGCCGGCCGCCGGAGCCCAGGTCTCCCTGCAGTTCCGCCCCGCGGGCAGTAGCACCTGGACGACCATCGCGAAGGTGACCGCAGACAGCAAGGGCACAGCGCACTTCACCACCACCGCGAAGCGCAACGGTGCCTGGCGCGCGGTAACTTCGGCCAAGAACCTGGCCTGGGCTTCCTCGACCAGCAGCACGGTCACCGGCCACGTCAAGGCCACCCTGTCCGTGAAGAACCCGGTCACCAAGACCCGCCACGGCAGGTCAGTCGCCTACACCGCGAGCTCCGCGCCGTACGCGGCCGGAACGTGGATCCGGTACCAGATCCGCAAGAGCAACGGCACCTGGTCAACCCTGACCACCGCCAAGCTCGCCACGAACGGTACTGCGACCGGCAAGGTTACCTTTGCCCACGCCGGCACCTACATGCTGCGTGCCTACCGCCCCGCCACGGCCACTCTGGTCGCGTCGTCCTCCCCGACTTGGACCGTCCACGTCAGCTGACCGGCGACCGCGCCGCTTGGAATAAAACACCAGCAAGGAGGGGAGGAGGGTCGGGCCAGGCGACTGACCTGGCCCTCGGCACAGGCGACGCTGAAGATGCCGACCACCCGAGCATTGGTGCCGATGAGTGATAGCCAGATCGCCCTGCCGGGGTGGAACCGGCAGGGCGTCTGCCAGCTTGCCGAGTTGGTGGCTGCGTCCGGGCGGGCCGCTATTTGCGGTGCAGCCCCGGCATACATCGGCGGCACTCGCACGGTGGCCACAGGGCAGACTGAAGGGGCTTCAGGTTGTCGCTTCTGTGGAAGCGAAGGGGGCGCCCCCACGTCTGCCCGCCGTCGCGCGATATTCGCATGGTCATCAGCGGAGCTTCGGGCCTACTCATCGGCGCCTGCGGTCGTCAGGCGCATGCCGCGCGACTCGGCGACCCGCAGCGTGTTCGACAGCGCGTCGCAGAGACGTGCCACTACGAAGCGCGATTGGTCCGGGGTCAGCGGCTCAGCAACGGCGAGCATCTGGCGGGCAATCTCAAGCAGGTCTGACGCTGCGGTGAGTTGTTCGCGTTCCATGCGGTCGGCGAGTCGCGCGATCATTCCCTTGGGATTGTCGTCGGGGGTGTACGCGGGCTTCCCGTTGGGACCATCCCACGGCAGCAGGCGGAGCCCCGCCATGGCGTCAGTCATGCCGTGCGCTCCGGCACGTAGTCCTGCCCCATCGTGGCGAGTATCAGTGCCCTTCGCCGGTTGCGCTGCCGCCGTGCTTCCTGGGCGCACTCGTGGTGAACGAGGTAACGGGGCACGAGCGGAAGGCTGTCGGCGTCGATCCGTGCACTTGGACGGGACAGCGGGAAGAGACGGACTGCTTGCGCCGGCTCGGTTTTCGAGTAGCCCGCGTCCTCACGATGTCTGACGGTCGGCTGAGGCCAAGTTCGCGCGCCTGCTCGTCGCCGAGCGTCGCGAACCAGCGGGGCGCTCGGTGTGTTAGCCCGACACCACTCACCGACCGCCGCGTCAGCCCTGGTCGGTGAGTGCGGCCGCAGTAGTCGGTGAGTTTCCACTCGGGCTGGCCACTCTCCGTCGTGCTTCAAGCAAGCCCGATGGCCGGAGTGCGTTTCGTGGCGCGCGGGCTGTCGGGGGAAGTCGGACGGTGAGTGGTGGGGCGGCTAGGACGCGGTGCACGGCCTGTGGGCCTCTCCGGCTCGTGACCCGCACTTGCGGTCGGTGGGTACAAGCGCCCCAACAGCGTTCCCTACAGTCCTCCCTACACCCTTGCCCTACGGTGACCTTTCGCGTTGTGTGCAGTGTTGCCGCAGGTCAGCGCACACATTGGCCGGTGTTCGGTGCCTCGACAACCCCTTTGCTCCTGCTGTTCCTGGTGTTGTGTGTCAGTGGGGGGTGGTGGAGTAGTCGTGCAGGGGTCGCGAGGTGGGGCCCCGGGTGCCCGCCCCAGCCCCGGATCACCGGCTGCCGCCGTGGCGGCGCGGACGGCGGGTCCGCCGGTGGGTTGGTGCGGTGCCGGGAGCGGTGGGGAGGGCGAGCGTGACGACGGGCATGACGCGGTGGCGGTTCGGGTCCACGGCGCGGACGCGGAGTCTGGTGCTGCTGGCGCTCGGCGGGGTGAAGGTCGCTACTGTCGCGCAACTGCGGCAGTTGGTCCTGCCGGGCACCGCGGACGTACAGACCGTCCGCAACGCGTGCAAGGACCTGCGCGACGCTGGGCTGTTGGAATCGGTCGGCAAGGTGACCGGCACGAACCCGTCGGGGCGGCCGGTCAGCAAGCAGTTGTGGAATCTCACCACGGCCGGATTGGCGGTGGCCGCGACCGAGCTGGACCGGCCGCTCGGTGAGATGGGCGGTACCGCTCGGGAGGCGGCCAGGGCCGGCGCGCCACACGCGGTGAAGGTGACCGAGACCATCGACGCGTTCCTGCAATCACCGCCGGAGCCGACCAAGCCGGTTGCCCGCCGCGGCACACCGCCCGCCGCCGGGCCGATGTAGCCGCTGCCTGCCAGGCCCCCGGGGCTTGGCACACTTCACGGGTGGCACACCGAGGTCGCCCTCCCCGTCACCGGCACGTTCACCGCGCCGGGTAGAGGCAGCCTGCGCGCCGACGGGGTCCTGAGCGCGCCGGAAGCCGGGCTGCCGGTGCTGTTCGTGGAGGTGGACAACGGCACTGAACCACCCGCCAAGGTGGCCGACAAGATCGTTCGCTACCGCCGGTTCTTTCCAGCGCACCGTGAAGGACCAGGACGGGCAGCACGTCCCCCTGTGGTCGACCCTCTGGCAGGCTTCCGGTCGCGACGGTTTCCCACCAGTGGCGTTCGTGTTCACCAAGCAGGTCGGTCTCAAGGCCCGGCAAGCACGGATAGATGAGGTCACACGCTTATCCGAGGAGCACTGGCAGGGCACGTGGCGTCCCGGCCGCCCGATAGGGAACACCGGAGAGCGGGACGGGTACCGGGACTACGACGGCACGGTGCCCGTCCTGGCCACCGCACTGGACCGGCTGCAGCAGCACGGCCCGTGCGGGGCGATCTGGTGGCGCTTCGGACATGACTCAGCCCAGACACTCACCGATGCCCTGCGGAACCCCGACGACGTGCATGCCTACGGCCGTCGAGAGGAACAACGTAGCGTCGCCCAGCGGGCCGCTGAGGAGGAGGAAGCACGTCGGCGGGAGGACGAGTACCGGCAATGGGAGGCCTCGCTGTGGCCCTGCCCGACCTGCGGCGGCGATGTCGACCCTGACGATGCCCCTGACTTGGCCCGCGGCGATGATTGTCCTCGCTGTCGTACGCAGCGGGAGCGCGTCGCGGCCGAGCGAGCTGAAGCGGAGGCGGAGTGGGAGCGCGAGCGGCGCGGCAATGGGCTGTTCGGATGGCTCCGCGGCTGACCCCCCATGTGTGTAAGGCCGGTAGGCTGCCAAGTCGTGAGCGAGTACCAGTACTACGAGTTCCTCGCGCTTGACCGCCCGTTGGACGAAAACCAGGTCAGGCAGGTACGCGCGCTGTCCACCCGCGCCGACATCACCCTGACCCGCTTCGTCAACGAATACCACTGGGGCGACTTCCGCGGCGATACGACGAAGCTGGTCGAGCAGTTTTACGACGCTCATCTCTACTACGCGAACTGGGGCAGCCGTCGCCTCGTCCTGCGTCTGCCCGCCGGGTCGCTCCCGGCCAAAGAGGCCACCGCGTACGCGATGGAGGATGCGCTCGGCGTCTGGACCCGGTCCGGACACACGCTGCTGGACTTCTCCGTGTCCTCGGAGGACGGCTGCGAGTGGGAATTCGAGACGTCCTACACGCTCTCCGCATTCGTGGGGCTGCGCGCTGAACTCGCGGCGGGAGACCTGCGGCCGCTGTACGTGGCGTGGCTTGCCGGGCTCACCGCCTGGGAGCTCGCGGAGGACGACGAGGAGAACTACGCCCGCGAGGTCGAGCCGCCCGTCCCCCCGGGGCTGGCCTCGCTCACCGGCCCGCAGCAGGCCCTGGCGGACTTCCTTGGCGTTGACGCGGACCTGCTGGCGGTCGCCGCCGAGGACAGCCGGCCCGCCACCGCGGACGTCCTGGATCGGACGGCCCCGGCTGCCTTCGTCGCCGGTCTTCCCGCCGCCGACAAGGACGCCCTGCTCGTCGAGGCCGCGCTGACCACCGTGTCCCCAGGGCCCCGACTCCTGGCCCGCTATCGGGCAGCGACCACCATCCCGGGCCCTCGTGACGTAATCGGCCGGCGCACCGCGGCCCAACTCCTCGACAGGGCCTACCGCCGTCGTACCGACAGCAGGCAGCGAGAGCAGGACGCCCGGGCCGCTGCCGAGCAGGCCCGCGCACGCGCCACCGCCGAAGCACAGGAAGCGCGCTTGGCCAAGCTCGCCCAGAGAACCGAACAGGCGTGGCGTGAGGTCGACGACCTGATTGCCCAGAAGAACGCCAGCGCCTACGACGCCGCCGTCGCACTTCTGGCGGACCTGCGCGCCCTGGAGGCCCGCACCGGTGGCACCGCCGACTTCGACCGGCGGGCCGGGGAACTGCGGGCCGCCCACCTGGCCAAGCCCGCCCTCATGCGCCGCTTCGACTCCCTGGACCTCCCTCGGTCCTGATCCGGCTGCCCCCGGGACCCACCGCACCCGCGATCCGTCGCCACCGGTCGGGACCGATGGACGAGGAGAAGTGCTCCCGATCTCCTCGGTTGGGAACGCCCCCGGTCCCAGGGCCACGGGGGCGGACACGCGAGGTGGACACCGGGAGGAACAAGGCAGGGCCGGGTCCCGAGTTCCTGGTCAGGGCTTCCGCTCCCAGCCTGCAGTCGGACACGACGACCTGCGAAGACCCATTCTCCACCGCACCAGCGACAACCCGCCCCCGTATACGGCCCCGGCCGACTGCTGCTTCAGGGCGGCCGATCAGACTCGCGGTGCATGCGTTCACCAGGGGGTTTTTCAGTCCGGGAGGCCACCCCTCGGGCAACGGCGCACGTGGTACCGCTCGCCGCGAAAGGTGGCCCCTTGCAGTTTCACCGGTCAGGAGAGGGCTTGGCCAGGGCGGGCTTCAGGAGACAGCAGACGTCAGGTACGTCAGGTACACCCCTCCCTCGCAGTCGGACATCTTCCGCAGGGTCCAGCGGCCCCGGACGCTCGTGGAGGAGAAGTTCGACTCGGCGTTGTCCTCCTCCACTTCGCCCTCCTTGGGGATGTAGCCGGCCTTTGGGAGCCGCTTGTGCAGGAACGCCAGGGTGCTGTCGAACCCGCCCCGGACGACGGTGGCGACGACGAGCCGGCCGCCGGTGCGATGCTCCACCGAGGTCACGACCGCGCCGTCGGGCACGGGCAGGTTCTCCGGGAATTCCTTGGGGAGCGGCAGTGACGCGGCAGTGGGGCAGCCGCCGGGCGCGACGCCGACCGCATTCCCGGCCGGCGGATCGGTCGCATGCTTCGCCGCGTACGGTGTCGCCCGCGGTGGCTCGGCGTGCTTGTTCGCCGCTGAGCATCCGGTGACCGCGGCCAGGCTGAGGACGGCTCCTGCCAGTACGGCAGCCGGGGGCGATGGCTTCATCCGGTGGCTCCTCAGGGCTTCTTGCGCGTGCCGAGGATCATGGCGTCGTACGCCCCGTACAGCGTGTCGCCGGAGGACTGGCGGGCGATGGACGCCAGCGCGTCGTAGTTCTGCGCACCTCCGGTCGCGCACGTGCCGGTGCAGCCGTCGGCGTAGGCGGCGAGCACGCGGCCCTGGGCGTCGGTGGTGACGTCGATGAAGTCCAGGAGATTGCGGTCGTTGCCACACGTGGTGCCGCCCGTGCAGATCGACCCCTTCTGAACCGGGTCGGTGGGGGTGGCGTCGACGGTGACCCAGGACCGGCCGCCGTCGTAGGTGGTGGCCACGTACAGGTGCCAGACGCCCGTGAAGCCGGCCGCGTCCTGGTAGTTGCCGCCAGTGGTGGTGCCCAGGAAGGCGAACGCGGCGCGGTTGTCGTCGCCCGCGGTCACGGCCGGAAAGACGACGTTCTTGACGCCGAGGGCCGCGCCGACGTTCTGGTCGTACAGCCACGTCTTGCCCTTGTCGTGGCTGACGGCGATGCGCGGCGTGCCGTCGCTGTTCTGGTAGCCCATGTAGACGGTCCCGCCGGCCCCGACTCCCACGCTCGGGTCCGAGTCACCGGGGGTGCTGGACGGGTTCTTGCGGACGGTCCACGTCAGCCCGTTGTCCTCGGAGACGGCCACGGCCTGATTGCCACCGCAGCCCTTGTTGGGCACGTACACCGTGGCGTCCGGGGGCGACCTTCACATGCCCGTGCAGGCCGCCGCAGTCCAGCAGCGAGTACATCGGAACGGCGGGCCCGTACGTCAGACAGCCGTCCCGACTGACCGCGCACGAGGCGTCGGCGATGTCCTGGGAACAGTAGTAGACGGCGTTCGGGTACGACGTGACGGCGCCCGGACCGCCCGCGGCGAAGGGGCCGCCACCTATGGTCTGGTGGTCCACACCGGAGTTGACGCCCGAGCCGCCCGTCGGCGTCCACCTCTCACCGTCGTCGTCGGTGTAGCAGGTCAGGGCGGTCTTGCCGGCGAGCTGCGACTCGAAGGTGCGGTGGGTGACCGGGTCGGTGAACAGGATCGGGTCGAGGCTGGTGGTGCTGCCCTGGGGGCAGCCGTTGGCCGCGCTCGCGCTCTTGTCCTGCCACGTGGCGGCACCGGCACTGTCGTAGGTGACCTTGAGTGTCGACGTGTACGCCTGGTACATCGCGGCGCCGCTCGCATGGTCGACGCCGATCGAGGGTTCACCGGCGTTGTGCGCATCCGCGATGCCGTCGGGTGCCTAGGAGTTGGCGTACGTC
This sequence comes from Actinacidiphila sp. bgisy160, assembly GCF_057707815.1. Taxonomy (NCBI): domain Bacteria; kingdom Bacillati; phylum Actinomycetota; class Actinomycetes; order Kitasatosporales; family Streptomycetaceae; genus Actinacidiphila; species Actinacidiphila sp. bgisy160. The sequence continues at coordinate 34,883 of NZ_JBYIQW010000017.1, forward strand.
GGCGGCGTGGCCGTACTCGGCGGTGGATCGGCCGGAGCGGCGATCAGGCTCGCGGTGCCGGTGAAGCCGTCGCCGAGCGGCGCGTACGGCACCACGCGCACGGGGTACGACGCCGACACCGCCGGAAGCAGCACGGTCTCGGGGTCGCCGGAAGAGGCCGAGGCGGCCACCTCCCGGCCGTCCGCATCGAGGACGTAAAGGTCGAAGTCGGCGGCGGAGCCCGGCCATCTGACGTCGATGCGCAGGCTGTGACCGGCGTCGTAGCCCGCGGGCACCGACACCCTCAGGGCGTAGTCGTCGCAGGGTTGCACATTCCCGCAGCTCACCGTCCCGGCAGTGCCGGAGACGTTCGGGACGGCGAAGGGCCCGGCGCTCCACGTGGTTGTGGGTGCGGTGTCGCTGATCGATCCGGTGGGCGGGGTGGCGGCGCCGGCCGACGCACTCGGCAGGGTTCCGGCGACGAGCGCCAGCAACCCGGCGGCGAGACGCCCCCGCGACCGCGGGTGGTGGTGAGGACGACGTGCGGAGAGGAGAGCCACAGGTACCTCGTGGGTTCGCGAGTGGACGAAGGGGGGTGGTGTGTGGCGGTACGGGTGAGGCCTTCGACTGCTCTACGGGGAGGCAGGCGGCGTCCGTCGCGAGCAACGAACCTTTTTCGAAAAGGCCGGACGAAGGGGGCAGCCGGAGTCGGTGAGGCCACATCGGCCCGGGGCGAGGAGTCGCCCCGGGCCACCACCGCTCGACCGCGGTGAAGCCCGCCGTCCCGGCCCGGCCGACGCCCCGTTCCCCACGAAGCGGTGCCCCCGCGCGACCGCGCGAGGGCACTTACGGAGGCCTGGTCAGAGGGCGTCGACGCCGCTCACCTTCCAGCCGTCGGTGGTGCGGGTGAGCGTCATGCGCACCCTGTTCAGGTCCAGCCGCGGCTCCGGGAGCCGAGTGCTTCGGGTGACCTGGTTGACGAAGAGCAGGACGACGGCCCGGTCGGGTGTGGCCGACACGACGGACACGGCGGGGGCGCCGCCGTCGGGTGGTGTGGCCACGGTCGCCTTCACCACACCGTGGTACTTCGTCGCGGTCGGCGCGACCACCGTCTTCGTGGTCTTGCCGTACTGGTCGCGGAAGCGCCCGGTCAGCAGGATGCGGGCACGGGAGAAGTCCCGGTCCAGGTGCCGGTAGTCGTACGACAGCACGACCGGCGCCGCATTCCGCGCGGCCGCGAGGGCCTCGTCGCGGGCCTGCTCCGCCTGCCGCCCCTGCTGGTACTCCCACCCGAGTACGGCGGCCGCGACCAGGGCCGCCACGAGGACGATGCCCAGCACCGCGGTGAGCACGCCCCGCCCGGCGTTGCGCGGGGACGCACCGCCCTCCGTCTTCCCCTCGAACGACTGGGGTGACTCGGGCTCCGGCGGGTCCTCCCAGCCGTTCGGCGGCGGATCGATGAGCAGGGTGCGCCCGGAGCGGGTCTGCTCTTCCTGGTGGGCACCGCACTCGCGAGGCGCAGGCCGCCCGGCGCGCTTGGCCGCGGCGCGGGTGGCCGCGGTCATGGTGCGGCGGGCCGGTGAGCCGGTGCCGCGGGTGCTGCGGAAGGTCGGGTTCGCCACGGTGTCTCTCCTCTTTGATGGCCTGACGGCCGGGTCAGCCCACGAACACGACGTCGGAGGTCAACCAGCGACCTGCTACATACGCGAGGTCGAGCTGGAGCCGGTAGGTGCGCGCCTGGCCCTCGGGCGCGGCGGTGTTGGTCACCTTGCTGTCGGCCACGACCAGGACCCGGGCCGAGCGCCCGTCGTACCGCACGATGCCCGCTTCCAGGACCTGTCCGTCGGACACCGACTTGTTCTGTGCAACCAGCCTCGTCAGTTGTTCGGTCTGCGAGGCGAACTCCTTCTTGAACTCGCCGGTGGCGTTAGCCAGCACATTGGCGCTGTCCCGGTCGTAGTGCCGGTAGTCGAGCGAGGTGAAGCTCAGCGCCGACTGGCGGGCCGCAGCCAAGATGTCCTGACGGCGCTGTTCCGCCGCGCGCTGGTCGGACAGCTTCCAGCCCAGCCAGGCACACAGCACGGTCGTGAGCACGGTCGCAGCGACGAGCCCCGCAGACAGCAGCCTCATGCCGCCTCTCACACCATCGGTCCCACGAGCAGCCATTGCCACGACTCCTTTCCGAACACGGCCTGTTCCCCGCCCGTCGAGCCGATCTCGAGGAGCGTTCCGTCCGGGCCGGTCACGGTGCCGGTCTCCGGGTCGTACGGGGCCACGAACGCGGCCTGGTCACCGCTGTGCGGGCCGGTCGTGGCGCCGGGCGCGTTCTGCGCTCCGCGCACCGAGGACTTGCTGCCGCGCGGTAGCGTGCAGCGCGCGTCGGTGTTCGCATGGCGCGTGCCGGTGTCGGCTGGGTCGCGCCGCTGGGTGTTGTAGCCCCGGGTGCAAGCGGGAGGGTCATCGGCGTTCACGGTCAGCCCGAAGTGGGTGGTGCCGTCGCCGGGGATGACCGTGTAGCTGCCCGCGACAGTGAGCGGGAGCGTGACCAGGGTCTGTTCGACGCCGGGCAACCGGGCCACGGTGATCTGGCCGCCGCTGATGAGGTTGGCCAGCAGGATCGGCACGTGCGGCCGCGTGGACTTCAGCAGCGAATCGACCTGCCGCGCGGCGGGCGCGGTGCTGCCGATCAGCCGGCGAAGGTCGCCGTCGCTCGACTTCAACTGCTCCGTGAGCGTGGCGAGATCGCGGGAGAACGACGTGATGGCCGAGCCTTGGTCGGCCTGTGTCCTGAGTACCTTCCGCGAGTCCTCGATCAGCGAGACCGTCTGGGGGAGCGACTGCGATGCCGCCTCAACCAGCGCGTCACCGGAGTCCACCAGCCGGCTCAGGTTCGGTCCTGTGCCGGAGAACGCCTTGCCCAGCTCGTCGACGGTGACCCGCAGATCGTCCTTGCCGACCGAGTTGACCAGCCGGTCGAGGCTGAGGACCAGGTCGGTGACCGGCAGTGGGGTCCGGGTGCGGCTGCGCGGGATCGGGCTGCCGTCCCTGAGGTACGGGCCGCCCGACCGCCGCGGCTGGAGGTCGACGTACTGCTCACCCACCGCCGATCGGGCGGCGACCACCGCGAGCGTGTCGGCCGGGATCCTCGGGGCGCCGTCCTCGATCCTCAGCGCCACCGAGACCCCGGATCCGGTCAGCTGCAGATCGCCCACGCGGCCCACCGGCACCCCCCGGTAGGTGACCTCGGCACCCGGGAAGACGCCCCCTGACTCGGCGAAGTCGGCGCGAACGGTGTACCCGCGGTGCAAGATGTCGTCCACCAGGCCCGTGTACTGGGCGCCGACGTACGCCGCCCCCAGGGCGGTGATGGTCGCGAAGGCCAGCAGCTGGGCCTTGACCGTACGTGTGATCACGGCAGTATCCCCTTCAGCATCAGCTCGGCGAGCGCGGGATCGACCCCGGGCGGGAAGCGACGCGCGTCGTCCCCGCTGCCGTAGGCGGAGGTGCACACCGGCGGACAGAGCAGGGTGCTGCCGTGGGAGGGCGTCGAGGGCACGGCGGGCGCGGAGGGCACAGGGGGCACAGGGGGTACGGACGGGATGCCCGGCAGGGAAGGGACGGACGGGAGAGGGATGGGAGTGGGGTGGCCGGGAAGATGCGGTGTCCCGGGGGCCGGGGACTTCCCGCCCTTGCCCGGCTTACCGGTGACGTTGCCGTAGAGGTCCGCCAGGTCGAGGTCGGCGGTGATCTTCAGGTTGACGTAATCGCCCTTGACGGCGTCCGTCGCGTTGCGCGGGAACGGGTACGTGGTGAGGAGCTCTAGGGAGTTGGGCAGGTCGTCGCCTGCTTTGTTCAGCTCCTGCAGAATGGGCTGGAGCTTCTTCAGGTTGGCGACGGTGTCGTCGTGGGAGGCGTTCACCACCCTGGTGCCGGTCTTGCCGAGCCTGGACAAGGCGGTGAGCATCTTCGTCAGGTCCTCGCGCTGGTCTGCGAGGGCCTTTAGGGCGGGCGGCATGGTGTCGACGGCCAAGGCGATCATTTTCTTCTCCTTCTTCAGCCGCTGCGCGAGCCGGTCGACGCCATTCAGCGCGCGCACGATGTCCGCCCGCTGGCCGTCGAGGCCGGAGAGGAAGATGTCGAGCTGCTTCAGCAGGGACCGGACCCGGTCCTCGCGGCCGCTGAGGGCTTGGTTCAACTCGATGGTGATCGTCTTGAGCTGCGCCACCCCGCCGCCGTTGAGCAGCGCGGACAGCGCCGACAGCACCTCCTCGACCTCCGGGTTGCGGCCGCTGCGGGACAGCGGGATGCGGTCGCCGTCGCGGAGACGTCCGACGGGGCGTGTGCCGGCCGGTGCGGACAGGGCGACGTACTTCTCGCCGAGCATGCTGGTCTGCCTCAGATCGGCGACCGCGTTGCCGGGCAGCTTCACCGAGTCGGCGATCCTGAGCCGTACGCGGGCGTGCCAGCCGTCCAGTTCCACCTTCTCGACCGCGCCGACGGTGACGTTGTTGACCTTGACCGACGACTGCGGCACGAGGTCCAGGACGTCCCGGAACTCGACGGTGACGTGGTAGGCGTGACCGTCCGAGGCCGCGCCGCCGGGCAGCGGGACGTCATACCAGCCGTTGAACTCGCAGCCGGTCAGCAGCAGCGAGCAGACCGCCGTCCAGGCGGCCACCCGCCCCTTGCGCCGCACGCTCATGCCGGTGCCCCCAGAATGCCGCCGAGGGTCTTGTCGACCGAGCCCGTCGACGCCGGGACCGGCGGAACCTCGGGCAAGGAGGCGAAGAGCTTCTTCAGCCCCTCGCAGTTGTCATGGTCGTCGCCGGTCGTCTTCAGGATCGAGCAGAGAAGGGACGACGGGTCCTGGGGGGTTTGCGCGTTGTTGCGGGTGTCGAGGGTGCCGGCGGAGGGGTTGTAGGCGTTCTGCAGGTTCGACAGGCCCGTGGGCGCGACGGTCAAAATCTCCTCCAGAGCGTCTCGTTGGCTGACGAGGACCTTGGTGACCTCGGCCAGGCCCCGCACGTCCGAGGTCAGCGCCTTCTTGTTTCCCTTCACGAAGCCGGACACGTCGCCGAGTGCGGCAGCCAGGTACTTCAGCGCGGCCGCGAGATCCTCACGCTCCGCGGCGAGCTGCCCGGCCACGTCGGCGAGGTCGGTGTTGAACGACCGCACGCTGGCGTCGTCCGCCGCCAGCGCGGCCGTGAACACCTGAAGGTTCCGCACGGTCCCGAACAGGTCGCGCCGCCCGTCGGACAGCGTGGTGACCGCCTGGGACAGGTCCTGCACCGTCTGGTTGAGGCTCGCGCCCTGCCCCTGGAGGTTGTCCGCGCTCACCCCGAGCAGCCGGGACAGCGAACCCTTGTTGTTGGCACCGTTCGGGCCGAGCGCCTCGGCGGTGGTGTGCAGGCTGTCGAAGATCCGGTCCAGCTCGACGGGAACAGCCGTACGGGACTCGGGGATGACGGCTCCGTCCCGCAGCACCGCGCCCTTGCGGTACACCGGCAGCAGCTGCACGTAACGGTCGCTGACCACCGAGGAGTTGACGATGGCGGCCTGTGCGTCGGCGGGGACCTTGCGGCCCCTGTCGTATTCCAGCTCGACCCGTACCCGGCCGCCCTCCGGCGTGATCTTCCTGACCTCGCCGATGCGGACACCGAGGACGCGGACGTCGGAGCCGGGGTAGATGCCGACGGTCCGCGGGAAGTACGCCGTGACGCGGACGGGGCCGGGTCCCGGCCAGAGGACGACGGCGAGGCCGACGACGATCGCGAGCGCGGTGAACAGGGCCAGGAGTCTGCGGGTCATCGGGTGCCTCCCGTCCGTGGCGTGACCGGGGCGGCGACCATGTTCTGGATGTAGGAGTCGAACCAGCGGCCGTTGCCGAGGGTGTTGGTGAAGAGCCGGACGTAGGGGGCGAGCAGCCGGACGCTGCGGTCGAGGCTCGCCTGGTTGCGTTCGAGCATCCTCAGGAAGGTGTTGAGGTTCTTCAGTGCGGGCCCGATCCCCTTGCTGTTGTCGTCGACCAGGCCTGACAGCTCGATGCCCAGCAGCGCGGAGCTCTTGAGCAGCTTGTGGATCGCCCAGCGCCGCTTGTCGATCTCTTTGAACAGGGCGTCGCCGTTCTTCACCAGTGCGGAGACGTCCTTCGTGTGATCGGCCAGCACCTTGGTGACGCCGTTCGCGTGGTCGAGCAGCTCTCGCAGCGCCTTGTCGCGGGCGGCGACGGTCCGGGATATCCGCGACAATCCCTTGATCGACGCCCGCACTTCCTCGGGGGAGTCCTGGAAGGTGTCGGCGATCGTGTCCAGTGCCTTCGCGAGCCGGCCCGTGTCGACCTCCTCGGTGGTGGTCGTCAGGTCGCTGAAGGCCTGGACGACGTCGTACGCCGACACGGTCCGCCGAAGCGGGATCTCGCTGCCCGGCTTCAACTGGCCGGGCCCCTTCGGGTAGAGGGCAAGGTACTTCGCGCCGAGGATCGTCTTGACACGGATCGACGCCCCCGTGTCGGTGCCGAACGCCGGCCGGCCCTTCACTTTGAAGGTCACCTTGACGTGGTCGCCGTCCAGGTCGACGTCCTCGACCTTGCCGACCTTGACCCCGGCGATCCGTACCTCGTCGTCCGGCTTGAGCCCGCCGGCCTCGGAGAAGGCCGCGCTATAGGTGTCGCCGCCGCCGATCAGCGGCAGGCTGTCGGCGTTGAAGGCGGCGACGGTGAGCAGCGCGAGGATGGTGAGGCCTACGGCGCCGACGACGACCGGGTTGTGCTCGCGGAAGGGTTTCAGGCGCGGGCGCGTGAGCCGGATCCTGGGCAGCTTCGGCGGCAGCACGCGCACCTTCGCGAGTGGTCCCTGGCGTGGTTCGGGCTTCGGCAGCAGCCTGGGCAGCTTCGGCAGCTTCGGCTTCGGTGGCAGGACCGGGAACCTCACCAGCGGCTCGGGGCGGCGGCCATCGCGCCGCCTGATGCGGAGGCTCATCCGCCACACCTCGCCCGTGCCACGTGCAGCTCCGGGGTGATCACCTGCTTGGTCTTCGGCAGCACGATCCGGCCGTCGAAGTCGCAGAGGTAGAAGTTGAACCACGAGCCGTACGAGGCCGTCCCCGTCAGCTTCTCGAGCTTGCTCGGCAGCCGTTTCAGGACGCCCTCGACGGTGTGCTCGTTCCTGTTCAGCGTCCCGGTGAGATCGCCGAGCCGGGCGATGTCGTCCTTCAGCGGTGGACGCGCGTCCTTGAGCAGCCCCGACGTGACGTCCGTGAGGTCGCCGATGCTCACCAGCGACTCCCCGATGGGCTTGCGGTCGGCGGAAAGCCCCGAAACCACTCGGCGCAGCTGCGTCAGCAGCCCGGAGAAGCGGGAGCCGCGCTCGTCGAGGGTCGCCAGGACGGTGTTGAGGTTGTCGATCACCGATCCGATCAGCTTGTCGCGGTCGGCGAGGGTGCTGGTGAGCGAGGCCGTGTGCGCGAGCAGACTGTTCACCGTGCCGCCCTCGCCCTGGAGGGTCTGGACGATCTCGGTGGCCAGCTGGTTGACGTCGTTCGGGCTGAGCGCCGCGAACAGCGGCTTGAAGCCGTTCAGCAGGGCGTTGAGGTCCAGCGCCGGCTCGGTCCGGGACAGCGGGATGGTGCCGCCCGGCCGCAGCCGGGCGGTGCCGTCGCCGGTGCCCTCGGTGAGTGCGACGTACCGCTGCCCGACCAGGTTGCGGTAGCGGACGACCGCGTGGGTCCCGGCGAGCAGCGGCCGGTCCGCGCTGACGGTGAACGTGACCTCCGCCAGCGTCCGGTCCTTGATCCGGATGCCCTCGACCTCTCCCACCCGTACTCCGGCCACCCGGATGTCGTCGCCGTTCTCCAGCCCGGTGACGTCGGTGAACACGGCGTGATAGGTGTCCTTGCGGGTGAAGGAGACGTTGACGATGGTGGCCGCGAGGAGCGCCGTCGCCGCGATCGTGACCAGCGCGAAGAGGCTGAACTTGATCAGCGGGGCGGCGGTCTGCCGCGCTCCGGATCCGCTCATGCGACACTCACCGCCGTTCCGCGCGCCAGCGGCCCGAACAGTAGGGTCGCCACGGGCGGCACCTCGTCCGCGGGGACGCCCATGACGGGCGCCACGAGCGAGCCCACGGCCCGCTGCTCGGCCCGGGTGGCGGACACCTCGGCACCTTCGGGGAGTGCGCCGCCGGAACCTCCGGCCGACGTGCCGTCGTCGAGATGGGGCTTCGGCCCGGGCACCTGCGGATGCGGCAGACCGCGGCAGTTCGGGCCGGACCGGGCGCCGTACGCCGGCTCCTCGCCGGGCCGGTACGCCTCCTGCGGCCGGACGACCTCAAGGGTGATCCGCATCTCGCCGCCCCGGAACGCCTCCTCGGAGGCCTTCTCCTGCCGGACCAGGCCCTGGAACAGGCACGGGTACTCGGGGGAGTACCGGGCGAACAGCTCCAGTGCGGGGCGGGAGACCCGGCCCAGGGTGATCAGCCGGTCGCCGTTCTCGGACAGGAAGTCGTTCGCTGTGCCCGCCACGGAGGCGGTCGCGCGCAGAGCCAACACCAACTGCTCCCTCTTCTCGACGATCGTCCGGCTGGTGGTGACGGTGTTGCGCAGGATCCGCATCAGGTCGGGCGCGGCGTCGCCGTACACCGCGGCGACGTCCGCGAACCGTGTGATGTCCTCCTTCAGGGAGGGCATGTGCGGGTTGAGGCGGCGCAGATAGCCCTCGACCTGGGTGAGATTGCCTCCGATCCGGTCGCCGCGGCCCTCCAGCGCAGTGGCGAACGCCGACAGCGTGGCGTTGAGCTCACCCGGCCGGACCGTGCGCAGCAGCGGCAGCAGGTCGTTCATCAACTGCTGCACCTCGATGCCGACCTTCGTTCGGTCCTGGGTGATGACGTCACCCGCACGGATGGGCCGAGCCGACGAGCGCGCAGCGCCGGCAGGAGCGACCAGGTCGACGTACTTCTCGCCGAACAGCGTCTTGGGAAGCAGCCGCGCGTGCACGTTCGAGGGGATGTACGACACGTACTGCGGGTTCAGCGCGATGTCCAGGGTCGCCTTGGTGCCGTCGGCATGCACCTCGCGCACCTCGCCGACCAGCAGCCCGCGCAGCTTGACGTCGGCGCGTGCATCGAGCTGGTTGCCGAGGGTGTCGGCCTCCAGGGTGATGGGCACCACCGAGGTGAACGCCTGCTGGTAGACGGCCACCGCGAGCGACAGCAGCAGCGCGAGCACGGCGAGGAAGGCAATTCCGTAGAGCCTGAACCGCATTCTCTGCATGCGCACCGCTCTCACCCCGCCACCCGTACCGTCGTGTTGGCGCCCCAGATCGCCAGGCTCAGGAAGAAGTCCAGGACGTTGATGGCGACGATCGAGGTCCGCACCGCACGGCCCACCGCGACGCCGACACCGGCCGGTCCGCCACTCGCGTGGTAGCCGTAGTAGCAGTGCACCAGGATGATCAGCAGAGCGAAGACGATCACCTTGCCGAAGGACCAGAACACATCGACGGGCGGCAGGTACTGGTGGAAGTAGTGGTCATACGTGCCGGTCGACTGCCCGTAGTAGCCAGTGGTGATGGTGCGGGCGGCCAGGTACGAGGACAGCAGCCCGATCACGTACAGCGGGATCACCGCGACGAAGCCGGCGATCATCCGCGTCGTCACAAGGAACGGCAGCGACGGGACGCCCATCACCTCCAGCGCGTCGGTCTCCTCGCTGATCCGCATCGCACCCAGCTGCGCGGTGAACCCCGCCCCGACCGTCGCGGACAGGGCGAGTCCGGCCACCAGCGGGGCGATCTCCCGAGTGTTGAAGTACGCCGACAAGAACGCCACGAAGTTCGAAGTGCCGAGCTGGTTGAGGGCCGCATAGCCCTGAAGGCCGACCTCGGTGCCGGTGAAGAAGGAAAGGAACGCGATCACACCGACCGTGCCGCCGACGACGGCGAGCGCGCCGCGCCCGAAGCTCACCTCGGCAAGGAGCCGCAAAACCTCCTTCTTGTAGCGTCGCAGGGTGCGGCCCGTCCAAGCCAAGGAGCGCCCGTAGAAGGACAGCTGGGCACCCAGCTCTTCGAGTGAGCGCAGGGGGCGATCGAGGAGGTTTCGCGGTCTCATCGGCTAACCCCTCTGCGGGACGACCTGGAAGTACACGGCCGTCATCACGAAGTTGGTCACGAACAGCAACATGAAAGTGATCACCACGGACTGGTTGACGGCATCGCCCACGCCCTTCGGCCCGCCCTGCGCCGTCAGCCCCTTGTACGAGGCGACGATCGCGGCGATGGCCCCGAACACCAGCGCCTTGATCTCCGCCGCCCACAGGTCGGGCAGCTGAGCGAGGGTGGTGAAGGACGCCAGGTATGCGCCGGGCGTGCCGTGCTGGAGAACGACGTTGAAGAAATAGCCGCCCGCAACACCGACCACCGAGACGAGGCCGTTGAGCAGTACGGCTACCACCATCGACGCCAGCACCCGCGGTACGACGAGCCGGTGGATCGGGTCGATGCCGAGCACCTGCATCGCGTCGATCTCGTCCCGGATCTTGCGCGCCCCGAGGTCCGCGCAGATCGCCGTGCCGCCCGCGCCCGCGATCAGCAGCGCGGTGACGATCGGCGATGCCTCCCGCAGCACGGCGAGCACGGACGCAGCACCAGAGAAGGACTGCGCGCCCAACTGACGGGTCAGACTGCCGATCTGCAGCGCGATGACCGCCCCGAACGGAATCGAGACCAAAGCCGTCGGCAGGATCGTGACGCTCGCGACGAACCAAGCCTGCTGAATGAACTCCCTCGCCTGGAAGGGCCGTCGGGGCAGGGATCGGACGACGTCCAGCGCCATCGCGAAGAGGCTGCCCGAGTGCCGCAGCGCACCCGTCGGGGAGAGTCTCATGTGTCCCTCACCCCCCTCTCGTGCAGCTCGGCCTCGCGCCTCGCGATCGCATCCCAGCGGGGCGGGCGGGTGATGCCGGGGCTGGGCAGCAGGCGCGGGGTCGGCACATCGGCCCGAACACCCTCATCGATCTGGGCCAGCTCCTGCTCGACCTGGGCCGCGTCCTTCTCCTCCGCCATGCCGATCGGCCCCTGCATCCGGCCGTTCAGGAACTGCCGTACGACGGGCTCGTCACTGGCCAGCAGCTCTTCGCGGGGCCCGAACGTCACCAGCTCGCGCCGGAACAGCAGCCCGATGTTGTCCGGCACCTGACGGGCCGAGGCGATGTCGTGGGTGACGATGAGGAAGGTCGCGTCGATCTGTGCGTTGAGGTCGACGATGAGCTGATTGAGGTAGGCCACGCGGACCGGGTCCAGGCCCGAGTCCGGTTCGTCGAACAGGATGATCTGCGGGTCGAGGACCAGGGCACGGGCCAGCCCGGCCCGCTTGCGCATACCGCCGGAGATCTCGCCGGGCAGCTTCCCCTCAGCGCCGATCAACCCGACCATGTCCATCTTTTCGAGAACGATCCGCTTGATCTCGCTCTCGGACGTGCGGGTGTGCTCGCGTAGGGGAAAGGCGATGTTGTCGTAGAGGTTCATCGAGCCGAACAGCGCGCCGTCCTGGAACAGCACGCCGAACAGCTTCCGCACCTCGTACAGGTCGCGCTCGCGCAGGCGGGTGATGTCCCGGCCCGCGACCTTCACCGATCCCCGCTCCGGCTTCAGCAGCCCCACGAGCGTCTTGAGGAACACCGACTTGCCCGTCCCCGAGGGGCCGAGCATCACCGAGACCTCCCCGGCAGGCAGCGTCAGCGAGACGTCCTGCCAGATGACCTGGTGGCCGAAGGACTTGGTCAGCCCTTCCACACAGATCTCGACACCCATCCGGTTCCATCCTTCGCCCGTGGAGCAGTCCCGACAACTGCTCTACGGGGAAGAGAGGTGCGTCCGTCGCGGCGAACCAGGAATTTTTTCGCGGACGTGTGTGCGGGGCGCTACGGCAGCTTCGGCGACGACGTGAGCGAAGGCGTCCCCGGGCTGGAGACAGACAGCGGAGGTACGACCGAGGTCGGGGGAAGCGACGGGAGCGACGGGAGTGACGAGGCGACCAACCCCGTCGGCAGACCCGGCACGACGGTCGGCAGGCCCGTCACGGCCGTCGGCAGCCCCGGCACCTTCGGAACCTCGGGCACCTGAGGGACCTGCGGCGCCGAGGGCGGAAACGCGGACACGTCCGCCAGGGATGGCACCGGCACCGGCACCGGCAGAAACGATCCCCCGGTGGGTGAGGGCGTCCGGCCCCAAGACCCGCGCGCCGACGACGACGGGGTGGGCGTTGCGGGGGCGTGCCCCCGGCCCGTGACCTCGCCGTGCAGGAGCCGCGGGTCGCCGGACACGGCCGGCCGCGGCGCCGGACCAGTCCCGTTTCCGCCCGCGTCGAGCGCGAACGGCAGCACGAACCCCGCCACCACCAGGGTTGCCGCCGTCGTGGTGAACGCGACCGCCTGCGCATTGCCGCCCCCGCGCAACCGTCCGCGCCCGACCAGGAACAGCACCAGCCCGAGCGTTCCGGCCAACGAGGCGCGCAAAGTCCGCCGGGCCCGGGCCAGCAGCGACTCGACGGTCCGGTAGCTGAGCCCCATCCGCACCGCGACCTGGCTCACGTCCAGGTCCTCGGACCTCAGCCGAAGCGCCTCCGCCTGCCGGGCGGGCAATTCGCCGCTGCGCACCGCCAGCCACTTCGCCTCAGCCCGGTCGCACACCGCCTCCTCGACGGGTACCGGGCCCGGTGTCATGAGTGCGGGACGGCTGCCCACCTCGGCCTCGCGGTTGACCTGCCGGTGCCGGTCAACGCACAGCCGCATCGTCACCGTCGTCAACCAGGCGCCGAGCCGCTCGTCGTCGAGGTCCGGGCGCTCCGCGGCTCGCAACATCGCCTCATGAACGGCGTCCTCGGCGTCCTCCCGGCTCACCGATCGCCGCCGGGCCACCTTGAGCAACTGCTCACGATGGCTCCACAGGCGCTGCCAGCGCTCGTCGGCGGCCGCTGTGTCCGCAGGCATATCCGTCGCCATGAGGGCCCGCCCCTTCGCACTCACCCGCCGGTACATGCTTCCGACGTGGCGAGATTACCGCCGAGTAGTGGCGGTTGTGGAGAGGCGGACACCCATGGCGTTCCGGCCCTTGCCAGTGGTCAGCGGCCAACCTCGGGCAGCACGCCGCCCCCGGGCAGCGAGAGCGTCAGTTCGGGGACGGGAACCATCGGCGTCGCGGACGCCTTCGGGACCCCGGTCGCGAGGGAAGGCCTGGGAGAGGGTGCGGTGGGCGACGTCGACGGCATGCGCGAAGGACCAGTGCTCGGCTTCCGGTCGCCCGACGGCTTCGGCGGCGCAAGCTTCTGCCTCTTCGGGCCGGACGGCTTCGGCCGGACCGGCCGGGATCCGGCGGACGCGTCCGGCACCACGCGGTGTCCGGTCAGGTAGTACACGTACCACGCCTTGACGGCGCGCAGATAGGCGTCCGAGTGGTTGTAGCCCAGTATCGCCCGGTCCAGGTCGGCCGGGTTCGACAGGTCCCGGTCGCCCGAGCACAGGTAGCGGCCGGCTGCGAGCGCCGCGTCGTAAACATTGTTCGGATCCGTCCGTCCGTCGCCGTTACCGTCCGCTCCCCAGCGGGCCCAGGTGGACGGGATGAACTGCATCGGACCGACCGCGCGGTCGTACACCGCGTCCCCGTCGTACGCGCCGCCGTCGGTATCCGCCACGACAGCGAAGGCGCCGCCGGTCAGCCGCGGGCCGAGGATGGGCGTCACGGTGGTACCGTCCCGAGTCACCCAGCCGCCCCGTGCCTGCCCTGACTCCACCTGGCCAATCGCGGCCAACAACTGCCAGCGCAGGTGGCAGCGCGGCGCGGTACGCGCCAGATCCTCCTCGGCACGCCGGTACGCGGCGAACACACTCGCAGGCACATTGCCGTCAGTCACTCCCTGTGCCATGCCCTTCTTCCGCGTCCGCAGCGGTGGAAGTTCGGTGCGGTACGGGGTGTCGCCGGAAACGCTGAGGCCGTGCTCGGCGGGTGCCGCCTTCCGTGCGGGCTCTTCGGCTTGGGCCGTGACCGCCCTTGGCGCTTGTGACGCGGTCAGCACGGCAATCGCCGCCGCCGCGATCGCCGTACCCCTGGCACCCCTCAGTGTTCCGATGAGCGCACGCACTGTCATCGTGCAGTCCCCTCCGTGCATGAATCCGTCGTTTGCTCTACGCGGCCGGAGGGCAGGTCCGTCGTGCAAAAATTCGGGGATCGGGCGGGCGCCCCTTCAGAGGGCGTGGCGGCGGGTTAGACGTGTGGACGATGTGGGACGGACCGGCCCCGCAGCCCTGTCCGAGCCGCTCGCTGTATTGGGGAATCCGCAGGCCGCTACGGGCCCCCACTACGTCCGGGCAAATCGCCATGAGCGGCGCAGCCCCGGCATGCATCGGCGGCACTCGCACGGTGGCCACACAGAAGACTGAAAGGGCTTCAAGATTGTCCCCGCTGTGGAAGCGGGGCCCCACGCCTGCCCGCCGTTGCGCGATGCGCGCAGGGTCATCAGCGGAGCTTCGCGCCTACTCATCGGCGTCTCCGGTTGTCAGACGCATGCCGCGCGACTCAGCGACCCGCAGCGCGTTCGACAGCATGTCGCAGAGCCGTGCCACGAGGAAGCACGATTGCTCCGGGCAACTGATCCGCCCCGCATCACCCACTCCTCCGACCCCAACCAGCGCCTCGTCGAACTGCCACTGACCGTCAACGCCGACACCATCGACCTCAACGTCACCACCAACCCCAACCTCGCCCCGCCCGGCTGGTACATGCTCTTCACCGCCGACGCCAACGGCGTGCCCTCGGTCGCGAAATGGATCCACCTGGACTCCGCCGGGACCGGGCCGGCGCTGCGCTCCACCACCCAGGCCGGCGCGGACACCCCCTCCCCGCACATCCACGACTTCGCCCGGGACCTCGCGAACGAACCCCTGAAACCGGGCAGGAAGCGGACCTCGGCACCGGTGAAGGTCAGCGTCTCCGGCTGCGGCCCCCGCTACGGCACCCCGGATGTCTACGTCCCGGTCGCGTTCCCGAAGGCGGTCGCCCGGACCTCGGCCGCCCGCTGCGGCTGGCTGGACGCGCAGGGCTACCGGCTCCCCCTCAAGGCCAACGACGCAAGAGACCGTCAGCGGACGTTGCCGGAGTGTGGAGCGAATTTGGCATGCTTCCGGCAGGCCACGCGATCGCCGTGAGCAGGTTCGTCAGGCCGCAGTGGCATTTGGAGGGATTGACATCCTTCCGGGGGCTCAACCCCTGATCTCGGATGCCCGTCGAAGCGAATGAAGCCCACCCATGAGGAGCGTGGCCCCGGCCCCGCCGGGCCACGCGTCCCCCCGGCGAATGCCGGGGACGACCGGCGCACGGGCCCGGCTCTGTCGTAAGAGGTCAGTGCCTCAGGAGCGGATACGGCTCACCGTGGGCCTGGCCATGCCCGCCGCTTACGTCCCCATGAGGAGCGGCGGCCCGAGGCGTCGGGCCGCCGCCGCCGCGCTGTGCGGGGCGGGAGTGCCTTGATCGAGGAGGCAGACGTCCAATGCACAGGTTTCGCCTGCAGGAAAGGGCTACGTCTGCCGCTCTTCGATTCCGCCGGGAGAGCGGACGTGCCAGAGCCTTCGCACTGGCGCTCGGCCCGTGCGAAGGCTCCGAGGGCAAAACAGTCCCCGGTAGATCTGCGCGTGTCCTGAAGCTTCAGTCGTCACTGTCGCCTCGGTATCGCGCCGGCTTGCCGGGGGCCTGAACCACATCCTGTCCAAGTCACTCCGCCGACTAGACGTCCTCATCGACTTTGCAACTCTTTCGGTGTTATGGCCTATAAACCACGATGCACAATGTATGTAGCGAGTCAATAGGTTTTGGGTAAATTCTGCAGGAAGCTCCACGCGATCACCTTCGACTGCGACACCCGGCCCGCCCTCGCTGCAAGCTCCGGCCCTCCCAGCGAGCCCTGGTCGTGCTGGTGTACCTGCGCAAACACGAAACCCTCGCGCAGATCGCTGCCGGGTTCCGGATCGGCGTCGGCACCGCCCACGCCTACGTCCGATCCGTCACCAGTCTCCTTGCCCGCCGTGCTCCCTGCCTAGCCCATGCCCCGCGCGCAGCCGATGCGGAGTATGTGCTGGTGGACGGCACCTTCGCCGAGTGCGACCGGGCCGGTGACAGCCGCGCTGACTACTCCGGCAAGCACCGCCGCCACGGCGTGAATCTCCAGGTCATCACCGACCCGTGCGGCACCTCCGCCGTGCCGACCAGACGCCCGCCCCGCAAGGAGCTCACCACCCGGCAGGGATCGCTGAACCGGGCGCAGACTCGGCTGCGGGTGAATCGGACACCCGCCGGTCACTCACCGTGGATGTCCGGCCGGACCTCCACGATGATGTCCGCGTCCGCCTGGTCGCCCTCCTCGTCACGCCAAAGGAGGACGCGCACGTGCCTCGCCCTGGAAAGGCCGCTCACCTTCCACTCGGTCATCAGGTCGGCGACGACGAGGGCGACGGCGTATCGGGGGCCCTCGCTCGAATCGTCTGCGGTGATCGTGCCCCGCCACCGCTCGGAATCCCTGCCATAAGGGCGCCATCCCTCCGAGCCGTGCGGCTCGAAGACCCGGTACACCCAATCCGTCTCGGTGCCCATAGCACCGATGCTGTCACTGCAAGGAGTCCCCCGCGCCGTATCGGATCGACGCCCGCCGAGCGCGGGTCGACCGCCTCCAACAACTGCCCCGACGCCCTGAGGCTGGACGACGGCGAATTCCTCGTCATCGGGGAGCGGCTCGGCGCCGGACGTGACCAACGGGCGACTGACAGTGAGACTCGCCTACCACGGGATCTCGCCACCCACTTCCCAGCCACATTGCGGGCAGCAAACCCCTGCGTACACGTCGTCCCGCGCGTGATCCAGGGCCCGCCTGTATTCCTACTTCGAACTGGGCGAACCGCAGCGAACACAGCCAACGGCCACCCTGGCGACCTTGGGGTACTTCGCCCCATGGGTCCGGCGCTGTACACCGCGGCGCCTCGGCTCCATCCCACTGCATGGATGCCGTACGGCGCGAGGGACGCCAGGAGGTCGAACCGCGGGTCTCATGGACGGCCACTTCGATCCCCATCCCGGGGTCGTCGTCGAAGCCGCGGGCTTCGCGGCCTGCGCCGATGTGCAGGGCCTTCGGCGGTCGTCAGTCTCACTCGACCACGATCAATAAACAACGCTACGCAT
Source organism: Actinacidiphila sp. bgisy160 (assembly GCF_057707815.1). Lineage (NCBI taxonomy): Bacteria > Bacillati > Actinomycetota > Actinomycetes > Kitasatosporales > Streptomycetaceae > Actinacidiphila > Actinacidiphila sp. bgisy160. The sequence goes on from NZ_JBYIQW010000017.1 coordinate 52,074, forward strand.
TCCATCACTCCAATGGGGGGTATCGAATGGCGGTTCCCTTCCGCCCCGCCCAGCCTGGGCTCGTGCGTTCGATTCGTCCGAATGCGCGAGCCACTCAAGGGAGGTCGAACCATGACCCGCACCAAGCTCCTCGCCCTGGCCGCCGCCCCCGCGCTGGCTCTTAGCCTGGCGTCCCCTGCGCTGGCTGTGGAAGTGACCGCGTCGTCCCCCGACACCGTGAACAGTCCGGTCGGGTCGATCGAGGCCAACCAAAGCAAGATCGTCACTGTCACCTGCCCTGCGGGCACCAATGCCATCAGCGGTGGCTGGAAGGTGTCCTCCGCCAGCATCGACGTGACGGACAACCGTCCGATGAGCGCCACGCAGTGGCAGATCACATTCCAAAACGAGTCGAAGACCTCAGGCACTGTGCAGGCGTTCGCCCGCTGCATGGCCTGATGGCGAGTACCAGCCATGGCAGGTCGGCCCGTTCACCGCACCGCCAGACGCGGTGAACGGGAAGGCCGAGCAGCCCCCAGCGCCGTAACCGGCTGACCGCGAAGGACGACGAGGACGCTGCGGACGGATACGGACGGACGGCTGCACTGCTCTGGACGGCACAAGACCCAGGTCGGGAATCCATCCCCGACCTGGGCCTTTCCTCAACTGTCAGGTGTAGCCACGCCCCCACCGGCGCTGCGCGGTCCGGCGGTGGCCTGCCGTCACTCCCCGCCCGTCGCCGGGGAGTGACGGCAGAGCGCCGGGAGCGCTACGACAGGCGGAGGTAGTCGATGTTGAAGCCGCCCGTCTCGCAGTAGAGCCTGACCACTTGGTCTCCCGCGACGAGGCTGACGGGTACGTGCACGGACTGGTAGGAGGCCCAGCCGCCCGTGTCCGGGACGGAGGCCGTGGCCAGTGTCGTGCCGCTCGCGTCACGGAAGGAGAGTGCGTCCGGGACCGCCGCGCCCGTGCCCGTGGCGACGCGGAGCTCCAGGTCGTACGTTCCGGCCTTCGGCACGTCGACCGCGTAGTCGAGCCAGTTGCCCGCCGCCGTCCAGCCCACGTTCGCGCCTCCGCTCGCTGCGGGGTTGGACTCGATGAAGTTGGCTCCGCCCGCCGTCCAGCCGTGCTGGGCGGAGTACGACTCCGCTTCGACCCTCACCCCGACCGGTGCGCTGTGCGGCTGCACCGTCACGTGCAGGGTCACCTGGGCGTGCGCCGTGCCGTCGGTGGCGGTCACCGTCACGTCGCTCTGGCCGGCCGCCGTCGGCTTGAGCGTCACCGTTCCCGTGGTGGGGTCGACGGTGACGCCGTCCGGGAGGTCGGTCGCGTAGAAGGCGAGCCGGTCACCGTCGCGGTCGGTCGCCTCGAGCGGGACCTGCACCGTGCCGTACTGGTCGGCCACCACGTCGGGTACCGGGGCCACCACGGGGGCCCTGTTGTGCGGGTGCCGGGGTATGCGCTGCTGCCAACGGTAGGTGGCGTAGGAGTTCGCCGGGACCTTCACCACGAACGACTTGCCGCCGAGGACGACCCGCACTGTGCTGTCCGCGCTGTTGGCGTTGCCGAGGACCGCGACGAACCTGTCGGCGCCGTGCCGGTACACGACGTTGCTCACGCCGCCCTGCGTGGCGCTCGACTCCAACCGTACGTCGCCCGGCGTGAGGTACTTGGCGAACTGCCCCATCGCGTAGAGCTCGTCGCGGACGGTGAAGTCCCTGGTCGTGGTGTTCACCTTGACCAGCCGATCGGGCCACTTGGTGGTCGCGGCGACCTCGTCCCAGTCGACGTTGTTGTCCCGTGCGGGCGTCCAGTGGAGCGTGCCGCCGTCCTGGTCGGTGGCCTGTGCCCACAGGACGTAGGAGCTCGCGTCGAGGCGGAAGTAGTTGAGGATGGTCGCCGCGGACAGGTCACTGGTCTCGGTCATGTGGACCGGCTTGCCGGTCTGCTCGAACGCGTCGCGCATGACCTTCGGGTCGCCCCAGTAGGGGTGGAAGGCGACGGCGTCGGTGGCGTTCAGGACCTGCCGGCCGGTCACGGAGCCGTCCGGGGCGTCGTTGAAGATGCGGTAGTAGTTCTTGGTCGCGGTGCTGTTCGGGTCGCGCCAGTCCCAGAAGTTGAAGTCGTGGACGTATAGCTGCGTGTTCAGGCCGGCCTTGTGCAGGGCCCTCTTGATCGCGAGGGCGAGCTTCTGCTGCTGGGCGACATCGATGTCCATCGCCGGGTAGACCACGTCCATGCCGGGCTCGTTCAGCAGGGTCAGGGCGTCGACGCGGATGCCGTGACCGGCGTACGCCTGCACGAACTTGACGTAGTAGCGGGCGAAGACGTCGATGCAGTCGTCCCGGAGCTTGCCGACCTGGTAGTAGTCCGTCGTGCTCCCGGGCTTGAGCGCGACCTCGCCCGTGAACCGGTTGTTGGTCTTCATCCACGCCGGAGCGCTCCACGCGGACGCGAAGAACGTCGCCTTCGGGTTGTAGCGCTGGATCAGCTTGATGGTGTCGACGATGTGCAGGTCGATGTCGCGCTGGATGGAGAAGTGCTTCAGCTGGAAGTCGTCGGTCACGTCGGCCGGAAGGTCGTCCTCCGACCAGAACGGCAGGTGCTCGATGAGGTCGGGGCTGCCGATCGTGAGACGGAAGCGGTTCAGGCCCGCCCCGGTCTTCGGGTCGACGAGCAGCCGGACGGCCTCCTCGCGCTTGGCGGGGGTGAGCTTCCAGAGGTTGGACACGCTCGTCTCGTCCAGGGAGAACCCGATGCCCGAGTACTTCTGACGCGGGCTGCTCGGGTCGACGACGACGGTCGTGTCGGCGGGGGCGTCCGGGCTCGTGCCCGGCGCCGGCTGCCACGCGTGGCCGGCCCCTGTGGAGTAGGTGCCCGCCACCGACGAGCCGTGGTGGTGCGGTACGGCGGCCGGGGCCGCGGACTCCGTGCCGGCGAGAACGACCAAGGTGAGAGCTGCGGCTGCCCCGATGAGGGAACGTCTCACGGTGTCCTTCCTTTCTGGTGGGATGCGCGGGTCGTACATGGTCCCGATCCCTCGGACGGATCCGCCCCCTCTCCCTCCTCGGGACGCGAGCAGATCGAAACAGCCTTGTTCGCGTTCTGTCAAGACATGAAAAAAGGCGTGAAGAAAGGCGTGAAGAAAGTTCCTCCGTGCCTCCTCGGCGGGACATCGAGGTCCACAGGCCGTCCCGGCCCGGCCGCCGCACGTATCCGCGCACCTTCAACTCCCCCTGCCCCAAGTCCGGTTGAGGTCGTTAAGATCGCCGCACGCCGCCCCGGAGCGAAAGAGGACCGCCATGACCGAACGCCCTGTGCGCATCGTGGAAGTGCCGTTGGGCGACGGCAGCGACGACGTCATCCGGGTCCAGGTGCGCGACCTGGACGACGGTCCTGTACGGGTCGGTCGCGGCGGCCGCGCCGTGGCGCGCGCCGAACGGTCCCTCGGGCAGATGCTCGACACCGTGCGGCCCGTGGCCGAGAGCTTCGTGAGCCGCGTCCGCGGGATGGCGCACGCCCCGGACGAGGTGACCCTCGAATTCGGCGTCTCCCTGTCCGCCGAGGCGGATGTCGTGATCGCCAGCACCGCCACGGCGGCCAACTTCTCGGTCACCCTGACCTGGAACCGGGGTGACCGGCCAGACGTCAACGGGCATACTCCGTAACGGAGTTGACCCAAAGGGGGTCACGGGGGACCGGAGGTTGCGGTGACGGCCGAGGTGACGGCGACGGGCGCCGCGTCCCGCAGCCCCGAGGAGGCACTCGCGGCCGCCGTGGTCCGCGTCAAAGGCCCCGACGGGGAACCCGTGGGCGGCGGTTTCCTCGTCGCACCCGATCTCGTGCTGACCTGCGCGCACGTGGTCAGCGACGCTCTGCGCCGGCCCCGCGAGGACGACGTGACGCCCGGCACCGGACTCCACGTCGACCTGCCCTTCGCATCGGGCGTCGGCACCGCCGAGCTCGAGCACTGGGTGCCCGTACGCCCCGACCAGACCGGCGACATCGCGGTCCTGCGGCTGCGCGCGCCGATACCCGGCGCCCACCCGGTGCACATGGCCGACACCGAACGCGTCTGGGGACACGACGTACGCGTGCCCGGCTTCCCCTGGCGCTCCCCGGGCGGCGTCTGGCACTACGGGCGGCTGCGCGGCGCCACCGCCGAAGGCTGGCTCCAGCTCTCGCAGGCCGATCCGCACGGCGTGCCCGTCGAGGAAGGGTTCAGCGGCAGCCCGGTCTGGGACGAGCAACTGCGCGCCGTCGCGGGAATGGTCGTCGTGATCCAGCCCGGCGGGGTCCAGCAGAGCTTCCTGATACCCACCCGCACCCTCGTCGGCGAGCTGCCCGACCTGGCGCCCGTGGTGCGCCCCGCCTCCCCCTACCGCGGCCTGTCGACCTTCCAGGAGGCCGACTCGGACGTCCACTTCGGCCGCCGGAGCGACATCGCCAAGGTCACCGCGCTCCTCACCGGGCCCGACCCGTGTGTCACCCTCGTCGGCCCCTCCGGCTGCGGAAAGTCCTCCCTGGCACGCGCGGGCGTGGTCCCGCGGATGCGGGAACGGGGCCACGCCGTCGTCGTGGTCCGCGCCGGTGAGGACACCTCCCTGCGAGCGGCGATCGCCTCCGAACTCGTGACCGTCGTCCATCCCGCCCTGATCGGCGCCGCGAGGGCACGGGAGGTCCGGGCGGTGGAGGACCTCCTCGCGGACCGCGGACTCATCGACGTCCTGCGCACCACCAGCGCGAAAGCGGAGCAACGGCTGCTCGTCGTGCTCGACCAGGGCGAGGAACTCCTCGCGGAACCGGACGAAGCGGTCGCGGAGGCCGTCCGGCTGCTGTTCCCCGAGCGCCGGTCCGACGGCCTGCGGGTGCTGATCACGCTCAGGTCCGACTTCATGGACGCCGCCCTCAGCCATTCCCGCCTCGGCCCGGCACTCGGCCGCGGCAGCGTGTATCCGCTCGCCCCCATGTCCCGCGACCAGCTGGCGCAGGTGATCCTCGGCCCCCTCGAGCTGACACCGTCCGTCACCTACGACGACGGGCTCGTGGAGCGCATGCTGGACGACGCGGGGGACGGCCCCGGCGCGCTGCCGCTGCTGGGGTTCGTCATGGCACAGCTGTGGGACGGACAGGCCGGCGGCCGGCTCAGGTTCGACACCTACCGCGAAGTGGGAGGCGTGCGAGGCGCCCTGGGGAAGTACGCCGAGACCGCCTGGCGCAGCTGCGTCCGCGAGGCGGACGAGGCCGAGGCCATGCGGCTGCTCACCGATCTCGTCCGCTTCCTGCCGGGCGGCGACGTCCCGATGCGCAACGCCCTGCGACAGGAGGAGGCGGGCGAGGAACGCTGGAGGATCGCGACCGCGCTCGCCCAGCGACGGCTGCTCGTCCTGCGCGGCGGCAGCGGGGAACCGGTCAGCGCCGAACTCGCCCATGAAGCACTGATCGGCGCCTGGAAGCGGCTCGAGGAGCGCGTACGGCAGGACCGCAGGTTCCTTGCCTGGCGTGCGGACTTGCGGCACGACGTGGATCGCGGGCAACTGCTGGAGGGCGAGCCGCTGGCGGTGGCGGAGCAATGGCTGGCGCAACGGGGTCCCGCACTGACCGACACCGAGCGGCAATTCATCGACTGCTCCGTCGGCAGACGCGCGGCCCAGGAGGAGCTGGCGAGGCGCCGGGTACGGCAGAAGCGGTGGTTCATCGGAGGGCTCGCCGTCCTGACGGTGCTCGCCCTGGTCGCCTCCGGGCTCTTTCTGTGGCGCAACGCGGAGCTCGGCGGCCAGCTGCGGCGGGCCGCGTCGCAGCAACTGGCGACGCAGGCCGAGCAGCTCGACGACGTCTCGGTGGTGACGTCGGCCCTGTTCTCGGGGGCGGCGTACCGCACGGCCCAGGAGCCGGCGGCGCGCACCGCCTTGATCAGGCAGTACCTGCGGCTCCGGCACGTGGAGCGCGTGGTGTGGGACGACCACGCCCCGGTCCGTGATGTCGCCATGAGCAAGGACGGCCGGCGCCTCAATGTGGGCATGACCAACGGCGACGCCGTCGGCCTCACGCTCGGCACGGACAAGGTGGACCGGAAGGGCCTGCCGACGGGCTCGAGGATCGTCGCGCTCTCGCCCGACGGACGGATCTCCGCCCGGGCCTCCGTCAGCGGGAAGGTGTCCCTGGGGATCGGGCCGGACGCGGACGGCCGCTGGCGCACGGTCGTCCTGCGGGACGGCGACGCCGTACGGGCCAACGCCCGGGCCGCCACCGACCTCCGCTTCGACGGCACCGGACGCAGGGTGCTCGCCGCGCAGCCCGGCGAAGGGGTCCTGGTCTGGGAGTCGGAGACCGGCAGGCGCGTGGGCAGGGAGCTGCGCCCGCCGAAGGGCTGGCAGACGGCCCAGGCGTGGTTCGGCCCGGAGGGGACGGTGATCGGCCGGATCACCCAGGAAGGCGCGGCCGAAGGAGCCCAGGGCCGCCTGGTGCGCTGGAACCTCGCCGACGGCCTGCGGGATCCGTCGCCGTGGGGAACGGACCTGACCGGTCCCGTCACGGTCAGCGGCGACGGCCGGACGCTCGTGCGGTGCACCCAGGACGGGATCCTGCAGTCCTGGGACCTGACCGGCACGCCGAAGGTGCGTCGGCAGTACAGCACCCGGCAACTGGGCCTGGTCTGCCCGCTGTACGTGCCGCGCCTGGACCGCTCGGGCCGTTTCCTCCTCAACCCGGTGCAGCGCTTCGGTACCGCGCTCGGCAGGTTCCGGTTCCTGGTGCTCGACCTGGCCGAGGGGCGCCCCGCCACCCTCGACCTGCCCGCGCCCGCCCAGCAGGACGAGTCGTTCACCGGTGACTCCCAGCCGCCCGCCGTGGCGCTCACCGGACCACCGGGCAAGCTCCGTGCCGCGGTCGGTGTCGGGGCGACGGTGATGGTGGCGGATGTCCCGGCACCGTCCGGGTTCGACAGCGCCATGCTCACCGCCCGGATCAGGACCGTGGACGCCGACCACGACCGCGTCGTCAGCGTCGACGCCGACGGCAACGCGCTGCGCCTGTGGGACCTGCGGACGCACCGCCAGCTGGCCGCGGTGCGGCCGTCCCGTCCGCTGGCCGCCCTGTACGCCACGTTCAGCCCCGACGGCACACGGGTCCTCACACCGGCCGCCGACAGCCACACCGTCCTGGTCTGGGAGGTGCGCGGGAACACCCTGCGGGAACGGGACCCGATCGATCTGCCACGACCGCCCGGCATCGACCCCACGCGCCCCGACCCGCGCTCCGGCCGTACACCGGCGTGGATCACCACGACCTTCGACGACCGGGACCATGTGGTGATCTCCGCGCTGTCGTACGTGGTGCGCTGGGACCTGGCGCGCGGCCGGGCGGTGGGCACGCCCTACCGGCCCAGGACCCAGGAGCCGGTCGAGGTGTCCATCGCGGCCGCCGGCACCTGGGCGGTGGCCCGCCCGGGGCACGCGCAGGCGGCCGTCCGCACACACTCGGGGAAGTACGACATCGTGATCTGGGATTTCGAGGACGGCCGGGAGGCGGCGTCCATCAACGCCCAGAAGGTCGGCGTCGTCAAGCAGCTGGCCTTCGACCCGACGGGGCGATACCTCGCGGTGCTGACCTACGACGGCGCAGTACGGGTGTGGGACACGGACAAGCAGGGCGAGGACAAGTGGCTGGAGCCGCTGACGTACCGCGGCGTCCAATGGCTCGGCGCCTTCGCCTCGGGGTCCACCCTGAGCACCCAGAGCACGCTGAACGAGTACACCACCTGGGATGTCCGCAGCGGCACCGAGCGCTACGGCTTCACACCGGGGTACGGCGCGACCGCCGATCTGACCGAGAACGGCGCCTCCATGGGCATGGTCGACGGCTCGGACGGGTACGTCCTCGAACTCGACCCGGAGCGCTGGCTGGAGAAGCTCTGCGCCGTGGCGGGGCGCGGCCTGTCGTCGGCGGAGAAGGCTCTGGCCCCGCCGGGCAGCAGAACCGATGACGTCTGCGGCTGAGCCGGAACGAGCGTGGCGGACAGGGGGGCGAGGCGGCGACGAGCCCATCCACGGGGCGACACGTCACGATGTGCTCGGGCTCGATGGCGACGTGCGGATCGTCCGTGGTGTCAGTGCCCGCTGGTGGTGTCTCGCGCGGTGCGAGTGGCGATGAAGGCCGAGCGGCTGATGTCGACGGAGTCGTTCCACTCAGGGTGGTCCTGGACGTAGTCGGCGACAAAACCGCAGTAGATGCCCACCTTCGACGGACTTTCCGTCAGGTCTTCCAGGGCGTGGCGCGCCAGGGCCGACGCGATGCCCCGATGCCGTTGGTCCGGGTCCACGTACGAGTGGGTGAGGGTGACACGTCCGCCCGCGGTCTCGTAGGCCAGGCTGCCGACGACCTGGCCGTCGAGCAGTGCCTCGTAGAGGCGGGTGGCCTCGTCCTTGTGCACCTCGACGGCAGCCGGTGATGGCTCCATGTCTCTTCCCGCCGTTCTCTTCGGCTGGTGGGCCCCGAGTGGTCCTCACCGCACATGAAGGGACTATATAGTCCAATGTGCTTCAAGATTACTGGAATATCTGCAGATGACGAAGCGTCGCACTGGACTGTAGGGTCCGAGGCTGTTCTCGGAGGGTCGGCGGGACGAGATGTGGGAGGGGTAAGGCGATGAGCAGCGAAGAGCGGGTGCCGGCAAACGAGCGGCTGATCGACAACGTCGATCAGGGCCGCTTCGAGCTCTGCCGTGACGACGACCTGGCCGGCTGGCTCTACTACACGCACCTGAAGCCCAACCGGTACGCCCTGCGGCACACTGAGGTCGCGTCAGGTCGTCAGCATCAGGGTGTGGGGAGCGCGCTGGTGCGGCGGGTGTTCGACGAGATCCGCGCTCGCGAGGGCACGATCACCGTGATCTGCCCCTTTGTGGTCGACTACCTCGCGCGAACCACGGCCTACGCCGATCTGGTCGACGCCCGCCACCCGGGCTGCACCGATCGTGCTGCGGCCGAGTCGGCGCGGGCGGCGGCCGGTGGCTGAGACCGCCGGCCGCGGTCAGGGGTTTTCTCCGAGGAGTCCGGTCGCGGCCTCACGGCGTGCTGCCGCGAGCTCCGGGTGGCGCAATGCGACGACCCCGGCCGCTGAGCAGAGTGATGCGGCGCGGCCGGCCGGCGCCGATGAGCCCACGTCCCCGATCGCCCGTAGTGTCGAGACACGGGTAAGAAGCCGAGCCCACCCGACGCCGACCTCTGGCCGGATCCGCGAGCGGCTGTGACCGCACCGGCTGGACGCCCGACCGAAGCCGGCGGTCCGAACCGTTGATCGCGAGGTGGAGAGCCACCGCACAGGCAATGCGTTCCTCCGGGCTCACGCGGCCGGGCATCAGGGCGGATACGGCCTCGGCAAAGGGATCGATGAAAGGAAAGACCGATGAAGGCAGTGGTTGGGGAGACCGTCGTGGCCGAGGCCGCGAGCGAGGCGGTCATCAGTATCGAGGGAAGTGTCTACTTCCCGCCGGACTCGGTTGCGGCAGGCGCGCTCAGCGACAGCGGCACCCCCTACACCTGCCCCTGGAAGGGGAAGGCGCAGTATCACGACGTAGTGGTCGGCGAGACGGTGCTCAGGGACGGGGCCTGGTCCTACCCGGCGATCAAGGAGTCGGCGGCGGCCCGTGTCGGTCGGGACTTCAGCGGCTATGTCGCCTTCGACGCACGTCAGGTCAGGGTCGAGAACTGACAGGGCACACCGATCACTGCCGGCAGCGAAGAATGAAGGCCGAACGTGCAACCGGCCCGTGGCCCGGACCTATGCCCGTCATCGGCCAGGACCACCTGTCGGGACCGGCTCGCGCGGTGACCGCGACGGGGCCGCGCGACGTTTGCGGTGGGGGCCTTTTCCGCACGGTCGGCCTGTCGGTCCGGGCCGGACACCGCCGTGATGTTCCTCCGGTCGGCCACCCACAGCACGCGGTCGGTTCCCCGCCGAGGAGAGCCCTCCGGAAAGCGCCCACCTCATCGAGCCCAAGCGCCGGGAGCAGCCGAGGGCCACACCTGATGGGTCCGGTTCCCGCCCATGAGCTCCGTCGACAGGAAGTGTGACCATGATGTTCGATCCCGGTGCCGAGGCGTCCGCCCGTGCGGAGAACAACGCTGCGCTCATCGCTGCTTTGGGTGAGGAAAGTCCTGGCGAGGTGGAGTCGAAGTGGGAGCTCGATGTGCTCGACGACGCGGAGCACGGTCGCTGGATCGCCGCCCTCGGTGACGAGGGGATCGGCGAGCTCTCGTACCGGTTCGTGGGCGGCCGCGTCGTGCTGCTGACGACCTGGGTCGACCCCGCCTACCGCAAGAACCGGGTGGCCACGGAGCTCATCTCGCGCGTGCTGGACGAAATCCGCGAGAGCGGGAAGAAAATCACCATCATCTGCCCGGTGGTGGGTGAGTTCATCGACCGCAATCCCGAGTACGCCGACCTCATCGACAGCGTTCATCCCGGCGCCGGCGCCTACCCCAGGCGCCCACCCGCGGAAGGCGGGCACGGCGGTGAACTCACCGGGATCGAGCGCGACCTGGCGTAGCCCTCCGGCGTTCAGACGCGCATGCCTGTGAACGACGCCCTGAAAGACGCCGGCGAAGCCGACCTGGTGTTCGACGTCATCGGCGGGGACATCGGGAAGCGGCCCGCGGGCGTGATCGGGGGAACGCCGGTGACCATCGCCGGGCGGCCCGAGGCCCGGCCCGCGGACGGCCTGGTGATCGACTTCGTCGCCGTGCCCGATCGCGCCCCACGGGGGAGATCGCCCGGCGGGTCCGGGACGGACGGCTGCGGACACTCATCAGCGACGTCTCGACCCCCGACGACGCCGTCGCCGCCTTCGACCCGCCCGAGCGGATCACCCGAAAGATGATCACCGGCATTCGTCCGTGAGGGCTCGAGGACAGCGGCTGGTCCTGCCCTCATCGACCGGTCCTGCCCTCCGCGCGGATCAACGTCGGATACGTGCCCCGTCGGGCACCTCGCACCGGAACTCGGGTGCGCCGACCTCGCTCAGCCCGGCGTCGGTCCATCGGGCCGAGACACAGCCCGGGTCCCCCGGAAACCAGAAACAAGAGAAAGGCACGGCTCGTGCAAGACGCGGCACCAGTGATCAATCTGGCGCGCCGGGGCAGGAAGCTCCGGCTGGCATTCTCATCCGCGGTGATCTCCCTGGTGGCCGCGTTTGCCGCGTCGGCCGCACCGATCCCCCTGTTCAACGGCCGCGGTGTTCCTGGCCACCTGGGCGACCGGCGCTTTCTACCAGGCCTTCGTGCCCGCGCTGGTCGAAGACCAACTCCACACCCACAGCCCGCTCATCCTCGGACTGGTGTTCGCCGCCTACATGGCCCTCAGCGTTCTCGGCGCTCCCATCGGCGGCCGATTCACATCCGCGGCGGCCCAACGCATCGGCATGATCATCTTCCTGGCCGGATGGACCGGCATCATGACAGCGATCACCATCGGCACACTGCCGTTGTTCATCGCCGCGACCATCGTCGCCGGCGTCGGTCAAGGCATCGCCATCAGTGCCGCCACCCGCGGCCTGCTGCACGACAGCACCCTGGCCGACCAGGCACCGATCTTCAGCGCGATCTACCTCATCTGCTACAGCGGCGCCGCCTTCCCCAGCCTCGTATCCGGCCAGCTCTCGAACGCCCTCCCGCTGCCGCGGATCGCACTCGGATACGGCGGACTCGCCGTCGCGGCCACCCTCTTCACCGTCCTCGCCGCACGCAACCCCACACCGGCACGACCCGAAACACCCGACACGGCCGGTCATCGCGGCGAACCTCACCGTCATCAAGACCTCGCCCGGCCCTGAGCAGGTCACCGCCCGCGCCTGCCGACGGCAACGTCGGTCACCGCGCGCATCGGCGCGACGGACCGGCTGGGCCGGCGTAGGCCCGATACTGTGGTTGAGGGACGAGGTCATATCGCTCGACGATGATGGTCAGGGACCGGGACATGGACGTCTCGGACGAACTCTTCCAGGGGGCCACACCGTCGGCTCTCCTGACTCTGGACGGCGTCATCCGCTCCCTCAACGCGGCGATGGCCATGGCACTGGGCAGGCCGAAGGAACAGTGCGTGGGCCGTGGCTTCGGTGATCTCCTCTCCGAGGATCAGCGCGTCCCGGCCGGGAGCCTGCTGGCACACGGGGCCACGGCGAACAGGCTCGCGATGCGTGTGCTGGAATTTCCGGGCACGAGCACCGCATCGGTGGTCTGCCTCGTCGAGGCGCGGCCGGTGACGGATCCCTCGAGCGGCGAGCGGCTTGTGTGGGTGCATTCGCTGGACGCCAGGCACGACCTCGGTGGGCTGCTGATCCCGTTCCAGCTTGCGGCGAAGGCTGCCGGCCTCGGCCTGTTCATGTGTTCCACCGGTGAGCGCCAGATGGAGTGGCTGGGTGGCGCACCCGCCCTGGCCGCGCTCTTCCCGCAGGAGTCCGTGTCCCTGTCCACGGTGATCAGGCGAGTGCACCCCGATGACCGCAAGGACGTGCGGCGGCTTGTGCGCTCGTCCGCCGCACAGTCCCCGTGGATCAGGTCGCGGTTCCTCGCCGAGCGCCTTGGCTGGCGTGTTCTCGCAGGCCAGGCCCGTCGGATCCAGTTGGGATACGGCGGCCCCGAACGGGTCTTCGGGGTGGTCCGCGACGACACCCACTCCGAGGCGCACCGCCAGGAGATGCTGGCCCAGGTGAGCGTGGAGCGGGAACGCGCCGACGGGATCACCGCGTTCTCCTCCGCCCTGTTCACCGCCGCCACCGAGCAGGAACTGCAGCAGGTCGTCCTGGCCCGGCTCGCCTCCGTCGTCGGAGGTTCCGGCGCGCTCCTCGCCCTCGTCGACGACGGGCGCCTGCGGGTCTCCTCGGATGCCGGGATCCCCACGTGGGAGGCGGACGCTCTGCACGGCCTGTCGCTGGACGAGGACCGGCCCTTGCCGTGCGTGATCCGAACCGGTCAGGCCCAGTTCTTCCGCAACCACGAGGAACTGACGCGCCGTTGGCCGCATGTCGACCGTCTGCCCCTGGCGGGCCCCGACTCCGGCACCAGCCTGTCGATCACCCCCCTCAGCCCGGCGGATGACCGGCCGCTCGGAGCCTGGGTGGTGACGTACGACAGTGAGCACCCCCCGTCCGCGGAGAAGCTCGCCTTCATGACGGCTCTGGCGGATCTGGCAGGCCAGGCGCTGAGGCGCATCAGGTTGCAGCAAGCCCACGTCGAGTTGTCGACGACGCTCCAGCAGAGCATGCTCCCGACGCTGCCGGAGCACCTCCCAGGCCTGGAGATCACCGCCCGCTACCAGCCCAGCCGGGACGGGCTGGACATCGGCGGCGACTGGTACGACGCGTTCTTCCTGCCCGACGGCGCGGTCGCGCTGGAGATCGGCGACGTTCAAGGGCACGACGTGGATGCCGCGGTCTTCATGGGCCAGGTGCGCTCGTCCATGCGCGCGATCGCCGCCCACGAACCCGGGCCGGGGACGGTGCTGACGCGCACCAACGAGTTGCTCGTCGCGATGGACGCGCCGCGCTTCGCGAGCTGCACCATGCTGCACGTCGATCCGCAGGACGGACAGGTCACCGGCGCCAGCGCGGGCCACGTGCCGCTGCTCCACGCACGCGACGACGGCAGCCACACCGTCCGCACACTTCCCGGCGGGCCGGTCCTGGGAATCGTGCCCGGCACCGAGTACCCCGAGGAGACCTTCGGTCTGGAAGAGGGCACCGCGCTGGTCATGGTCACCGACGGTGTCGTCGAAGGGCCGGGCCTGACCCTGGAGGGGGGACTGGAGCGCGTGGGAGCGCTGGCCGGCCGAGCCCTCAAGGAGCGGCTCGGCGCCGAGGCGACCGCAGACCGCATACTCGACGCGGTGGCCGCGGTGGACCACCTCGACGACGTGGCCGTGCTGGTCGTCCGGCGCACATGAGACGCGAGGCGCGTCCCCGGGGCGGCAAACAGCCCCCTGTCCCTCAAGGGCAGCACGCCGGGTGCGTCGCGCCCTCGAGATCTACGCGGCGTGCACACCCCCGGCAGGTGCCCGTCCCTCCCCGCGGGAGCGCGATGTCAAGCCGGGGATCCTCCGCAGCCGAGGCACCGAGGATGGTGTCGAGGCCGGCTTCGCCGACGGCACGCGGCCGTGCCGCAGCCGCGCCCCGCGACCGCGGGCCGTCGGGGCCCGGCCCGGCTGTCGACAGAGGCCGGCGCGGTCTCGGGAGGCCGCAGCCGGGCAGCGGACCGTACAGCGGCTTTACCGCGGCTCCTGTGCGCGGGCCATCTCCGCGCGACAGCACGCGGAGGACCAGAGGCGGCGGGCAGAACGGATCGACGCAGCTCCCGTTCGCCTGACCGCCGGGCCGCTGCGATAGGCGCCGTAGGGGCCTTGTAGAGCTGCTGTAGATCCCGCCGTGGCAGGGTTGATTGCAGGCAAGAAGTGTTCGCTGCTCAGTGGAGAGTGATTCGCATGGCCACGGACTTCGAAAGCAAGAAGCTCGTTGTGATCGGTGGCGCCAGCGGCATGGGCCTCAAGGTCGCCGAGGACGTGATCGCGGCGGGCGGCAGCGCGGTGATCGTCGGCCGCCCGGGCCGGAAACTCGACGACGCCGTCGCAAGCCTGTCGCGCTCCGGCAACGCATGGCCGATCGAGGCCGACCTGGCAGACCGGGACCAGGTCGTCGAGGCGCAGAAGCAACTGGCAGAGGACCACCCCGACGCCACCCTCCTCGTCAACTCGGCGGGGTTCTTCCTGCCCAAGCCCTTCCTCGACTACGAGGTCGCGGACTACGACTCCTACCACGACCTCAACAGGGCGACCTTCTTCCTGACGCAGACCGTCGTCCGGGGCATGGTCGCCGGCGGTCAGGGCGGCGCCATCGTGAACGTGGGCAGCATGTGGGCGCACCAGGCCCTCGCCGTGACACCGTCATCGGCCTATTCGATGGCCAAGGCCGGCCTGCACGCCCTTACGCACAACCTGGCCATCGAGCTCGCCGGCGAGGGCATCCGTGTGAACGCCGTGGCTCCCGCTGTCACCAGGACACCCCTGTTCGAGAAGGTCTTTCCCGCGGACCAGTTGGACGACGCGATGGATCAGCTGAGCGGACTGCACCCGCTGGGCCGGGTCGGCACCCCGCAGGACGTGGCCTCCGCGATCGTCTTCCTCCTTTCGCCGGCCTCGAGCTGGACCACAGGCGCCATCCTCAACGTCGACGGCGGAGTCATGGCAGGCCGCAGCTAGACGTATCCCTCATGCCCCGCCCGGGGCGGCCACCTGACACCCACCCCGGGCGGGGCAGCCAAAAGACCTCGCTCAAGGCTGCCGACGAGACCGCCGCTCGAATGGCGGCGACTCTCGCCGCGACCGATCCCAGGCAGCTCCGAGCCCCGACCTCGCCGCCCGGGTGACCATGCCGGATAGACGCCGCGTCGATACCGGGCCGCTTGAATGGTCTTCTCCCGCCGCGCCGTCACCGAGGCGCCGGCACTGAGCCGTCACGGGGCTCCGACGGCATGGAGGCCGTAATGACTTCACCGGACAATTTCCCGTCCTACGAGGACCTGGCCGACTCCAACCCCTTGCGCTCGCAGGAGGAGTACGACGAGGACGAACTGGGAGAGGACGTCCTGGACCGGGGCTACTCACCCGCCGACAGGCCCCTCGCCGTCAACGACTGGGGCGTCACCGCGCGGGAGGGCGCCTCCCACGAGGACCTCGCGCATCGGCTCAGGCGCGAGGTGCCGGAAGTCAGCGCATCGGACGAGGGCGACGGGCTGGGCGACACGATCGGCACGGACGGAGAGCTCATCGACGACCAGGTCGGCGACGAACGCGCGGGACGCCTCCTCGCCTGGGACACGGACGTTCTCGCCGAGGGATACGACGGCGACGACTACTGGGCGCGGGACGTGGGCATCGACAACGGCGCCGCCTCCGCCGAAGAGGCCGCCGTCCACGTGGTGCCCGACACCCGAGAGGACTCCTGAGCGACCGCCGCGCGTCTCCTACCGCGAGATCGCGGAAACGACGGGGACAACGTGGGCGCCATGATGTCGTGCATGCCCGGGGAGCGGCGGCAGGCCCGGTCGGCTGCCGCCGCCGTACCCGCCCGAGTTGCGCACAGCGTGTCCGCTCGCACCGGCGTGCAGGGCCCCCGCGGCCGCCCCGCTCACCAGCCGCTCTCGACAGCACGGGAAAGCACGCCTCACGCTGCGCGCGGGGCGCTCGCGAAAACACGCCGGAACCCCGTCCCTGAAATCCCGGGGATGCGGACACGGCGAGAGAGAAAACAGCGACTTCGCGTAGACGGCCGGTAGATGGCCACGTGATTGGCTTGTCCGCACAAGAGGACCTGGGGACAGAACCATGCACTGTGCAGACATTGAGAAGACCTGCCGCCCCGCTCCGGACGCGCAGGCCGGAACCGGCGGCAGCGCCCCGGCAGCAGGGCCCGCCGCGAGCCGAGGGCGACTCGACCCCGAGTCCGCCGCCTGGGTGGACGCGCTGGAGGGCGGGCGCGGGCCGCGGTACGAGCAGGCCTGCACGCGGCTTCATGAACTGCTGGTGCGGATCGCCATGGACGAGGTGTTCCGCCGGGGTCCTCGTTACCGAATTGCCGGGCCCGAGCTGAACGATCTCGCCCATCAGGCGGCAGCCGACGCACTGATGAGAATTACGAACAAAATTGAGCAGTTCCGAGGTGATGCCAGGTTCACCACATGGGCATTCCGATTTGTCGTGCTCGAAGTGTCCAACGCGCTGAGCCGCCACTTCCGGCGTGTCTCGAACACCCGGTTCGACTTTGACGAATGGGCGCAAGTGCCCGACCGCTCCGGTACCGATCCGGTCAGCCACTGGCAGGCGCGAGAGCTGGTCGAAGCCGCGCGGGACGCGGTCGAGACGGCACTGACCGCCCGCCAGCGGAAGGTCTTCACCGCCGTCGTCAACGGGGTCCCCCTGGAAAAGCTCGCCAGTGAGCTGGAGACGAACCGCAACGCGCTCTACAAGACGATGTTCGACGCCCGTAGGAAACTGCGGGCTCGGCTGATGGCCGGCGGACATCTCAGCGCTGCGGGCTGACGCGGCGGCGACGACGCCGGCCCGGCAGCGCTGACCGGGGAGCTCGGATCGGGCGTCGCACACATCCCGGGGACCTGGCAGTCGTCCACCCGGGGCGGAAGAGGAAGAGGCCGCCGCCGGGAACACGCCTTCCTCCGAAGGGCGCCGCGGTCGTCTTACCCAGCCCCGAGATGAAGGCGGATCGAGATGAATCCCGATAGGCTCATGAACGAGCGGCATCAGGTATTTCGGACCCGGCAAGACCATGCCGGAGGAAACCCTTCAGCAGTTGCTGCGGTTCCTGCGCTCCACGCCCGTCATCGTTGAAACGGTGCTGTCGGCCGCCGGCTACCCCGGCCCGGAAAGGGTGTACACCACCCCGGTCTCGCGCTGCGAAGTGGACCAGTGTTCACCTACTTTTAAAACCCACCCGGTAACCGAAACCCACCCCACACATTCGAGGAAGAGCAATTCAATGAAAGCCATTGTGGTCACCGACCAGTCCGCGGGCACGGCAGGAATGACGCTGACGGAGCGGCCTGAGCCGCGCGCAGCGATCAACGACGTCATCGTCCGGATCCATGCGTCGGGCTTCGTCCCCACAGAGATGGAGTGGCCGTCCACCTGGGCCGATCGCGCGGGCCGTGACAAGACACCGTCGATCCCCGGCCACGAGCTGGCCGGAGTGGTCACCGCCCTCGGCTACGGCACGACGGGGCTCTCTGTCGGGCAGCGGGTGTTCGGCCTCGCCGACTGGCACCGCGACGGCACCCTCGCGGAGTACGTGGCGATCGAGGCCCGCAACCTCGCACCGCTGCCGGGCGACGTCGACTTCACGGTAGGCGCGTCGCTGCCGATCTCGGGTCTGACCGCGTGGCAGGGCCTGTTCACGCACGGCCGCCTCCAGGCCGGTCAGACCGTCCTCGCCCATGGCGCAGCCGGGGCGGTCGGGACGATGGTGACCCAGCTCGCACGTGAAGCCGGCGCTTACGTCATCGGCACCGGACGCGCCGCCGACCGCGACAAGGCGCTCGACTTCGGCGCGCACGAGTTCGTCGACCTCGAGAACGACACGCTCAAGGACGTCGGCGGCGTCGACCTGGTCTTCGATGTCATCGGTGGCGACGTCCAAAAGCAGTCCGCCGCCCTGATCAGGGCCGGAGGAACACTGGTGTCCGTCGTCGGCCCGGTCGAAGCACGGCCCGCCGACGGCCTGGCCATTGACTTCGTCGTCGAAGCCGATCGCGCCGAACTCGGTGAGATCGTGCAGCGGGTGCGGGACGGACGGCTGCGGACCAACATCGGTGACGTCGCGAGCCTCGATGATGCCGTCGGTGCCCTCAACCCGACCACGCGACGCCTCGGGAAGACCGTCATCCGCGTCCTGCCGTAGGCAGGGGACGTCCACCGGCCGGCCGGTCATGGCCCTGATCCACGCCACGACCGGCGGCCGGCGGCCGGCGCAAGGACCCGAACCGACACCCGCCAGGCACCCGAGCCGGCAGAGGAGTTGATCACCTTGGACGGACAGGAACTGCAGAAGATCGCGCGCGACCACACCGCGGAACTGCCCGGCACCGACCAGGAGCATCGTTGCGTGTCGGCGTACGTCGGCGGCGGCACCCAGCGATGGCCGGCGGTCAACCGGCTTGACGCCGTCCCGCTGTTCCGCACCGCACTCGAGGACGCCGCGCCGGGCACGGTCCTGCACGCGGTGGCCGACGAGGGCGACACCATGAGGTCGCTGGCCGAGGCGATCGGCGGCGTTCTCGGGGTGCCGGTCGAGTCGGCGCCGCCTGAGCGGTTCGGCCTCATCGGCCGCCTGTTCGCCCTCGACATGCCGTCGTCGAGTGCGCTGACCCGGGAACGGTTCGGCTGGGACACGCACCCGAGCCTGATCGATGACCTCGTTGTCGGCGGCTACCCCGCCCTGGGCTGACATCCTCGGCATGCCGCCGGGACCGGACAGGGTGAGTGACTACCGACCTTCCGCGTACACGCGTGGGCGGTCGGCGTGATGCGGTGGAGGTGCCCCGGAGCCAAGGGGAGCCGCCCCGTGCCGCCGGCGCGTCGCGTTCCGGCTCGACGGTCGCCGGTACCGGGCCGGAGGTAAGAAACCGCCTCGTCCGGGCGCTCACCTTCGAAGGGCCCCACAGGGGGCCGCCCCGGACCCATGAGGACGGAGACGAGCATGGCGTTCATCTCGCGCGGCTTCCACGGCAGAAGGCCGTCGGCCGGCACGAAGCTGCCCCCCGGGCAGTACGAGGAGACCCGCTTCCCGGTGTTGTCCGCCGGGCCCACCCCGCGCATCCGTCGGGAGGACTGGAAGCTGTCCGTGACCACGGAAGCCGGGAAGCAGCACGTGTGGGACTGGGCAGGGCTGATGGCACTCCCGGCGGAGTCCCCGACCGTCGACCTGCACTGTGTGACGAAGTGGTCGAAGTTCGGCACCGAATGGCGCGGCGTGTCCCTGGACGTTCTTCTCGCGGACGTGGAGACGGCCGCAGAGCACGTTCTCGTCACCTCGTACGGGGGCTACACCACCAACATCCCCCTCGCCGACCTGGTCGACGGCAAGGCGTGGATCGCCTACGGCTACGGGGGCGGGGACCTGGACCCCGAACACGGCGGCCCCGCTCGGCTGCTGGTCCCGCACCTGTACCTGTGGAAGTCCGCGAAGTGGGTGCGCGAGATCCAGCTGCGGCGAAGCGACGTGCCCGGCTTCTGGGAGAGCGCCGGCTACCACAACTACGGAGACCCATGGCGAGAGCAGCGGTACCGGGGAGACTAGGCGACCGACTCCGGTGACGGGCCGCGAAGGCAACGAGCCACCCCTGCCCGGCCGGCATGTGGACGTGACGCCGGCCGTGGAAGACGGCCGGGCCGCTGCCTCGGCCCCTCCGGACGCCCGGGTCTGGACCTGACGGTCCAGCGCGCGCCCGGCGGGGGAGTACCGCCGTCGCGTGTGTCGCGGAACGCACTCGCGGTCGTGGAGCAGTCCCGGCACAGCCCTGGGTGCTCGGCTCTGTGGGCGCGGTCGCAGACGTCGCAGTTCTGCAGGGGGAGGACGTGCGGGCGTTGGGCACGAGGGGCGGGCAGCGGTGCCGCCTCGACCGGTTTGAGGTGGTGCAGGCGGTAGGCGATCAGCCCGGCCGGCTTGCGCAGGATCGGCCCGGGGAGGTCGGCGCTGAGCGCCGCCGCGATCCTGCCGGGGGCGATCCCGCGTCGCAGCCAGTCGTCCACGGCCGGTGCCAGCCGGGTGACGTCCCGTTCGGAGAGCAGCAGTCGCGGGTCCCTGAGCCGCAGGGCGGCGAGCACGGCGACCGCCTCGGCAGCCGGCGGTGCCGTCGCCGGTGCGGGCCTGGGGACGGGTCGGGAGGCAGGCTGCGGCATGGGCTCGGGTGAGGGCTGGTCTTCTCTTCCTGGGTGGTCAGGCCTCGGCCGGGATCGCTAGTCCCTGCCGGGGCCGTTCGTCTGTATGGGGTTGTTTGCCGCGACCATACCCCCACCTTCCGGCCCCGCGCCGCCAAGTCACCCCTACGGGTGACCGCTTGCCGGTGAGGCCGGGTGGGGCGGGGTTTCCGGTTCTTTCCTCACAGTCCTTGGTAGGTGCCACCCGGACCACCGGAACCTGGCCGTCCGCGCCCCGCCCCGGATCACCGGCCCCCGGACAACAGGGCGCCGGTCGTGCCGCGAGCGGCCGACCTCCAGGTGGGCTTCGTACACTTCGGGCGCCTTGTGAGAGTCCACCCGTGGAATGGACGCAACATGTGCGGGAGTTGCGGCAGTGGTCGCAGAACGGGGAACGGGCGCCGCACAAGCCGCTGCGCTACACCGACGTCGAGCTCGAACTGGCCCAATTACCGGGCGAGTACGGTCCACCTCGCCGCACGAGTCCCGCGTACCCCTTTCACCACCTCGTCAACGACGGTGTCGGGGAGTTGCGGACTCACCTCGGACGGGCAGTCCGGGGACCGGGGTGAGCCCGTCCGCACGCGGGCAGGTCGCCGTCCTGGCCGGTCGTCCGGTTCTCGGCGCGCAGCCTCGCAGCGCGCGGGTCCCCGCCGAGCAGATGGGGTGGCACACCTCGCAGGTCTTCCGGGGTGGGCCGCGCGTGGCCGTGGTGACCTGTGGGCGGTCGCGGCAGCCGCCCGCCGGGCGGACGCCGGTACCCGCCGGTTCCCACGGCCCTGCGCGCGTCGTGACTCCTTCGAGATGTAGCACAGCGAGACACGGCTCGCTACACTGGACGTGTGAAGACCATCACGCAACGTGAGTTCCGCAACAACTCCGCCGCCGTCATGGACGCCGTGGCGAGCGGGGAGACGTTCCACATCACCCGGAACGGCGTCGAGGTCGCAGAGCTCCGTCCCATACGGCGACGGCGTCGTCCGAGCGCCGAGGAGTTGGTTGCGCGGCATCACCGGCTGCCCCGCGTGGACCATGGCGAGATGAGGCGCGAGGCCGAGGAGTTCTTCGGCGGAGCGGACCGCGTGGGCGGCGACGATCCCTGGGAGCGCGAGCGTGGCTGAGCGGCACCCCGCGGGTGTGCTCGACACATGTGCGTACATCGATCTCGCAGTGCTCGATCCGCTGGCCTTGCCGGTGCACCCGGAGCTGACCGCGGTCACGATGGCGGAGTTGCAGCAAGGCGTCGCCATGGCCAAGGATCCCGTAGCCAGGGCTCAGCGCATGGAGATGCTGGGAGCGGCCGTCGCCGACTTCGAGCCGTTGCCCTTCGACGCCGACGCCGCGGCGCGCTACGGGACCCTGGTCGCCCTGGTCCTGGGGGCGGAGCGCGACCCGCGCCCCCGGCGGCTGGACCTCATGATCGCGGCCATCGCCTCGGTTCACGGGCTCCCTCTGTACACGCGCAACGGCGATGACTTCCGGGGGCTGGAGAGCGCTCTCGTGGTGGTCTCGCTCTGACCCGCTCGCCCTGCAGCCACCGGCCGGCGGCGAGACCCGTACTCCGGCCCCGAAACCGGCCCGCGCAGCACACGTGCGGTCCGGCACGGGTCACCGGGTGATCGCTTTCGGTCACGGTCCGGCGTGATCGATGCCCCGGCCCCAGCACCCGTCCCGGTGCGGCAGACTGATGTCCGTCCGCCCGCGCGAACAGACAGGAAGACCGCCCCGCCCGTGAATGACGAGCTCGACGCCCCCGAGACCGCGTCCGAGGGCGCGTTCGGTATCGACGCCTTCACCCTCGACGACCGGCTGCGGCTGTTCCACTTCGCCGCCGCCGAGAAGCGCGGCGAGTACCTGTGGCTGCTGCGCGCCCTGGACCGGGGACGGGCCAACTACCAGGTGCTGCTCCATGCCTCGGAGGCGGCCGGGCTGCTGGAGCGGCTCGCCGCCGAGCACCCCGCCGCGGCGGCCGTCGGCGACGTGCAGCCGCTGCTCGACGCGCTCGCCGAGTGGCGGATCCTGGACCGCTCGCACGACGGGACGCGCGCGGCGAACCTCGCCGAGTACCGCAACCGTCACTACGTCTACCAGTTCACCCAGGCCGGGTACCGGGCCTACCGGGCCGTGGAGGAGGTGCTCGGGGCGCGGCTGGAGGACGCCCAGCTGTCCAGGCTGGTCTTCCCGGACGTCCTGGCCGATCTGCACGCGCTGGCCGAGGCCAACACCGCCGGGGACGCCGAGGAGGTCTACCGCAAGCTCGGCCGCCTGGACTCCGTGCTGAACGAGATGGCGCAGCGCGCCGCGCGCTTCTACCTCATGCTGGGCGACCTGGCGCGCACCAACGACACCCGGCCCGAGGTGTTCCTCGCGCACAAGGACACCCTGCTGGCGCACATGCGGGAGTTCACCGCCGAACTGGGGCGCTACGCCCCGCTGCTGGCCGAGGCCGTCGAGAAGGCCGCGGCCACCGGGGTGGAGCGCATGGTCGAGTACGCGGCCGAGGCCGACGAGCGGCTCTTCCGCAGCCCCGCGGAGCGGCTCGCGGACTGGCGGCACCGGTGGGAGGGCATCGTCCACTGGTTCGCCGAGCGCGAGCACAGCGAGGCCGAGCGGCTCCAGGACGCCACCGTCACCGCCATCCGCTCCGTCCTGGCCCTGCTGCGGCGGGTCACCGAGGCCCGCCGGGGCGGGGTGAGCCGGGAGAGCCAACTGCGCCACCTGGCGCAGTGGTTCACCTCCTGCGGGAGCGACGAGGACGCGCACGCGCTGTTCCAGGCGGTCTTCGGGCTCGGCGCCCCCCGCCACGCCGGAGTGCCGTACGCCGATCCCGAGCAGATCCCCGGCCGCACCTCCTGGTGGGACGCCGAGCCGGTCGAACTCGCCCGCACCCTGGTGCAGTCCGGGCGCACCCCCGCCCTGCACGGCCCGGGCCGCATCGAACGCAACGACGCGGAGCGGGCCCGGCTGCGCGCCGGGCAGCTGAAGGAACAGGCCGAACGCAGGGACGCCGCCGCGTCCCTGGCGTCGGGCGGGGCGTACGGCAGGACACTCGGGGAGGCCGAGACGCGGGCGCTGCTCGGCCTGCTGGACGTGGCGCTGGCCGCCAGGGTGCCCGCCAGCCGCACCGTCCCGGGGGCCGCCGGGTCCGGATCGGCCCACGGGGTACGTCTCACCCTCGTCCCCGCCGAGGGCTCCACCACCGTCGACACCGTACGCGGGCGGCTCCACCTGGACGGGCTGCGCCTGGAGGTCACCGCGTGAGCCGGCGAAGCGAGGCGAGGACGGACGGGACGGACGGATGCGCGCCGACGGCACGCCCAGCGGTGCGAAGGGGGACCGGAGCGTGAGCCGCGTCGCCGAGGGCGTCTCCCCCCTCGAACTCGCCGACTACCAGAAGGCCGTGCGGCTGGTCCTGCGCCATCCGCTGATCACGGCCGCCCATCCGGACACCACCGCGCTGCCGGTGGTCCGCCGGTGGGCCGAGCAGTTGCGCACCGATCTGATGGACACGCTCGGGTACCGGCTGGTCACCACCGCCGACACCGCACGACTCCAGCGCGTCCAGGACGGCCTGGACGCCACCCGCCCGGCGCTCACCCGCGCGGGCCGCCCCTTCGACCGGCGACGCTACGCCTTCCTGGCCCTGGCCATCGCCGCCCTGGGCCGCCACGGCACACAGGTCGCCCTCGGCGAGCTGGCCGAGACCGTCGCCGCCGACGCCGCGCGCATCGACGGGCTCGGCCTGGACACCGCCCGCAAGTCCGACCGGGACGCCTTCGTGGACGCCGTCACCTGGCTCACCGAGCGCGGCGCGCTCGGCCTCGCCGACGGTTCCGCCACCGCCTGGGCCGGCGACCCGGAACGGGCTGAGGCGCTGTACGACATCGACCGTGAGATCCTCACCGCGATCCACCACCCCACCCGCGTCCTGCAGCACCTGACCTCGGTCACCGCGCTGCTGGGCACCGGCAGCGCGCTGAGCCTGTCCTCGGGGCGCGCCGCCCAGCGCCGCGACCAGGCCCGCCGCGCCCGACGCCTGGTGCTGGAGAACCCGGTCGCCTACTACCACGACGCCGACCCCGGCCTCGTGGGCCAGCTGCGCGCACCGGCCCTGACCGAGGACCTGGAGCGCCTGACCGGGCTCACGGTGGAGCGCAGAGCCGAGGGCGTGGCCCTGCTCGACACCTCCGGCAGGCTGTCGGACCTCCGCTTCCCCGGGGGCGGCACGGTCGCTCAGGCCGCGCTGCTGCTGGGCGCCCGCATCAGCGCCGCCGCACAGCGCACCGGACGGCACGCCCCCGAGCTGATCTCCGCGCCCACCGCCGCCGAACGCCTGGCGGACAGGGCCCGGCGCATCGACGGCGCCCTCCCGGCGCGCGGGGTCCTGGGCGGGCTGGCGGAAGCCGGGTCCGAGCCGGAGGAACCGCCGTACGGGTACCGGCCGGCGACGTACGGGAAGGAGCCGGAGCCGCGGGACGAGCACGGCCCGGGGCCCCAGGCGGCCCGCCACCCCTTCGTCACCGACTCCTGGCTGCGCGGCAGGCTCAAGGAGATCGTCGTCGAGTACGGCGCGGGCTTCGCGGCCGACCTGCGCGGCGACCCCGACCGGCTGCTGGACCAGGCCCTCGGCCTGCTGGCCGCCATGTCGCTGATCGCCCGCGTCGACGGCGGCGTCCTCGCCCTGCCGCTGCTGGCCCGCTACCGCGGGGTCACCGCCCAGGTGAAGACCCGGACCCCCACGCGCCCACCGGCCGGGCCGCCGCCCGCTCCGACCACCGACGACACCGTGAAGGACCCGACCCGGTGAGCATCCCCGCTCAGTCCCCCGCCCCGCGTTCCCGTTACGTCCCCACCCGCGCCGGGATCATCAACCTGTGGGACTACCGGGACGAGGAGTTCTCCTTCGCGAACGGGTGGCTGGTGCTGCGCGGCCCCAACGGCTCCGGCAAGACCAAGGCCCTCGAAGTCCTCTTCCCCTTCGTCCTCGACGGGCGGATCGACCCCAAGCGGCTCAACCCGTTCGCCGCCGAGGACCGCACCATGAAGTCCAACCTGCTCTTCCGCGGGCAGGACAGCGCACTCGGCTACGTGTGGATCGAGTTCACGCACACCGCCACCGGCGACGCCGTGACCTGCGGCATCGGACTGCACGCCCAGCGGCACCGCGACACCCCGGCCCGCTGGCACTTCGTCGCCGACGGCCGCGTCGGACGGGACTTCTCCCTGCTCACCGTTGACGACCGGCCCATGACCAGGAAGCAGCTGGCCGCCGAACTCGGGCACGAGCCGATCGCCTCCGCGACCGAATACCGCGCCGCCGTCGACCGCCGCCTGTTCGGCCTCGGCCAGGAGCGGTACGAGCAGCTGCTCACCCTGATCCTCACCCTGCGCCGCCCCCAGCTCGCCAAGAACCTCGACCCGGCCAAACTGTCCGGCACCCTCAGCGAGGGACTGCGCCCGCTCGACGACGACCTGATCGCCGAGGCCGCGCGTTCCTTCGACGACATGGAGTCCGTGCAGCGCACCCTGGAGGGCCTGACCGCCGCCGACGACGCCACCCGGGCCTTCCTGCTCACCTACTCCACCTACCTGCGGGTCCACGCCCGTACCGCCGCCGACCGGCTCACCGCCCGCCGCGCCGAGACCGCCGAGCGCGCCGCCGCGCTGCACGCCGCCCGCGAGGAGCTGGCGGCGGCCCGCGAACAGCAGGCCGCCGCCGGGACTCGCGCCGAGACCGCCGACGCCGCACTGGCCGCCGGGCGGGCCCGTCTGGAGCAACTGCGGTCCTCCGCCGCCTACCAGGCCGTCGAGCAGCTCGCCGACCTGGAACGCCTGGTCCGCACCTGCGAGCAGACCGCCCGGCAGGCGACGGCCGAACGCGAACGCCGCGCCGCCGCCACCGGCCGCGCCCGCGCCGAGGCCGAGCGGGCCGAGCACCTTCTCGCCGGACTCGACGCCGCCGTCTCCCGCGACGCCGCCGCCGTCGCCGACCACGCCCACGCGGCCGGCATCCCCTGGATCCCGGCCGACGCCGAACCCGACCGGATCGGCCGGCGCGCCGCCGCGCTCGCCGCCGCCCGCCACGAGGGCGTACGGGCCGTGCGCGGCGCCCAGCAGGCATCGCGCGCCGCGGAGCAGACCCGGGACCTGACCCGGGCCGCGCTCGACCGAGCCCAGGAAGCCGTCGCGGCGGCCGGGGCCGCGCAAGTCGAAGCCGAATCGGCGGCCGAGTCCACCCGCGCACAGGCCCGCACCGCTCTCGCCCGATGGCACACCGACCACGGCGCACTCCTACCGCCGGAAGGCGCCGGCCTGCTCGCCGAAGCCCTGGAGCGCACCGGGGAACCCGAGGCGGCCGGCCTCGCCGACGTCTTCGCCGAGGCCACCGCGCCCGCCGTGCAGGAACTGCGCGACACCCTCGCCTCGCTGCGCGCCCAGGCCGCCGACCTGGAGCGCCGGCGCGCCGAGAGCCAGGCCGAGCGCGACCGGATCGCCGCCGAACACGACGACGCCCCGCCCCCCGCCCGCGGGCGCACCGCGGACCGGACGCGGGGCCACGGCGTGCCGCTGTGGCAACTCGTCGACTTCGCCGACGACCTGAGCGACCGCCGGCGCGCCGGGCTGGAAGCCGCCCTGGAGGCCTCCGGCCTGCTCGACGCCCTGGTCACCGCCGAGGACACCGACGTGCCCGCCGGATGCGGCGACGGCTACCTGCGGGCCGGGGCCCCGGTCGACGGCCCCAGCCTGGCCGACCTGCTGCGGCCCGAGGACGGCACCGCCCTGCCCGCCGAGCGGATCACCGCCGTGCTGCGCTCCGTCTCCGTCACCGGCGACCTCTCCGCCTCGGCCCCGCAGATCAGCCCGGACGGCCGGTACGCGGCCGGAATCCTGGTCGGCGCGCACAGCAAGGAGCACGCCGAGTACGTCGGGGCCACCGCCCGCGAGCGCCGCCGCGCCGCCCGGATCGCCGCCTGCGAGGAGCGGATCGCCGAACTCACCGCCGCCCTCGGCGAACTGGCGGGCACCCGGGCCCGCACCGAGGACGCGGTGGAGGCGTACGCGGCGGCCCGCGCCGCCCTGCCGCGGACCGGCGCCGTCCTCCGGGCGCTGCGCGAACTCGACCGGGCGGCGGCCGCCCTGCGCGCCACCCGGGACACCGCCGACACCGCCCAGAACGCCTACGACGAGTCCGTCGCCGCCTGCTCGGCCGCCCAGCGCGCGCTCCACCGCGCCGCCGCCGAGCACGGCATCCCCGCCGACCGCGCCGAGGCCGTCGAGACCGCCACCCGGGCCTTCGAACAGGCGGTACGCGACGTGACCGCGCGCCGCCGTGAGCACGCCGCGCAGAGTGAGGCGGCCCGTGCCGCCGCCGACCGGCTCACCGCCGCGGCCGAGGACGAGGAGTCCGCCGCCGACGCCGAACGCTCCGCGCGCCGCCGGCACACCGAGGAGGCGGCCAAGCTCGACGCCCTCCACGAGGCCGTCGGGGCCGAGGCACAGGAGGTGATGCGCCAGGTCCAGGAGACCGAGGACGGCATCGACGGCCTGGCCCGGGAGGCGGAGGCGGCCCGCGCCGCCCAGCACACCGCGATCGCCGCCACCGCCGCGGCCGAGGCCCGCCGGACCGCCGCCGCCGACGCCCGGTCGGTCGCCGCCGCCGAGGAGAAGGACACCGCCCGTGGCCTGCGCCCGTACGCCGCCCGGGAACTGCTGGACATCCTGCGCTGCCCGCCGGGCCTGGTCTGGCCCGCGCAGGAGGCCGACTGGGCCGGCGACGACCTGCCGCCCGCCGTGGACGCCGTCCACCAGGCCGTCCTGGCCGCCACCCGCGACCTCACCCCGACCGAGAACAGCGTCAAGCAGTCCGTCACCCGCCTCACCCGGGCCCTGGACGAGCTCCAGGCGCAGCTCGCCGCCGCGGGCCAGGACTACCGGCCGGAATGGGACGGCTCCGACGGTGTGATCCTGGTCCGCGTCGCCGACGAGGAGGGCCCGTTGCCCGTCGGCTCCTTCGCCGAGAAGATCGCCGCCCACCGCCGCGACCAGGCCGAACTCCTCAGCGACTCCGAGCAGCGCATCCTGGAGGACGCCCTGCTCACCCGGCTCGCCCAGCAGATCCACGACCGCACCGTCGACGCCCGCGACCTGATCCGCCGCATGAACACCGACATGCGCAGCCGCACCATGTCCTCCGGCACGACCGTCGGCGTGAGCTGGCTGCTGGCCGACCAGCTCGACGAGGAGCAGCGCGCCGTCTGCGCCCTGCTCGACGCCGACGCCGCCCGGCTGGGCCCCGACGGGCTGACCCGGATGCGCGTCCACTTCGCCGCGCAGATCAAGAACGCCCGGGCCCGCCACCGCGACCTGCCCTACCGCGACCTGCTCACCCAGGTACTGGACTACCGGCGCTGGCGGCAGTTCGCGTTCCAGTTGGTGCGCCCGGACAAGACCGAGGAGAAGCTGACCCGCGCCCGGCACAGCCGGCTGTCGGGCGGCGAGCAGTCCGTCTCGCTGCACCTTCCGCTGTTCGCGGCCGCGCACGCCATGCTCAACTCCGCCCACCCGCACGCCCCTCGGCTGCTCGCCCTGGACGAGGCCTTCGCGGGGGTGGACGACACCGGGCGGGGCGAACTGATGTCGCTGGCCGCCCAGTTCGACCTCGACCTGTTCATGACCGGGTACGACCTGTGGGCCGCTCACGCCGAGGTCCCCGCCGCCGCCCACTACGACCTCGCCCACTCGGCGATCGACCACACCGTCTCCGCGCTGTTGCTGGTCTGGGACGGCGCCCGGCTGCTCGCCGACGACACCGGCGACCTGACCGCCGCCCTCGGCTCGCCCGGTACCCGGCGCGTTCCGGCCGCGGAACCGGAGGCCGCTGTTGCCGGCTGAGGACCCTCCGGCCGCCCACGAGGAACTGCGCGGTGCGGGCTGGGCCAGGCTTCTGGCCGCGGCCCGGCGCCGTCTGGAGCGTAGCGGCGGAGCGCTGGACGGCGAGATCGGACTGACCGCGCCCGACGAGAGCGAACGCCGCACCGTCATCGGCATCACCGGCCGCTACCGGCCCGAGACCGTCGCACGCCTGACCGTGCCGCTGCGCGACCTGGACGACTACCTGCGGCGCCGCTACGGCACCGGGCTGACGCAGACCCTGGCCGGGCTGGACGGCCCGCTGCGCGACCGGCCCGCCGAACGCGCCGCCGAGGACACCCGCCGCGCCGCGGCCCTGGACGCCGCCCGCGCGAGCCGGCTGGCCGGCGACGCCTGGTTCACCCGCTGGCTGGACCAGATCGCGGCCGACGGCACCCTCACACGCCTGGTGCGCCGCACCGGACCGCCGCTGCTCGGCGCCGCCGTCCGGGTCCTGGAGCGGCTCCCCGAGGACCCGTCGCGGATCGTGCCGCTGCCGGTGCTCGCCGAACGGGCCACCGGCGACACCAAGTCCCTCGCCGCCGGCGGCCCCCTGGAGCAGCTCGTGCTGCGGGCGCTGGCCGAACGCGGCGGCACCCCGGGCGAGGTGCCGCGCGACCGGGTGGGCCGGCGCGTCCTGTGGGAGAGCGCCGGAGTCGTCGCAGACGACCTCGCCAGCCAGGTGCTCGTCCTGGGAACCGGCGCCAGAGGCGACGGCCCGGTGAGCCGCTGGCTGCGCGAGGCCGCCGAGGCCGGCATCCCCTTCCGGCTCACCCTCCACCAGCTGGCCTCCGCCCCCGACCCCGTCGTCCCGGCCGCCCGCACCGTCTTCGTCTGCGAGAACCCGGCCGTCCTGCGCGCGGCCGCCGCCGAACTCCAGGGCAGCGGCGCGGCCCTGGTCTGCACCGAGGGCGTACCGTCCGCCGCCTGCCACCGGCTGCTCGGCGACGCCGCCCGCGCGGGCGTACGCCTGCGCTGGCGCGCCGACTTCGACTGGCCGGGCCTGCGCATCACCGCCGCGGCCCTGGCCCGGCACGGCGCCGAACCCTGGCGGATGACCGAGGCCGACTACACCGCCGCCCTCGGCTACGGCGAATCCACGCCCCTTGCCGGTCCCCCCGCACCCAGCCCCTGGGACCCCGGACTGGCCCGGGCATTGGCGGGGTCCGGCCGGGCGGTCATGGAGGAACGCCTCCTGTCCGTACTCCTGTCCGACCTCGCCCGCACCTGATGCGCCGACCGGTCCGCGGGCACCGGCCGGGGACGGAGCTGCCCGATGCCGCCGACGACGCGCGCAGTGGCCGAGGTTGCGGACCGTGCGGCGGGCGGTTGCGGCTGCGGCATTTGCTTGGGTGCACGGGCTCTCGCCCGGGTGGGATCCGGCACATGGCCCGTCCGGCGGCACCGGCGCCGCGCACCGGACATCCGCCTCAGGCAGGGGTGTGCCACCACGTGTGTGGAGGCACGTTGTACAAATGACCCATGGCCGCCAGAACCCCAGCTTCCGAATCCGACGCCGAGGCGATGGTCAGTGCTGTGCTGACCGCTTCACGCCTCCTCGTCGCGGTGTCCGCGCGCTCGCTCGCGGCCGTCGAGGACGCCCTGACACTGCCGCAGTTCCGGATGCTGGTCGTCCTCGACACCCGCGGCGCGCTGAGCCTGTCACAGCTCGCGGCCGAGCTGGGTGTGCAGCCGTCGACCGCTATGCGCATGCTCGACCGCCTGGAAGCCGTGCACATGGTGATGCGCGGCCACCAGCCGACCGACCGGCGCACCAGCGTGATCTCCCTCACCGCCACCGGCCGGCGAACCGTGCACGAGGCCACCGAACATCGCAGGTCCCAGATCGCCGGCATCGTCGACGCGATGCCACCCGGTCAGCGGCGCCATCTGATCCGTGCCCTGCAGGCCTTCACCGAGGCCGGCGGCGAGCCGTCCGTGACCGACGGGACGCAGCGGCACGTCGGCTGGTGATACGGGGAGCGGCCCACCCGGCCGCGCCCGGACTCAGGGCTTGGCCCCGTCCACACGCCCAGGACGCAGGATGCGGATCTGCGTGCTGGTGCATGAGGGACACCTGGGATGCGCCAACGGGGACGGCACATGCACGCCGTCCGCGTGGTACTCGGTCAAGGGCCGTCCTGACACGTCGGTGGCGTGCCGAATCTCGTACGTTTGCTCCCACCCGCGTCCGCAGCCAAGGCAGACGAACGAGTACGCCTCGTGGCTTCCCCTGTCGTTCATGTGCCATCTCCTCCACTGTGTGGGTGGATGTCCATTTTATTGCCCAGCGCAAAAGTATGGAAACTCGCCTATCTGCGTGGAAGATCGTCGCCCGGATCACTCGTCAGGAGGTGCCGGGGTCACCGCGACGAACGGGATGTGGTCCCGGCCGATCAGGTAGTAGTCGTCGGCGCTGCCGTCCGTCTCCAGGCCGCACAGGCGCATCAGCCGCCGCGCCAGGCGGGGGTGCCGCGAGGCGTACGCGGCCATGAGCCGGCCTGATTCGTCCGGGGGGAGCGGTCGGGCGACGGCCGGCGTGGTTCGGAGCCCTGTCTGGATCGTCACCCACGGAGTGCGCCGGATGTTGCGGTACCACTGGGATCCTTCGCCGAAGCCGGCGGCGAGCCGGTATGCGCCGGTGTCCGGGTCCCGGCCCGTGACCTCGAGGACGACCTGCCGGGGCAGTCCGGTGTCGCGCCCCGTGTGGGTGAGCAGCAGCATCCGGCTGCCGAGCAGCCAGCCCAGACGCCATCGGTACAGCTGGATCGGCGCCCGCAGCAATGTGCGCCGCAGCCCGGTCGGGGGTTGAACCGTCCTGGTCCTGTGAGGCATGGCGCCACCTCCCGGCCAATTGATTAGGCCATGCAAACATTGCACAGTCTAATCGATTCCGCGCCCCGTGGCACGCCGTGGACGGAAGCCGCGCGAATCCGGCCCGGCGCGCGCGTACTCGCCGCGCTCGCGGACGCGACGCTGAACGCATCGGTGCGCGAATCCGTACAGAGCGCAGAGAGGGCGGCGGAGTGTAGCCCGGGCACCCCCCGCGGCGGCTGGAATCGTCAAAAGAGAGAACTTTGCATTGTGCAAAGGTAGCGTGCCGGGTGCCCTGACGCCCCATAGCCAGGAGGCACCCCGTGAACTCCCATGCCCGACAAGCCCGTTACTCCTCCCGCCGCGTTACGGCCACGGCCGTCGTCCTTGTCGTGGCGGCGGTCATCGCCGCGGTCTCCCTGCTCGATTCCCGTCATGACGGTCTCTCCAGCGAGGCCGTCGCGGCCGGCCTTCCGAACGCCACCAGGTCGAACACGACGGGGAACCTCACGGACCTGGACAAGACCTTTCTGACGAAGGTGCGTCAGGCCGGGCTGTGGGAGATCCCGGCGGGCCGACTCGCCCAGACCCACGCCTCCAGCGAGGCCGTCAAACGCGCCGGGATGCATCTACTGGACGGGCACAGCAAGCTCGACCAACTCGTACGCGAGGACGCCAGGGGCCTCGGCGTCCCCATACCCGACCAGGCCACCCCGGAACAGCAGGCATGGGTCCGCCAACTGGAGAACGCCCAGGGGCTTCAGTTCGACCAGCTCTTCGTCGACCTGCTGCGCAACTCCCACGGCAAGGTCTTCATCGTCATCGGCGAGGTCCGGGCCACCACCAAGAACCCCCTCGTCCGGCGCCTGGCAACGCAGGCCAACGACACCGTCCAGGACCACATGGAAGTCCTGGAGGACACCGGCCTCGTCACCGACGCGACGCTCGAGGACGTCGCCTCCTCCATACCCCACTGACCCCGACCGCCCGACCGAAGGTAACCCCATGCGACCCATGACCCGCAATGGCTCACGCGCCAGGCGAAGGAACACCACGCTCGTCGCGGCCACCGCCCTCCTCCTGGGCGGCGGCGTCATCGCGACCCTCAACGTCTCCGCCAGCGCCGGGGAGTACCGCAACCGGCAGGGTGCCGCGCCCACCGTCGACTGCCCAAAGGTGAGCAGGCACCTGCCGGACGTCCCCAGCCGGGCACGCGCCGAAGTGCGCCGCAACCTCGAGCAGCTCGGAGCGCAGATCGAGGAGGCCAACCGGCGCCTGCGGACCGCCCAGCGCCGAGGACAGGCCGACGAGGACTTCGTGCGCAACGCCGTTCTGGGCCCGCTGAGCGCCAAGCGCAAGGCGACGCTCGATCGCATCGCGACCGCCATCGACCGGGTCGCGGCGCGCCCCAGCGGCCTGGTCTCGCTCGCCGCCTGCACGGTGAAGGGAATCCCCAGCTCCGCCGGACCCAGCGCCTCCCCCTCCGCGACGCTCCCGAGCGGACCGACCGCCGACGACTTCGTGGACATCACCACCGTCGCCCCGAACGTCAAGCACGTCCGCAATCGTCGTGGCGCGTCCACCGGCACCTTCGTGTCCCGCTGCGGCGTCAACGCGCAGAAGCGACGCAACACCGACAACGTCATCGTTGCTCCCGGCGTGCCCAACGGCGCCCACCACACCCACGACTACGTCGGCAACGACTCCACCGACTTCCAGTCCACGGACGACAGCCTCGCCGCGGCCGGCACCAGCTGCACCAACGGCGACAAGTCCTCGTACTACTGGCCGGTGCTGCGCGTCCAGGACGGCACCCGCGAGACGGACGCCGACCAGCTCGGCGGCGGCCTCGAAGGCAACATCGGCCGCATCGTCACCGCGGATCAGGCGACCATCAGCTTCCGGGGCAGCCCCGTCGGGAAGGTGACCGCCATGCCGCGCTTCCTGCGCATCATCACCGGCGACGCCAAGGCCTTCACCAACGGCACGGCCAATGCCAACGCCCACTGGAGCTGCACGGGCTACGAGAACCGGGTCCAGCTCACCGACAAGTACCCCCTGTGTCCGCGCGGCAGCCGGGTCGTCCGCAGCTACGCCTTCCAGAACTGCTGGGACGGGAAGAACACCGACAGCGCCAACCACCGAAGCCACGTCGCCTTCGCCCGACCGGACGGCCGCTGCCCCCAGGGCTTCCGGGCCATTCCGCAGCTCGTCATGCGTCTGGTCTACAACGTCCCGGCGAAACCGAACTTCGCCGTGGACGGCTTCCCCGAACAACTGCACAAGCCCATCACCGATCACGACGACTTCATCAACGTCATGCCGGACCGTCTCATGCGCCGAGCCGTGTACTGCATCAACAGCGGCCGCCGCTGCTGACACCACCCGCAGACGCCCGGTGCCGGAGAGGGGAACACCGACGCCCTCACCGGCACCGAGCCGCATCTGCCGTGACTTCCGCCTCGAACGAACCCCTTTCCGTTGCGCGGGGTTCCCGCCGTGGGCTCAGCCCAGTGGCGCGAAGTCGCGCGCGCCGATGTACTCCGGGCGCCGAGTGGGTGCGGCGAAGGGCTCCACGGCGGCGTTCTCGACGCTGTTGTAGACGATGAAGACGTTGCTGCGCGCATAGGGGGTGATGTTGTCGCCGCTGCCGTGCATGCAGTTACAGTCGAACCAGACCGCCGATCCGGCAGGACCGGTGAGCAGTTCGATGCCGCGCCGCCTCGCCATGCCGGTCAGGGCCTCGTGGGAGGGAGTGCCGGCCACCTGCATCTGGAGCGAGCGCCGGAAGTTATCGGGCGGCGTGGCGCCGGCGCAGCCCAGGAACTGGTGATGCGACCCCGGCATGATCATCAGTCCGCCGTTGCAGGCGAGGTTGTCGGTGAGGGCGACGGAGACCGACACGGTGCGCATCCTCGGCAGTCCGTCCTCGGCGTGCCAGGTCTCGAAGTCCGAGTGCCAGTAGAAGCCGGCCGCTCCGAAGCCCGGCTTGAGGTTGATCCGGCTCTGGTGGACGTAGACGTCGGAGCCCAGGAGCTGGCGCGCCCGCTCGGCCAGCCGGGGGTCCCGGACGAGTTGCGCGAAGGTCTCACTGATCTTGTGGACCTCGAAGATCGAACGGATCTCGTCAGAGGCGGGCTCGACGATGGCGCGCGGATCGGCCCGGACGGTCGGGTCCGTGCGGAGGCGTTCGAGCTCGGCGCGGTAGACGCCGAGCTCCTGCGCGGTGATCTGGGCACCCACGGTGAGGAAGCCGTTGCGTTCGTAGCCGCGCAACTCGTCGGTCGCGAAGGGGCCGGGGCGTTCCGACCAGACGACCGGGTCGAGGCGGGACGTGATGACTTCCGCCACGCCTCGGGTGGGGTAGACATCCGTGTTCGTCATGGGGACGGTCATGCTCGGCTCACACCTCTTCGGTCTCGGTGATCAGCGGGTAGGCACCGGTCGCGTCGTGTACCTCCCGCCCGGTGACCGGGGGGTTGAACACGCAGACGAACCGCAGGTCGGTGGCAGGCCGCACGGTGTGCCGCTCGTGACCGTCGAGCAGGTACAGGGTGCCGGGTGAGAGGCGGTGTGTCAGGCCTGTCTCGTGGTCGGTCACCTCGCCCGTGCCGTCGATGCACAGCACGGCCTCGATGTGGTTCGCGTACTGCATGGTGGTCTCGGTACCCGCGTACATCACCGTCTCGTGCAGTGAGAAGCCGGCACCGTCTCCGGCGAGGACGATGCGCCTGCTGCGCCAGGTGCCGCTCTCGGCGGAGACGTCCCGGTCGGTTCCCTCGAGTTCGTGCAAGGTCCGGACGATCATTGTCGTTGCCTCCTGTGTTGCCGTCAGCAGGTTTCGTCGACGGCCTGCGCGAGCAGGCCGAGGCCCTGGGCGAGCTCCTCGCGGGAGATGGTCAGCGCGGGCAGGAGCTTGACGACCTCGCTCTCCGGACCGGAGGTCTCCACCAGCAGGCCGAGCTCGAAGGCGCGGGCGCACACCTTTGCGGCTCTGGACCGGTCGGGGAACTCCAGCCCCCACACGAGGCCCCGTCCGCGGTGCACCGCGCCCTCGTGCCGTGAGCAGATCGCCCCGAGCGCCGCCCGCGCGACCTCGCCGTGGGCCCGTGTCTGCCGTGCCAGCACGTCGTCGGACCAGTAGGACCGCAGGGCGGCCGCAGCCGTGACGAAAGCGGGATTGTTGCCCCGGAAGGTTCCGTTGTGCTCGCCTGGTTCCCACACGTCGAGTTCCGGCCGTAGCAGTACCAGGGACATGGGCAGGCCGTACCCGCTGATCGACTTGGAGAGCGTCACGATGTCGGGGACGACGCCTGCTTCTTCGAAGGAGAAGAAGGTGCCGGTGCGGCCGCAGCCCATCTGGATGTCGTCCACGATCAGCAGCATGTCGTGGCGCCGGCACAGGTCGGCTAGGGCCCGAAGCCACTCCGGTCGTGCCACGTTCACCCCTCCTTCCCCCTGGACCGTCTCCACGATCACGGCAGCCGGTTCATTGAGACCGGACCCGCGGTCCGCGAGGAGCCGTTCGAACCACAGGAAGTCGGGGACCGAGCCGTCGAAGTAGTTGTCGTACGGCATCGGGGTTCCGTGCACCAGCGGGATGCCCGCGCCGGCCCGCTTGAAGGCGTTGCCCGTGACGGCCAGCGAGCCCAACGACATGCCGTGGAAGGCGTTGGTGAACGAGATGACGGCCTCTCGTCCCTTGACCTTGCGTGCGACCTTCAGCGCGGCCTCGACGGCGTTGGTCCCGGTGGGCCCCGGGAACATCACCTTGTGGTCCATGGAGCGCGGTTGCAGGACCAGATCGCGGAAGGTTTCCAGGAATTCGCGTTTCGCGACCGTGCTCATGTCGAGGGCGTGGGTGATGCCGTCGCGTCCGAGGTACTCCAGCAGGGCGTCCTTGAGTCCTGCGTTGTTGTGGCCGTAGTTCAGCGCCCCGGCACCCGAGAAGAAGTCCAGGTACCAACGGCCTTCCTCGTCGCGGATGCGGCTGCCTTGCGCCAGGTCGAAGATGGTGGGCCAGTCACGGCAGTAGCTGCGTACTTCGGATTCCACGGCTTCGAAGACGGATGTGGTCGGTGCGGTGGGAAGAGCCACCGGTTACCTCCTGGCGAGAGTGGGGGTGAACGGCCCGATGCGGTAGAGCAACTCCGTATCGTGTGCATCGGGGAAGACAACGGTGTCGAAGAGGACCTCGCGTGTGACCGGGGCTTCGTGCCGCCCGGCGAAGGAAACGAAGAGCCGCGCGGAAGCGGTGTTCCCCGGAGTGATGGTCGCCTCCAGATGCGACGCCCCGGCGGAGCCGGTACGTGATACGAGCGTGTCCAGCATGGCTGCTGCCACGCCGCGGCCGCGCAGCTCGGTATCCACGGCGATCTGCCAGACCACGAGGGTGTTGGGGAGTTCCGGTCGTATGTAGCCGGTGACGAATCCGCAGAGCTCGCCGTCCGGACCCTTGGCGACCAGGGACGTCTCGGTGAAATCGCGGCACCACAACAGGTAGCTGTAGGACGAGTTCAGATCGAGCGTCCCGCTTCGCCGGGCCAGCCGCCACATCCCGGCACCGTCCTGGATCTTGGGCCGCTTGAAGGTCACTCCGGCGTAGGGGGTTACTGCCACGGCAGAGCCCGTATCCATCACAGAACCGCCCTTATGAACTCGCGCGTGCGTTGCTGCCGCGGATCGTTGAACAGTTGTTCCGGGGGTCCGGATTCGATGACGCGTCCGCCGTCGAACATCATGACCCGGTGCGAGATGTCCCGGGCGAAACCCATCTCGTGGGTCACGCAGAGCATGGTGATGCCGGTCTGGGCGATGTCCCGCAGCACGTCGAGGACGCCCGCGACCAGTTCGGGGTCCAGCGATGAGGTCACCTCGTCGAGGAGCAGCACCTCTGGCTGCATGGCCAGGGCGCGGGCGATGGCCACACGCTGCTGCTGTCCGCCGGACAGCGTTGTCGGGTGCGCGTCGGCCTTGTCGCTCAGTCCGACGAGGGCGAGGAGTTCCCTTGCGAGTTCGACGGCCTCGTCCCGGTCCATGCCCAGCACGTGTACGGGCGCCTCCGTGAGGTTCGCGAGCACGCTCATGTTGGGGAACAGGTTGAACTGCTGGAAGACCATTCCGATCCGCCTGCGGAGCTGCCGCAAGTGGCTCTCGCTGGCCGGCACCAGTTCTCCGCGTGGTCCGGGCATGTGCGAGTACGGTTGCCCGTCCAGGTAGATGACTCCCTCGCTGACGCGTTCCAGCGTCATCAGCAACCGCAGGATGGTCGTCTTGCCCGATCCACTCGGCCCGATCAAGGTCACGCGTTCACCGCGCCGGACCCCGAAGTCCAGCTGGTCCAGAACGGTGTGATCACCGAACCGCTTCACCACGCCGTCGAAGGTGATCCGGTCGATGCCGTTGCCGACGGGTTCGGTGGAGGACGTCTCCAGCGGTACGGATTCAGTAGGGCTTGGCAAGGCGCTCCTCCAGTTTGCGCATGGCGACCGAGGTCGGATAGCTCGCGATGAGGAAGATCGCGGCGGTGAGCGTCAGCGTTTCGAGATAGGCGAAGTGCTCGGATCCGAACTCGTCGGCCTGGTGGACCATTTCGGCGACGCCGATCACGCTGAGGAAGGGCGTCTCCTTGAACATCGAGATCACGTAGTTGCCCAGTGCCGGAACCACGTTGCGCACCGCCTGCGGCAGGATGACGGCCCGCCAGATCCGGCGACGCGGAAGTGACAGCGCCACGCAGGCCTCCCACTGCCCCTTGGGCACGGCGTCGATGCCGGCCCGGTACACCTCGGAGGTGAAGGCGGCGTAGTGGACTCCGAGTACGGCGACGCCGATCGTCATCACGGGTAGGTGCGGAAGGAGTACCCAGGCGGCGAACAGCTGGATCATCACCGGTGTCGACCGCACGAACTCGACCGCGGCCCGAACCGGCAGGCGAATCCATGTCCGCCCGCGGTACGCCATCGCGACGACCAGTCCCAGCACGATGGCCACGAGGGAGCCCAGCACGGTGACGGCGAGGGTGAGCTGGAATCCGCGCAGCAGGATCGGCAGCGAGTCGGCCGCGTTGTCCCAGTTCCACATCACACGGTTCCCTTCGGCGCAGCCGCGTTCAGCGGGGTGCCCGTGCCACGCAGGCGGGTCGTGCGTGCGCTCCCCTGGCCCAGGCGGGCCTTCCCCGCCCTCTCCAGGGCGTTCATGGCGAGGGTGAGGACGTACGCGAGCACGAAGTACAGGACGAGCAGGACCAGGTAGGCGTTCTTGGTCTCACCCGTGGCGGAGCGCAACTGCTGGATCCGGAATGTGATGTCGGCAACCGTGATCAGGGAGACCAGCGGGGTGGACTTCAGCACCTGGATCAGCAGGTTGTTGAAGGGCGGGATCATCTGCGGCCACGCCTGCGGCAGCACCACCAGACGCATCCGCTGGCCCGCCGTCATGTTGAGCGCGATCGCGGCCTCCCGCTGCTCCCGGGGAACGGCTGCCAGCGCTCCCCGTACGACCTCGGAGCCGTACGCGCCGAAGTTGAGACCGAGCGCCACCACGGCGCAGGCCAGAGGTACGAGCTGGTAGCCGATGATGGGGAGGGCGTAGAAGAGCCAGAAGAGTTGCACGAAGAGCGAAGTGCCGCGGAAGAACTCCACGACGGTGCGGCACGCGCCCCGGACCGGTCGCCACGGCGCACCCGCGGCGAAGCCCAGCAGGAAGGAGAGCACCAGCGCGAGCAGGGCCCCGAGTACGGTGACCTCCACGGTGACCGCAAGGCTCTCCAGGACACCGGGCCATGAGCGGAAGAACTCGGTGAAGAAGTCTTCCATGACCAGCCGCCGTCAGCTCTTGCAGAGCGCAGCGGTCGTCAGGTCGGCGGGTGGGATCTCGGACTTGCCGAAGCCGTACTTGCCGACGAGGCCGACATACCGGTCGGGGTCAGAGGTGATCTTCTTCAGTTCGACGTTGAAGGCATCGCGCAGAGCGGTGTCCTTCGACCGGAACACCGCGCCGCCGGGGCTGTACTGCTTCTCTCCCTTGACCATGGGCACGAAGGGCGAGAGCACTTCGACGGGCGCGCCCGCGTTGGCCTTGGCGAGCCAGTTGAGCGAGATGCCGGTCAACGCGAAGGCGTCGATCCGGCCCGCGACCAGGGCGTCCAGCCCGTCCTGCTGGCCCTGGATCGAGATGATCTTGTCATTGCTCACGCCCGCGGCCTGGGCATAGCTCTTCTCCACCGCGGCGGTCAGCACCCCTACCCTGACTCCGGCCGACGAGCAGGTGCCCAGGTCCGCGAGCTTCTTGGGGTTGCCCTTGCGGACCATCAGCGCCGTGGGCGAGATGAACTCCGGCTCGGAGAAGATGGCGTTCTCGCATCGCTCCGAAGTGATCGCCATCCCCGCGCTCACCACGTCGAACCGGTTGGCGTTGAGGCTCGGGATCAGCGCTCCGAACTCGACGATGCTGGCTCTGAGTTGCGGGACGCCGAGGGCCTTGAAGATCTGCTTGTGCAGGGTGGGGGCTTCGCCGGCCAACTGCCCGCCGTCCTTGAACCCGTACGGCGCCTCATTGGCGAAGCCGATGCGTACGTACCCCTGCTTGCGGATCGTGGCCAGCAGGTCGTCCGAGCTGTCCGTCGAGCTGCACCCCGACAGCAGGCCGGGTACGGCCGCGAATCCACCGACAGCGGCAGCGCTGGTCAGGAACGTCCTGCGGGACAGGCTATGGCTGGGTGACACGAAGATGAACTCCCCGGAATCGCGCGATGTGAGGTGTGGCGCACCGGATCCCGGGCAGGCGCGAGGGCGTACAGGGATCCGGCGGCCGACCTCCTGATGGCTTTAGACTATGCAAACTTTGCACAGTCGAACCAACTTGCAGAGCATGCCGTTACCGAATCGCAGCCCCATGGCGAAGTCGCGGCGACGGTCGCGTACATGACGGACCTGCCGGAACGTGGCGGACCGCCGAGGGGAGAAGTACTCCGGTACCGGACGGTGGGCGGCATCTGCGCCGCCGAGGCGCCTGCGATGTCCGGCCTCCTGGAACGGGCGACCCCGCACGAGCCGGCGGGGAGTCGGGCCCCCGGCCCGGACACGGCCCCCGTCGAGCAGTGCGGTCCGGACGGAAGGCGTCACGGTCTCCAGGGCGCCCGCCGGTGACCCGCCGCGGCGCGGACAGAGGAGGCCGGCTCGCCTGCCTGCCTCTCACGCGTGGCCGGGAAGGCTCCAGTGATGCGGTGCGATCAGCCGGTGGACGCTTTCCGGGCCCCAGGAGCCGGGTGCGTACGGCTGGACCGGCGGCGGATCGTCGAGCAGCGGGGTGGACGCCTCCCACAGGCGCTCGATGCCGTCGGACCGGGTGAACAGCGACTGGTCGCCCAGCATCGCGTCCAGGAGGAGGCGTTCGTAGCCCTCGAGCGCGTGCATCGTGTTGAAGGAGTCGGCGTAGCCGAAGACCATCTCCGCCGTGCTCAGGCGCATGGCGGGGCCGGGCTCCTTCACCAGGAAGGAGGCGGTGATGCGGCCCGGGTCGTCGAAGTCGATCACCAGCGCGTTGCTCCGGGCACCGGAGTGGCCCCGTGCGGCCAGCGGGAACATGCGCAGGGCCGGTTCCCGGAAGCCCAGGGTCACCACATGCCGCGCCTCGGCCAGGGACTTGCCCGAGCGCAGGTAGAAGGGCACGCCGGCCCAGCGCCAGTTGTCGATGCCGACGCGCAGGGCGACGAACGTCTCGGTGTCCGACTTCGGGTCCACGCCCGGCTCGGACCGGTACCCCTCGTACTGCCCGCGGACGACATGGGCCGGGTCGACGGGCTGCAGCGACTCGAAGACCTTCTCCTTCTCGTCCCGCAGGGACTGTGCCTGCAGTGCCGTGGGCGGCTCCATGGCGACGAACCCCAGGAGCTGGAAGAGATGGGTGACGATCATGTCCCGGAAGGTCCCGGTGCCCTCGAAGAACTGGGCTCGCCCCTCGATGCCGATGCTCTCCGGCACGTCGATCTGCACATGGCTGATGTGGTCGCGGTTCCAGACCGGCTCGAAGAGGCCGTTGGCGAAACGCAGGGCGAGGATGTTGTCGACCGACTCCTTGCCGAGGAAGTGGTCGATGCGGAAGACCCGGGACTCGTCGAAGACGGCGTGGACCGACGCGTTGAGCGCCCGGGCCGAGGCGAGGTCGGTGCCGAAGGGCTTCTCCACGATCACCCGGCCGCCCTCGGCGAGGCCGGACGCCCCGAGCGTCTCCACCACGGAGGTGAAGGCGCTCGGCGGCACCGCCAGATGGAACAGGCGCCGCGGCTTCCCGCCGACGGCCTGCTCGGCCTCCCGTACGGCCGCGACCAGCGGCTCTGCGGCGCCGGGATCGCACGCGCCGAACGACAGGGCGGCCTCGAACTCCTGCCACGCGCGGCCCTCGGGCCTGGACCGGCCGAATTCGGCGACCGCGTCCCGCGCGTGCTTGCGGAAGTCCTCGTCGCTCAGCGCGCTCTGGGCCGGCGCCGAGCCGACGATCCGGTAGCGGTCCGGCAGCAGCCCCGCCTTGGCGAGGTGGAACAGGCCGGGCAGCAACTTGCGCCGGGCGAGGTCGCCGGTCGCGCCGAAGAGCACCACCACGTGGTCCTCGGGGACCGGACCGTGACTCGGCGAGGGGGAACGGCCGGACATGGCGCCGTCACCCGGTCTTCTCGGCGTGGCCGCCGAACTCGCCGCGCATCGCGGACAGCACCTTGTCGCCGAACTCGCCGAGCCCGCGCGAGGCGTACCGTTCGGCCAGCGAGGCGCTGATGACGGGGGCGGGCACGCTCTCGTCGATGGCCGCCTGGACCGTCCAGCGGCCCTCCCCGGAGTCCGAGACCCGGCCGGTGAACTGGTCCAGCCGCGGTGAACGGGCGAGCGCGTCGGCGACGAGGTCGACCAGCCAGGAGCCGATGACGGAGCCGCGCCGCCACA
This sequence comes from Actinacidiphila sp. bgisy160, assembly GCF_057707815.1. Classification (NCBI taxonomy): domain Bacteria; kingdom Bacillati; phylum Actinomycetota; class Actinomycetes; order Kitasatosporales; family Streptomycetaceae; genus Actinacidiphila; species Actinacidiphila sp. bgisy160. Next base: position 95,189 of record NZ_JBYIQW010000017.1, read on the forward strand.
CCTCGGCGACCTCGGCCACGTCGATCTCGTACTGGTACGCCTCAGGCTCGCGCAGCGGTGCGGTCTCGGCGTCGACGTCCCTGCGGCCCAGCCCCGCGTCCGCGTGCCGGATGATGCTGAGGCCCTCGGCGATGGCGGCCATCATCCCGTACTCCACCCCGTTGTGGACCATCTTCACGAAGTGGCCGGCGCCGCTCGGCCCGCAGTGCAGATAGCCCTCCGGGGCCGTCCCGTCGGTCCTGGTCCTGCCGGGCGTGGGCTCGGCGTTCCCACGGCCCGGCGCGATGGTGCGGAAGACCGGGTCCAGTCGCGCCACCGGCTCGTCCTCGCCGCCGATCATGAGGCAGTAGCCGCGGTCGAGCCCCCAGACGCCGCCGGACGTGCCGCAGTCGACGTAGTGGATTCGCCGCTCGGCGAGCTGCCGGGCGCGGGCCATGTCGTCGCGGTAGTAGGAATTGCCGCCGTCGATGACGGTGTCGTCGGGTTCCAGCAGCGCGACGAGCTCGTCGAGCGTCGACTGCACGACCCCCGCCGGGACCATCAGCCATACGTTCCGGGGCGGCGCCAGCTTCTCCACGAAGTCCTGGAGGGAGGCGGCTGCCGTCGCCCCCTCCTTCTCCAGTTCCAGCATCGCGTCGCGGTTGAGGTCGTGGACGACGCATGGATGGCCGTCGCGCATCAGCCGGCGCACGAGATTCGCGCCCATGCGGCCGAGCCCGATCATGCCGAGCTGCACGGGTGAGTCGGTGGCCATCGTCGGTTCCCCGTTCCTCGGCGGCCTCCACGGGCCGAAGGTCCTGTTGTCCCGTACGGACGGGCGGCCGTGGCGGCCGCCGCTTGCCCTGGCGCGCACTCGGTTCCCTGCGCCGGGAGGCGTCGCGGGTGTCCACACCTCAGGGCGGTTCCCTGGGAATCTATCCAAACGGGACATTCGGCGCGACGAGCGGAAGGCTGCCCGCTGGGCAGGGCGCGACCGCACGGGCGGCCCTGACCAGCGATCCCCCTCCACGCCGGGGGCCGCGCCTGGTCCGGAACGCCGCTGCCGCGCTGCGCCGTCCTGGTGACAGGCCAGTCCTGCGGCCCGCGACCTGACGGACCCGGCGGCGCGATCCGCCCGGAGGTTCCGCCCCGGTGCGCGTGGCCGTCCAGGGGTCGCCCTGACGCCGGGCAGGGCGGAGTCCTCGCCGCCGCCCTGCCCGGCGGCGTGCCGTCAGCGTGCGACGGCGCAATTCCGCCAGGCCGTGGCCAGGGCCCGGGGGATCTGCGGGATGTCGCGGCAACCGCCCTCGCCCGCGGGGAAGCCGTCGGTGGCGATGTAGACCCAGTCGCTCCCGGAGGCGGCGCGGAAGTACTTCATCGCGCTGCCCTCGTCCTGCAAGCTCACCAGCTCGCCCTCGGTCGCGCCCCTCGTGGGCTGGAACTGGGCGGCGGCGTAGCGGACGGTACCGCACTGACCGTAGAAGAACCGCTGCGGCGCCGGCTCGATGTGTACCAGGCGCGGGGAACGGTTCCGGTACGCCCGCGTCACCGCGGCCTTGACCTCGCCGCTGACGGTCAGATTGCCGCAGCCGGGCAGACGGGCGGGGGCCTGCCGCGTGCTGGGTGAGGTGGCGGGGGCGGTGGAGCGGGTCGAGGGCGTCGGGGCCGTGGCGGAGGGCGACGTGACGGAGTGGGACGGCAGCGCCGAGGGGGAGTCACTCGCCGACGGGCCGGGCGTGGCGGAGGCGTCCGTCGAGGGTGAAGTGGCCGAACGGGCGGCGGAGTCGGACCCGGAGGATCCCGTGCACCCTGTCAGCAACAGGATTCCGCCCAGCAGTGCGGCCGCCCTTGCGACACCTCTGAATCCGGACAACTCGACGCTCCTCCTCGGTTGATGAACCTCATGCGCACCCCGCCGTGCCCCACCGCCGGTAATCCGCTCACCCATCACTACTCCGCCGCGCCGCAGGCGGGTTGCACAGACGGCGCACAAAACGATTGCGATTGCGCATACGCGTACGCCGCGCCCTGTGACGTTCTCCCTGCTCGCGCTGCTGCGTCGCACCCCCGCCCACCGCTGCGCCCACTCACGCCCGGCCGTCGGTACCGCAAGGGGCCGGACGCCAGGCGGCCGGCCCTCTCGCGTCGCAACGCCGTCGGTCAGCCCTTGACGGAGCGGCGGGACTTCGGCGCGATCAACGGGTCGCAGCGGGCAGGCCCGCCGCCGGGGGCTGGGCGGCGTAGGCGCTGCCGAGCGGGCGGCGAGGCCCGGGACGGGGAGGTCGGTGCTGACGATCGGGGCGCCGCCGGCCAGGGCGGCCTTGAGCGGGCTGGTGTCGCCGGTCTTGGCGGCGCCGAAGGGCACGTCGCCCCGGGGTGCGGACGAAGTGGCCCTCGCGGACCCTCGCGGGCCGCGGTGTACGCAGGCGCGGAGCCGCCGGCGGCGCCGTCGCCGCTGACGACGTCGGCGCCGACGTCCGGGACCGCACCGTGGCCGGGGCGGGCCTCAGGGGCGAGGGTGAGGGCTCACTTCACCGGTTCGAGGCAGAGCGTGAAGTCCCGGCCGGCGCCGCCCTGGCTGTACGTCCGGTACGGGTCGTCGCAGGTGCCGTCCGTCCCGGACTGCCTGCTGACGACTTTGAACTGGGCTTTCGTGTCACCGCAGTCCACGATCTCGAACTCCGGGTCCCCGACGGAGATCACGCCCGTGGCCGCCGCGTTCCCGGCGTGCAGGCAGTCGCCCGCGTCCGCGGTCGCGGCGCCCCCGAACCAGACGGTGTAGCCGCCGTAGACCACGAAGCCGATCACGACGAGGCCGGCGATCCCCCTGACGATGGCCTTGACGCTCACGCGGCGCGCGGGTGCGGGCACCGGAGGGCCGGGCACGCTGTACGGGTTGCCGCCCTGCGGACCGTACGGGGCGGGCGGCTGCTGGGAGTACGGGTTGGTGCCGGGCGGTGGCGGCGGAGTGGCCATCGTGATTCCCCCTGGATCTCGTAAAGGCAGGGTCAAGTGATCGGTGGAAGTTACCACCGGGACGTGCCCGAGCAGGCCGGTCACCGGAATCTGTGGCCTTGACGTGACACAGGGCGTGCGCCGCCCTGCGGCACCGTGTTGGTGGCCGCAAGACCCTTCAGGCCGACCCCGATCGCGAGGCCGGAACACAGCTTCACAGCGGAGGCGGTGCGTGGGCCGTCCCAGATCTTGCGGGCCGGGGCCGCGTCGGCCACGGCCGTCGACGACGAAGGCGGCAGCGTCCGGCGCACCGTCATCCGCGCCTTCGGCGAACCGGGGACCCGGGGTGACGAGCAGGCCGGCACGACGAAGGTCTCCAACCTGGTCGTCAACGGCGGAAAGCCGGTCGTTCTCACCATCGCACGGCGAGGGCAGGGCCCCGACCGCGGACGGTCGGGGCCCTGCGTGGCGACGGGACTCCGGTGGCGCACATAGGTCTGCGGGGGCCCGTGGGCTACCACCAGATGACGACGTATCCGGGACCGCCGGCCTCGCCGGTGTTGGGGCTGGAGGTGCTGCCGCCTGTGCCGCCGATGCCCGCATTCGACGGTGCCGGCTGGATGACGCCGTCCACCGCGGGACGACCTCCCTGGCCCGGCGGAGCGGTGGTCCCGCCGGGCCCCGCCGGCGGCGCCTTCTCGGACCGTGCCCTGCCCGGGACAGGAGGCGTTGCCGCCCGAGCCACCGGTGGAGGCGAACCGCGCGCCGCTGCCGCCGAATGCGCGCGCGACGCTGCCGAGACCGTTGTCCACCGAGCTGGTGGTGCCCGGCTGGCCGTCCTGAAGCGCGGTCCCGCCTGCTCCTCCCGCGCCGATGTCCACCGCGGCCTGCTCCAGGCGGGGAGGCGTGAAGACGAAGTTCCCTCCGTCTTGCCTACCAGGAAAGCCAAGAGTAACTTTCCTGATAGGAAAGTTATCGGGGACAGGAGGGTGATGGCCGTGAGCATGCCGGTGGATGCCGAACAGGCATGGAAGGATCTCCAGCGCATCCGAGTGCCGCAGGAGCGGGTGTACGACGAGTTCGAGCGCTCCGTGTCCGGCGGGCGCGGCATGGCCTACGGCACGGCCGCGCTCATGTGGGTGTTCCTTGCCGGCGTGGGCATGGACCTGCCCCAGTGGGGCGTCGGACTGTTCATGGCCGCCTACGCCGGCCTGTTGAGCGTGCTGGTCGTGATGAGCAGCCGCAGGAGCCGGATGCGACTGCATCACACTCGCTGCCCCGGGCGTACGTGGGCCGCGTTCGGTGCGGCGGCGGTGCTGGTCGGTGGGACGATCGTGCTGTCGGACCACCTGACCGAGCCGCTGGCGCCGATCTACTCCGGCCCCATCCAGGCCACGGCCGCGGTGGCCGTGTACCTGCTCTCCCTCGGTCCCGCCAACCGCTGGGCGGCTGACTCGGTGCGGAGCGGCGGCGAACCGGCGGTCGGCGAGGCGACGGGCCGATGAGCACCCCCGCCGGCTTCGACGAGCTGATCCACCCCGCCACCCGGCTGTCAGTGGTCGCGCTGCTGGCCGCCACCGAGTCGGCGGACTTCGCGTTCGTCCGCGACAGCCTCTCGCTCAGCGACTCCGCGCTCTCCAAGCAGCTGCACACCTTGGAGGGGGCCGGATACCTGGAGATCCAGAAGGAGGGCGGCGGCCGCAACCGCCGTACGAAGGTACGGCTGACGGACCGCGGGCGCACCGCCTTCGAGGGACATGTGGCGGCACTCCGGGCCATCGTTGACAGCGCCGGACCCGCGACCGGGGCGGCACAACAGCAGTACCCCGCGGAGGCGGGCCGATGACGACGTTCGGGCGCACCGGCGTCCAGCCCGTGATCCACGTACGCGATCTGACCATGGCGTACGGCGATGTCGACGTCCTGCGCGGCGTCGACCTGGACATCCACCGCGGCGAGGTCTTCGCGCTGCTCGGGCCCAACGGCGCGGGTAAGACCACCACCGTCGAGATCCTGGAGGGCTTCCGGCAGCGCTCCGGCGGGGAGGTGAGCGTCCTCGCCACGGATCCCGAGCGGGGCGGCGACGCGTGGCGAGCCCGGATCGGCCTGGTCCTTCAGTCCTGGCGCGACCACCGCCGCTGGCGGGTCGCCGAGTTGCTGACGCACTTCGCGACCTACTACCCCGACCCGCGCGCCCCGGCCGAACTGCTGGCCCTGGTCGGCCTCACCGACCAGGCCGGCCGGCAGGTGGACCGACTGTCCGGCGGCCAGCGCCGGCGCCTCGACGTCGCGCTCGGCATCGTCGGCCGCCCCGAACTCCTCTTCCTGGACGAGCCGACCACCGGCTTCGACCCCCAGGCGCGGCACGAGTTCCACGTCCTGGTCGAACGGCTGGCCCGCGACGAGGGCGTCACCGTCCTGCTCACCACCCATGACCTTGCGGAGGCCGAGCGGCTCGCCGACCGGATCGCCATGCTGGTCGGCGGCCGGATCAGGGCCTGTGGCCCACCCGCGGAACTGGCCCGGCGAGCCGCCGCCCAGGCCGAGGTCCGCTGGACGGCCGACGATGGGACGCCCCGCCGCGAACGCACCGAGGACCCCTCACGGCTGGTCTGGGAACTCCACCGGCACGCCGCCGGACCGATCGCCGACCTGGAAATCCGCCGCCCGACGCTGGAGGACACCTATCTGCACATGGTGCACCGGGAGGCCGATGGCACGGATGGGGCCGACGGCACGGACAGGGACGCGGACGAGGAGGCACGGGCCGCATGAGGGTGGCACACAAGACGAACAGGACGAACATCTGGCGTGCCGGGCTCCGGCGCGGCGGAATCGAGCTGCGACACCTCCTGCGCAACGGCAGGGAGGTGTCCGGCCATCTGACCAACGTGGTCGTCGCGCTGCTCGTCGCCGCCTACATCGACGACGATGTGCCGGGTACCCATACCCCGATGACTCATCTGGTGCTGGCGGGCTTCGCCGCCTATCTGCTATTCCAGGTCGGGCTGATCTACCTCCCGCAGATCCTCGTGACCGAGCGGGAGGAGGGCGCCCTGCTGCGGCTGCGCGCCACGCCCGGCGGGATACCGGCCTTCCTCGTCGCCAAGTGCCTGCTGGTGGTCGTCATGGCGCTCGGCACCCTGGCCCTGCTCCTGGTCGCCGGGGCGCTGCTGGTGGACGGGCCACTGCCGCGCGGGCCGGGGGGCTGGCTGACGCTGCTATGGGTCACCCCGCTCGGGCTGCTCGCCGTCGTACCGCTGGGCGCGGCCATAGGCGCCGTGCTGCCCAACCCGCGCGAGGCGTTGGCGTGGACCATGCTGCCCACCATGGGGCTGCTGATCACCTCCGGAGTGATGTTCCCGATCACCTCGCTGCCCGTGCCGGTCCAGCAGGTGGCCTCCGTCTTCCCGCTCAAGTGGATGGCACAGGGCCTGCGTTCGGTGCTGCTGCCGGACGCCGCACGGACCGCCGAGGTGGCCGGCTCCTGGGAACTGCCCACGGTCGCCCTGGTCCTGACCGCCTGGGCCGTCCTCGGGTTCCTCCTCGCGGTGCCCCTCCTGCGCCGCGCCGCCCGCCGCGAGTCCGGCTCCCGCCTGTCCGCGCGCCGCCGCAAGACGGCACAGAGCGGCGCGCTGCCCGCGTAGGCGGCGTCGCAGGCAGCGGTTCCGCCGGCGCCGGCAAACCCTGAGATCGAACCTCCACGACCCGACGCACGAAGCCGGTACGGATCTGACCGCATGACCAGTGAGGCCCCTCCAACGCTGCGGAGAGGCCTCACCGATTTCCAGAACCACCGGTACACGCCCCGGTCACGGCCTCGAACTCCTGAAGCCGAGAACTCGGGCGGCGGTCAGGACCGATCTCCGCCTGCGACTATCTCGCTGATGAGCATCTCCGGCGCGAGATCAACGGCGGACTACAGGTCGTCGAGAGCTGGAACTCCACCAACGACGAGATCTCCTACGGCCGCGAGAGCGTCCTCACCGGCGCCGAACGCGAGCACGCCGAGGTCTCCATGCTCGCTCTCCATCTCCTGCGATCCAGGCTGATCCTGATCAACACTCAGCTTCTCCAGGCGGTCCCCGGCGATCCGCAGTGGGCCGGGACGCTCACCGCACAGACCGGCGCGGGCATCCGTCAACCGGCTGCTCAGACGGCAAGTTCGGTGATGCTGAGGGCGAAGTCCAAGTTCCCCACCCCGTGGTTGGCGAGGCCCACCGTGACCACGCCCGCTCCTTCCAGCCAGTGCGCCATTTTCAGGCCGCCGACGTCCAGCGGGCGCATCCCGAGGCTCTCGATGAACGCCTCCACACTTGCCTTGGCCCGCGCATTGTCGCCGGCGATGAAGACGTCGGGCCGCCCCTTCTCCAGGACATGGCGGAAGACGGTGTTGAACGCCTTCACCACGCTGGCGCCGGCCGGGGCGACCTTGGCGACTTCCTGCGCGATCGAGGTCTCCTCGCGGTGGGCCAGCCCGTCGAACGCGGAATTGAAGGGGTTGCTGATGTCGACGATGACCTTGCCCGCGAGAGCGTCTCCGTACTGGGCGACGGCCGGCACGACACCGTCGTACAACAGGGCCACGATGACGATGTCCCCGGCCGGGGCGGTGCCCCATTCTCCCGTCGTGGTGCCGCCGCCGAGAGCCTTGGCCAGGTCAGCGGCCTTGGACTGATCACGGCCCATGACCTCGACGGTGTTGCCGCCCGCTATCGCCCGCGCACCGATGGTGCGGGCCATGTTCCCGGTGCCGATGATGCTGATGCTGCTCATGAGATGTCCTGCCCTGGTCGTATGTTGTCCGGTTCAGAGGGCGGTGGTGCCGCCGTCGGCGACGAGCTCCATGCCGTTGACGTAGCTGGAGTCGTCGGAGGCGAGGAAGAGGGCGGCGGTGGCGATCTCTTCGGGGCGGCCCATCTGGCCGCGGGGGATGAGGGACTCGAACTGGCGCTTGGTGGCCTCGTCGAAGAGTTCTTCCTGCTTGGCGGTGGCGACCTGGCCGGGGGTCAGGACGTTGACGCGGATGCGGCGGTCCTTGAGCTCGTTGAGCCAGATGCGGGCCCAGGCCTGCTGGACGGCCTTGCTGCCGGCGTAGACGCTCCAGCCGGGGAAGGCGCCGAGGGAGGCGTTGGAGCCGGTCATGAGGATGGAGCCGCCGTCGTTGAAGAGCGGAAGGGCCTTCTGGACCGTGAACAGGGTGCCGCGGGCGTTGAGCCCGAACCAGGTGTCGAACTGGGCCTCGGTGATCTCGCCGAGCGGGGCGGGCTCGCCCCCTCCGGCGCTGGCCCACAGCACGTCAAGACTGCCCTTCTCCCGCTTGACGGTGTCGTACAGGCGGTCCAGGTCGTCCAGGTCGGCGGCGTCGCCCTGGACGCCGGTGACGTTGCGGCCGATCTGCTTCACGGCCTCGTCCAGGGCCTCCTGGCGGCGGCCGGTGATGAAGACGTGCGCTCCCTCGTCGACGAACAGCTTCGCGCCGGCCAGCGCCATGCCGGTGGTGCCGCCAGTGATGACCGCTACCTTGCCGTCGAGCTTTCCCATAGTCATTCCCTTGAGTCGGTGGTGCCGTGCGCACCTGGGACGGCGGCGTTATGTACACCGCCCTGTGTACGTACCGTACGGGGCGGGCGGCCGGGGTGCAACTATGTACACCGTCCGTTACCCATGTCGGGTAGCATGGGTCTATGACGGAGTTGGAGAAGGGCCCCACGGGCCGCCGCCGCGGCCGGGGCGCCCGCGAGCGCATCCTCAGCGCGTCCCAGCAGCTGTTCCGCGAGCAGGGCATCAACCGCACCGGCATGGACCAGCTATGCGCGGCGGCCGAGGTGTCCAAGCGCACGGCCTACCAGCACTTCACCAGCAAGGACGAACTCGTCGCCGAGTATTTGCGCCGGTTCGACCCCTCCGTTCTGTCCGGCGTGTTCGACCGCACCGACCTCACGCCCCGCGAACGGCTCCTCGCCGCCTTCGACATCCCCCCCACCACCCCCCTGTGCCCCTACATCGGTGCCGCCGTCGAACTGAACGACCCCCAGCACCCCGCGTCCCAGTACGCACGCGACTACAAGAAAGCCGTCGCCGCGCGGCTCGCCGACACCGCCCGCGAAGCCGGCGCCCCCGACCCCGAACAGCTCGGCGAGCAGCTCGCGCTGCTCATCGACGGCGCCGCGGCCCGCACCCGGGTCCTCAACGCCGACGCCTTCCCCACCGCCGCCGCCATCGCCGCCGTCCTCATCGACAACGCCATCCCCGCCACAGCCAGCGATGACCGGCGACCGGAGGAAGTGTCGAGTTGACCCGGCACTCCGCGGCCGGGCTGGACGCGCTGCCGATCGGGCGGTTGCACCCGCTGGTACGCGACACCAGCCGCCCGGCACCTCGCCCGGATCTGGCCGGCTTTTACGCTGCCCGCCCGCCTGCTGCAGGCCGCAGCAGAAGCGGCGGGGAGACGGCGACCCCGAAACTTCAGGAACTCGAGGCCGTCATCCCGGCCCAGCGACGCTGGCGGGCCACCCGCATCTTCACAACCTCAACGAGCCGGAGACTTGCCACCCCTCTTGTCCACTCCACCGCGGCGCTCTCCTCGCGGGGCAGCACGGCGTTGACTTCTGGACCGAGTGAGCCGAACGTGCCGGTCCTCGAACGCACGGGCCGCCGGGGTAAAGCCACTGAGCCATTTCAGCGTTGCCACTCCAGGGTGAGGATGGCTTTGGCTGCTGACGACAGGCGGTTGGGGCTGCAGCGGGCGTGACGGAAGATGCGCCAGCGCTTGAGGGTGGCCATGCCGCGTTCGACGGGATAACGGAGCCGGGCGTGCGAGCGGTTCATCGATCTTTGCCGGGCGGTGAGCTCGTTGCGGGGCGGGCGTCGGGTGGGCGTCGCGAAGGTGCCGCCGGCGCCGAGGTAGGCCAGGTCGGCCAGGGCGGGAATGCCGAGGCGGACGCAGGTGGCCACGATGCGATGGACCAGCAGCACCGCCACGAACGGGTGACGCCTCCCGCGCCGCGAGCGCGGATCAGCCAGCGTCTGCAGCCGCAGCGCCAGCGGACCGATCGACCGATGCTGACGGCTGGGCGACTTGGTCAGGCAGACGGTGGCAGACTGGCGGCACATCGAAGCTCCTTTGGGCGAAGGCGACTTGGGAAGGTCACCTCCACAACGGAGCTTCGTTGCGTCGCGCGCCCAGCAGACATCGTCACACCGTCGTGACCTGCACACTCACAAGATCACTCAGACTTTGAAATCACCCTGGGCTCCCGGCCCCGCCGCCCAGACCGGAACTGAGTTGCCGTGCGCGGATCGTCTTTGCTGCAGCCATCTCCGCTGGCATTGCGCCGAGATGCATGCTGCGGGATCCTGCTTCAGGCTGGGAAGTATACGGATCCGAGATGCATGGGGAAATCCATGATGACGCATCCGAAGCGGGCCCGAGTGGCTCCCTCATCCCTCCCGCTCCGATACCCAGGGCGCCGGTGGCTGTACTTTGGCGTCCTGCTGGCTGGACTCCTCGCCATGGCTTATTGGGCCGGTCATATGTGGAAGGGCAGCAGTTCGGCTGAATGGCACTCGTGGGCGTGGCTGAATGAACTCTTTGGCGGTATCGCAGGGCTGGTGACTGGAAGTAACGGGGGCGAAAACGTACCGGCGAGTGCCCGTTTTGCGGCACTCGCGCTGCTCCTGTGGATATTCGCGGCTTGGCGGCGTGCGCTGCTCGCTCGCAGTGCGTACAAGCCTGGGCCAGTCGAAGTACAGCCGCTTCAGGATGCCACCGGGACGTCCGCTACTACTCCGCCAGTCGCCGGTCTGACCGCGCAGTTTCGCCAACAGCTTTCGGAGACAAGCCTGTACCCGCCGCCTGGTGTCCCCGAGCCACCTGAGGAAAGCGTTCTCGACCTGGTCGGGGACATGGACCCCGACCCAAAGCGTCTCGGGGCAAGCATGATGCGGTTCCTGGCGCGCTTGAGGCCGAAGCTCGCATACCGGGTCAGGGGAGAGCTACGGGCTCGCGACCAAGAACCGCGCTACGGCCTAACCGTGACCGTTACCTCGTACGCGCTCGGCGGCTGCCGAATGACAACGGTGTGGGGATCAAATTGGGAAGAGGCTGTCAGCAGCGCCGCGTACTGGGTTGTCGCGTCGCTCCTGCCCGTCACCCGAGCAGGCAAGCGCCTTCCCTGGCGTGACTGGGTAGGGCGTGATATTCCCCCTGAGCTGTTTGAGGCAGTCCAGAGAGCAAATCAGCTCCACAAAGTTCACCAAAATGATGAGGCAATGCACTGGTACTACAAGGCGCTGCAACTTGACCCGCTCAACCCCTATATACGATTCGAATTGTCGAAAGTGCAGCAGGAATGCGGCCTGTACATCGATGCCCTTGACATGATCCAAGGATCGCTTATATCTGACGGACAGCGGGAAGACGACTACACGCGGCGACTCTGGCAGTCATTCGGACATCTCCGCCGCCCCCGATATTTGTTGCATCTGCGGCGACGTCCAGACGCGATTGAAGTGCGATACGCCCACGCGATGTTGCTTCGACTCTTCGATGACCGAGACGAGGGCGAAAACCGGCGCCCGCGTTGTCGACCTTGGCACGGACGCCCTGCGGATGACCGGAACGATGATCGGGACCTGGCGACGCAGTGGTGCAAGCGTAATGGAGATGATTCGCGCGCGAGGGTACGCGAAGGTATCCGCCGGCGACTGATTCCAATATTGGCGAATCGATACTGGCCCATCGGCTACCTGGAAATGGTCAAAGCCGAGAGGCTGCGGAGCTTCGAAGGTGCGGATCCAAAGAAAAGGGAGGATGCGCGAAAGTGTGTCGAAGCTATTCTTAGCAGCGATTCTTGCAGGCGAGTCCGTTTGTTCTTCCAGCGGGCATCTGAACAGGAGATGGTCAGACTTGCCGCAGACTGTAAGCTCGCTTTCATCGTCCCAGGTGGCGCGAATTCCAGGACTCGCACATGGACCAATCTGCGAATCTGCCGTGACCTGCTGGTCCCTCTGGAATTGTCCCGGGCGTGGGATGAGTATTCAAAGGCGGAGCCTGGGGAAAACCCTATCGCTCTCCCAGGATTCGGCTGGCGGGGAACAACGCATCGGCCGTTTACCGGACTGCCGTCACCTTTGTCCGTCGATGCCCTAAGGGAACGGGTCAAGAAGTACCTCTACTTTTCGCACTGGCCGCTGCGCATGGATTGGCCGCTGCGAACGGAAAGCAGGCAGTGGCAGGATCATTACAACGCGGCCTGCGTGTACGGGGCCGCAATGCGAGATAGTCGAAAAATATGGGATCCGAAAAACGATGAGACACGACAGAAAACGTATAAGAAGACACGTGATCCACTCCTAGCCGAACATGCAATTGACGAACTGAAGAAGGCGCTGCGTGCTTCCGACAGTTCCTACACTACCGTCGAGACCGAGAAGAACATGTGGCTGATTGCCATTGATCCCGATTTGGCAGATCTCAGGAAGACGGATGCCTTCAGGGATTTTGTGGGCCATATGTACCCGCACGCCAGAGCGCTCTCCAAAACTCCTCCCGGTGTCGTTCAGCACCAGATGGCCACCTATGACGAACAATTCCTAGCAGCAGAAGCCCGCGCTATGGAGCAAGCCTGGCATCGACGAAGCGGAAACTCCTGTGCCGATATTCACTCCATGATTGAGTGGTTCCGTAAGGAGAAAAGCGTCTGGGATTCGGTGGAGAAGGTCGCAGCGGTAAGCGCTCGCGACTGGCCGACCAGGGTTGCTCTGATACGAGAGGTCAGAAAGGCATCCCCTGTAGCAGTCACTGGAATGGGGAATGTCCCTCCAGGTATTCCGTCCCCAGAAGACTTGGAAGGCAAGCCAAAATCCAAGGATGCCCCAAAGAATCTCCCCGATCTCCTGGATAAGCTGCACACGGATCTAAACGGGCGCGCGTCGGTGGTCAGTAAGAGCCAGCAATGGCTCGACAAGCTGCTCGACGCCGATGCCTCAGGAGTTTCCGAGCTGCCACCGAAAGAGGCGGCCAAAATCTGTCATGCTTACGCCGCCACATGGCAAAGGCTCGGCGAGTGGTTCGAATCCCCTAACCGAAAGAGTCGAAAGAGAGCGCAGCGCTCTTTCGAAACATCACAGAAGCGGATACCAGGCCCTCCGCCATCAGGGTGATTTCAAATTCTGAGTGATCTTGTGAGTGTGCAGGTCACGACGGTGTGACGATGTCTGCTGGGCGCGCGACGCAACGCAACGAAGCTCCGTTGTGGAGGTGACCTTCCCAAGTCGCCTTCGCCCAACGGAGCTTCGATGTGCCGCCAGTCTGCCACCGTCTGCCTGACCAGGTGGCCCAGCCGTCAGCATCGGTCGATCGGTCCGCTGGCGCTGCGGCTGCAGACGCTGGCTGATCCGCGCTCGCGGCGCGGGAGGCGTCACCCGTTCGTGGCGGTGCTGCTGGTGGCCTGCTCGGCGGTGACCGCCGGAGCACAGTCCTTCGCGGCCATCGGGCAGTGGGCCAAGAACGCGCCGCACTACGTCCTGATCCGGCTCGGGGCGCGCACCGCCACCGCGCTCGGTGTGCGGGTGGCACCGAGTGGAGCGACGATCCGCCGGGTCATTCTGCACACCTGCCCCGGCGGTCTGGCCGACCTGCTGGGATGCGAGCCGGACGGGAGCGAGACGGTGGCTGTGGACGGCAAGAGCGCCCGCGGCTCGCGTCATGGCACCACCCCGGCCGCCCACCTGCCAGCCGCGATGACCGGCGGCGGGCAGGCCGTCACCCAGCTGCGAGTGCCGGACAAGACAAACGAAATCACCTGCTTCGCCGCCCTGTTGGAGCCCTTCGACCTGACCGGCGTCACGGTGACTGCAGACGCCTTGCACACCCAGCGTGACCACGCCCGATTCTTGGTGGAGGGCAAGAAGGCCCCACTACGCGTTCACCGTGAAGAAGAACCAGAAGGGCTTGTACGAGCAGTTGCGCACCCTGCCCTGGCAGCAGGCGACCGCGAAGTTCTACGACCGGACCACAGGACACGGACGCCTGGAGACCCGGGTGGTGCAAGCGCTGACCGTCACCGAACTCGGCGTGGACTTTCCGCACGCCGTCCAGGTCGCGAAGATCGTGCGGCACCGCACCAGCGTCACGACCGGCAAACGCAGCCGCGAGACCGTCTACGTCATCACCGATCTGAGCAGCAGGCAAGCCTCCCCGGAACGGATCGCGAAGATCGTCAGATCACAGTGGGTGATCGAAAACCGGCTCCACTTCGTACGCGACACCGCCTACCGCGAGGACGCTTCCAAGATCCGTACCGGACACGGCCCGGAGAACATGGCCGCCCTCCGTAGCTTCGCCATCAACCAGCTCCGTGCCGCCGGCCACACCAACATCGCGGCCGGACTACGGGAGATGGACCTCCGACCTTTCGAGCGACCGCTGACCCTCCTCGGACTCAGCTGACCAGCGTCAACCCAAGATCATCGGACTTTGCAATCGCCCTGCGTCGATGAGGCTGACTATTTCTCAGCCGGCTGACGGCGGGAACCGGCATTGAAACGAGCCCGGCGACCGGCAAGTGAGGGCGGCGCGGTGATGTGAAGCGTCAAAGGCGGCGCGATGTGGATCTCATCGCTGCCGCCTGGGCGCAGGTGCCCTGTCGGCCGGGCGGGTCAGGGGTGGGTCTGGGTCGCGAGGTGCTCGGCGAGTTGAGTGCGGTAGGCGGTGATGCGGGCGGCGCGGTTGGCGGTGAGGGCGCCGATGAGGTGGCCGTTGCGGTAGTAAGCGACATCGAGGCGGCGGTGGGTGGGGTCGAATTCGCGGACTTCGGTGTGATCGGCGTAGTGGGGTAGGCCCACGGCGCGGAAACGGACGGCGTACTGGGTGGACCAGAAGGAGGCGACGGGGTGGTAGGGGGTGGGGTGGTGAGGGTTGAGGAGGTTGTGGGCTGCGATCTGGGCTTGCTCGACGGCGTTGCTCCAGTGACCGAGGCTGATGCGGGTGGGAGCGTGTGGGTGGGGAAAACGGGTGACGTCGCCGGCCGCGACGATGTGGGGTAGAGGGGTGCCGTCGGTGCTGAGGGTCCGTGTGTATTCGTCGGTGGTCAGGCCACCGTTGTGGAGTTGGAGGCCGGAGGTGGTGAGCCAGTCGGTGTGCGGGCGGGCGCCGAGGGCGAGGAGCGCGGTGTCCGCGGTGATGTGCTGACTGGTGCCGGTGTTGTCGGCGATGGTGGCACCGGTGAGGCGGTGGGTGCCGTGGAGGCTGGTGACGGAGGCGTTGGTGATGACGGTGACGCCGGAGTCGTGGTGGAGCTGGGTCAGGAAACTGGCGGCTTTGGCGCCGACGGTGTTGTGCAGGGGAAGGGGTTGGGAGCCGACGAGGGTGACGCGGTGGCCGAGTTGAGTTGCCACGGAGGCGACCTCGCAGCCGATGAATCCAGAGCCGGCGATGAGGATGTGTCGCTGGTCGGCGGCGAGGTCGTTTCTGAGGTTTTGTGCGTCACGGAGGGTGCGGATGGTGTGGACGCCGGTGGTGGGAACGGAGTCGGGCCAGGTGCGGGCGCCTGCTCCGGTGGTGATGACGAGTCCGTCATAGGGGATGACGGAGCCGTCGTCGAGGTGGATTTCGTGGGTGGTGGTGTCGAGGTGGACGGCGCACTGTCCGTAGCGTTCGGTGAGGCCGAGTGGCTTGGTGCTTTCCAGGGTGAGGGCTTCGGGCCCGGCGTGCCCGAAGAGGAATTCCTTGGAGAGTGGGGGCCGATCGTAGGGCGGGTGGGGTTCGGCGCCGATGAGAGTGAGAGGGCCTTGGTGACCGCCGGCGCGCAGGGCTTGGCCGACGCGGAGTCCGGCGAGGGAGGCGCCGACGATGACGATGTTGTGGGGCGTGGTGGTCACGGCGATTTTTCGACGGTGATGGCGCGGACGGGGCAGGAGGCAGCGGCCTTGACGACCTTGTCGTAGAGGGCGGAGTCGGGCTCGGCGTTGTAGACGAGATAGTCGTCGTCGTCGAAGGAGAAGACCTCGGGGGCGGCGAAGACGCATTGGCCGTGGCTTTCGCAAAGGTTCATGTCGACGGTGACGTTGACGGTGGCGCTCATGCGGTGGCTCCTTCGATGGGCCGGGGCGGGGGTGGGTTGAAGCGGGAGTACTGGGGGGTGCTCCAGGTCAGAGGGGAGGCGTGGTCGGTCTGGACGATGTGGTGGATGGTGAATTCGACGATGCGTTGGGCGCCGGGGATGGCTTCGGCGTGGTGGGGATCCCAGTCGACGGTGGCAGTGCCGGTGAGCTGGAGGAGGGTGCCAGTGGCCCAGTCCGGGACGAGAAGGCCGGCGTGGGGGTTGACCTGGATGTTGCCGAGGGTGTTGAACATGGCGTTGCCGACGTAGTCGGGCCATCGAAGTCGTGTGGGGCTGAGGGGTTGGAGAAAGCCGGGGTTGCCGCCGCGGTGGGAGGCGTCGGCATTGCCGTCCTGGTCGGTGGTGGCGATGAAGAAGGTGTCGGCTCCGGTGAGGAAGGTGGTTTGTTCGGTGCTGAGTTCGCGACTGTGGCGAGGGGCGGCGGGCATGGCGGGTCGCTTCGTGGGTTCCCGCTTTTGGATGTATTTGGGGCAGTTGGCATAGACCTGGTCGAGGGTGATGTGGAGGCCACCGGCCGTGGGTTGGGCGGTGCCGTTCATGCGCATGCGTCGCCGGGTGGTGGGCTCCATGGCGAGCATGCCGAGGTGGGTGGGGTGGCTGAGTGCTTCGTGGAGCGGGTCGCCGGGTGCCGGCATGGCGGCGATGTCCAGGGACGTTGGGCCGCCGGCGGAGATGAATCCGGGTTCGCCGGTGAGTTGTGAGGCCCAGACGTCACCGTTGGCGTCGGTGCCGCCGATGACGATCACGGGTTGTTCGGCGAGGAACTCGCGGGCGATGCCGGGGATCGCCGCCCCGATGGCCGCGGAGGAGAAGTCGGCATTGTCCAGCAGGCCGGCTCGTTCCTGCGCGATGCGTTCGCCGTGATGGTAGGCGCCCATGTCCGGCTCCTTTCCGGGTCGGTGGATGGCGGCTCCTGGGCTGCCGCATGGAGCGGCAGCCCAGGAGCCGGAATGTCCGGATGCCCGCGACCTTCACGGGCTCACTCATGACGTCTGGTGACATTGCCTGTGCCATGGCCGGCGGGCGGCCATGTGACGCGCCGCACCAGAAGCCGCCCCCAGCCAAGGTCATGTACCGAGCGCGGAGGCCCATGTCGTCATTCCGGCTGGATCAACGGGGCGGCGTCACGCGGTTTCAAAAGCAGGGCGCGGCAGGGAGTGACCGCGGAGCACTGGCGACCGACGACAACTCGCGGTGGAAGCGGAAGACGCTGCCGGCCCGGCAGAAACCCGATACAGGCTTAGAAGAACCCGCAGGTCGGAGCGGCCCCCGCGGGGGCGGGGGCGTTCTCCGCACCGGTGGGTGCGTAGATCTCCAGGCGGATGCCGTCGGGGTCGGTGAAGAAGATGCCGCCGGATGCCGCGCCTTCGCCATGGGAGACGACGCCATCGTGGATGAGATCGACGCCGAGCTCCCGCAGGACCGCCTCGGCGGTCTTGATGTCGTCGATGGATTCCACCTGGAAGGACAGGTGGTGCAGGCCCGCGGTTCCGGTGGCGAACGAGGCACTGCTCTGCTGCCACAGGGTCAGGACGAGGCGGCCGTCGCGGCCGAGGAAAGCCCAGCGCTGGGCCTCGTCCTTGCCTTCGGCGATGACTTCGAAGCCGAAGACGCGGTTGTAGAACGGCAGCGACGTGTCGAGGTTGTTCACGTTCAGGCCGACGTGGCCGGTCTGCAGGGGTGCGCCGGCGAGGGACAGGGGCATGAGGGACGCCTTCCGTTGTACGGAGTCGGACAAGACCAGTCCGATCTAACCGTTGAAACGAACGTTAGCGGTTACCTTGGTCGGGGTCAACCGGTAAAATGTGGATCAACGGTTATCCTGGCCACACGACGCGAAAGGGCATCTTGATGAACCGTGACCCCGCCCGCGCCATCGGCGCGGACCCCCGCCCCCTCATCGGTGAGCCACTGCCGCTGGACCTGCTCAACAGCCGCTGGATCGACGAGAGTGGTGCGCACGACCTGCTGGAATACCCCGATGGAGTGGGGATCTGGCTCTCCTCCGCGGGTCTCGCCGACACCGCACCGCACACCCAGGAGACCCTCGACGCGCTCCTGACCACCCGCACGGCACTTGCCGCACTCCTCGACGAGAAGGCCGATCGCCGGCAGGCCGTCAATGGGCTGAACGAGACCCTCCGGCACGGCAGGCTCCAGCGCCGGCTGGGCCCCGAAGGTCCCGAGACCGTCGTCGACACCGACTCCCCCAGCTGGCTCCCGGCCTGGAAGGCGGCCGATGCCTACCTGCGACTACTGGAGGAGAACCCCGGCCGCATCCGCAAGTGCGCCAACCCCGAGTGCGTGCTGCATTTCTACGACATCTCCAAGAGCGGCGGCCGCCGCTGGTGCTCCATGGCCGTCTGCGGCAACCGCACCAAGGCCCGCCGCCACTACACGCGACACAAGAAGAACGCCTGAGCTCCGCGCCTCATGGCCGGGCATGGGTGCAGTGCGGCCCGCGAGGCACTCGACCGCCGGCGATGCGATGAGCGGCAAGGGAGGACACCGCGATGATGTTCGACTGGGGAAAGCAAAGGCTGCACTGCACCGATGAGGGGACAGGTCCGCCCATCCTTTTCCTGCACGGTCTGGGAGGGAACGCCAGTAATTGGCTTCACCAGCGCCGTCACTTCTCGAGAACCCACCGCGTGATCGCGCTGGACCTGCCCGGACACGGTCGCTCCACGGGCGTCGACGTGTCTTTCCGGGAATACCGGGACGCGATTGAGGCCACGCTCGACCACTGCGAGATCGATCAGGTGTCGATCATAGGCCTGTCCAAAGGCGCTCGCGCCGGCCTGTCATTCACTGCGCATCGGCCCGAACGGGTCCACAAGCTGGTGATCGTCAACGCCTTTCTCCATCTCACGCCAGAGGACCGGAGAAGCCGACTCGAGCTGTACGAACTGCTTCTCCGGCCTGGCGGGCTTCATGTTTGGGGAGATCGGCTGCTGCGGCAGATGGGGGTACGTGAGCATACTGCGATCTGGCGCGGGTTCACCGCGTCTCTCTCTTCGATCACTCCGACTCACCTTCACTCGGTGTTCCGCGAGCTCGTCGATATCGACCAGAGGCCGGAGCTGCAGAACCTCCGGAAACCCATCCTCCTGATCAGAGGAGAAAAGGATGCGTTCATTCCTCCGTATTGCGTGGAGGAGATGAGCGCGATCTGCTCGACGAGCGAGGTTCTGCACTTGTCGGACAGCGGTCATCTTCCTTACCTGGATGATCCGGTCAGGTTCAACAAGGCGATCGAGAGTTTCCTGCTCGGGGAGGCGCGAACGCCGTCGGCGATTTCGGCGGGGTGACGGAAGCCAGGGCCGGCATTCTCGCAGCCGAGGCCGGTCGGGCGGCAGCGTCACCCGAACCGCCCGAGCCGCCCTCGCCTGGGCGGCGGCCTTGTCTTCGGCGTGTCCGTCCATTGCGGCCCATTACAGTCGGCTCCGGTGTGGGTCAGCCCTTCAGGATGCCGTGCAGGAGCAGGTCGATGAGCCGAGTCGCCAGGTCGCGACGCCCCTCGCTGGAGGCCATGAGGCTGATTCCACCCAGGGCCATGAGTACGTCCTGGGCGTCGACCTCGGAGCGGGCGGGGGAGTGCCGACAGCCCCACCACGTTCGAGGCCACCAGCACCGACGTGTCCTGGAAGGACATCCCGCAGGGAGCCGCCACGTCCGTGTTGCTCGCCGCCTCCCCGCTGGTCGAAGGGGTCACCGGCCGGTACTTCGAGGACTGCAACGAGGCCGCCCCGCACCAGCCCGGTATCCGCCGCGGCGTAGCCGCCCACGCGGTGAACCCCGAGCGGGCGGCCCTCCTCTGGCAGGTCTCCACCGACATGCTCGCGGCTGCCGCGGCCACCGTCTGATCACCCCCGCGACCCCCTGGCCGCGGTGAAGGCGGGCCGCCCCGGAAGGGCGGCGCATGAGGAAATTCAAGGGAACCGCAGCCAGCGACACGATGTCCTCAGCCAACGACCCATCGTCTGTTGGCCGTGCGGCCGACCCCCGCACGCCGGCTCCGGACCAGATCAGCACCGCGATGAGCCGACGGGTTCGATACCCCGGATCACGGCGGCAGAGCGCGCCCCGCTGACCGACATGTAGGTGATCGCGGCCAACGGAGTTCTGTCGGGCGTGTCCCGAGCGCCCCCGCGATGCGGTCGCATCTTCGACGGTGGGATCAACGGCTCTGCGAGCTCCCGCACCTTCGACTTACCGCCCGACCGGCGAGTCCGGCGACCGGGAGCGAGCCGAATAGCGGTAATCAGGTCGTCCTCGATGGCGAAGGTATCTCCGCAGAGCAGCACGTAGTGTGCGGAGCCGCATGCCGGCATCTGCTCGGTGAGCATCGTGACGGGGGCGTCGCGTGTCATGCGTCGGCTTCGTCCGGGCGTGCTGTCTGGTGGGTCTGGGGCTGGTCGAGGCGTGCGCCGCAGTCGGGGCAGAACGGCCGGGATATGTCGGCGACGGCCGAGCCGCACCCCGGACAGGTGGTCGGGACGGACGCGATGGGCTTCACCACCACCGGTACGAGATGACCAGGCACCGGAATGTACCCGGCGGCGGTCTCGGCGGCCCTGCCGTGCCGCGCGTCCCGTACCAGCTGATGATGCACGACCGCCTGCCGGGCCCCGGCAAACGGTCCACCGACGAGCCGCTGACGGACCCGGACGAGCTCAGCGAGCCCGTCACGCCGACGCGCGCCGGCGCCGCGCATCCGCTGCTCCGCGCCCACGAGGAAGAGCATCAGGTCGAGCCGGACCTGCTCGGCCATCGCCGCGGCAGTACGCGAGACCAGGGCTGCCCGCAGCTGGATGCCTTGCGCGTGCCGGAAGTGGTCGTACTGCATCGGCAACATGGGGTGCCCCGTCGCCAACGCCGGCAGGAGCATCAGCGTGGACGACTCCGACATGAGGTGACCGCACTCTGCGGCGCTGAGGTGATCGCCCGTCCCGAGAGCGAGCAACCAGTCCTCCAGGGCCGGCGTGCCGGCCCGCTCTCGCCAGCGCGCCCGGGCGCTGTGGACGTCGCGCTCCCCTGCAGCCAGCGCCTGCCACCACAGCGCGGATTGTTCCGCCGTCTGGCCCCGGTGCCCGAGGTGGTCGGCCAACCCGATCCGGGCGCCCGGTTCGCCAGCCTCCACCGCCGCGCGCCAGGCGCGCTCGGCCCCGTCGGTGTCGCCGCACAGTTCCAGGTGGTCGGCCAGGCCGCTGCGGGCCCGCGGGTCGCCATCGGCGAGGGCGCGCAGCCAGACCTGTTCGGCCTCGGGCACCCGGCCGTGGGCGTGCAGCAGGTCGGTGAGCGCGCGCCGCCCGTCCAGGTCGCCGGCGGCGATCGCCTCCCGCCAGGTCTCGGCGGCCTCGTCGATCCGGCCACACCATTCGAGTAGGTAGGCCACGGGAGCATGGTGCTCCGCAGTGCCGTCGGCGGCCGCCGCGCGCAACAACTCCTCGGCCTCGCCGAGCCGATCCTGGGCGATGAGCAGGGCGGCCAGTCCGGTGGGCGCATCCGCGCTGCCAGCATCCGCTGCGGCACGATAGAGCGCCTCGGCGGCTGCCGACTCGGCCCGCTCGGCAGCTGCAGCGGCCCGGTACAGCTCGTCGGGGTCGGTGCCCAGACGGGCGATCTCCTGCCAGACGAGTGCGGGAACGTGAGAGTGCGCCCGGGTGCGGAGGCCGTGCTGGAGCAGGTAGTCCGACACCACATGGCCGACCGTCCGGCGGTTGTCCGCGTCGGCCACCCGCGTAATCGGTGCGATCACGCCGCCACCCCGGCGGACCGTCGTCACCTCGGCCAGGGCTGGGGCGAACCAAGCATCGTCCTCCTCCGGGGCTGGCAGGTAGGCGCGGGCGAGCGCGGCGAGCAACTCGGCGGTGAGCGGGGCACGCAGGCCGATCCGGTGGGCGTCGATCGCGGCGGTGATCACCGCCTTCGGGGCCGGCGCCGCCTCCTGCCAGCGCCACACCGTGACGGGGCCGCCAGCGAGCACCTCGGTGACGCCGTGCCGCGGGTCCGCCGTTGCCTTCGCCATCCGTCCGTCGGTGCGGGCGAGCGCCTCAGCGGCCGCGCGTTCAGCGGTGTCGAAGGTCTCCAGGAACAGCCGACGCACGCCCGGAAAGCTGAGCACCGCATGGGCGTTGGGGTGGGTGGGCGCCTGATCCGGCCCCTGGGCGACCAGCCTGCTGAAGGTCTCCGGCCACAGGGTGCCGACCAGCACGACCGGGACGAGCGACTCCAGCAGCCGGCGCACCACGGGCAGGGTGAGCGTGCGGTCGGGTTCGACCAGATAGTGCTCCAGCTCGTCCAGCCAGATCACCAGCCGGGGCAGCCGGAAGCCGGCGTCGGCCACCTGGGCAACCAGGGCCGTGTCGTCTGGGTGGAGCAGCGCGAACCGGGGCAGCGCCTCCCGCACGGCCTCGTACGCGAGGCGGGTCTTGCCCACCGAGGAGTCGCCGACGATCAGCAGAAACCCGCCCTTGACCGCCGCCTCCACGCGCAGCCAGTGCACCAGTTCGGGGAAGCAGCCGCGCTCCACCCACGTCGGCAGGTGCGGGTCCGGTTGCGGGTCGTCCGGCAGGCGTACGGTGTTCTCCGGCACATCCGGTAGCGGGACTGCTTGGTGCACGCCCAGCCTGAGCGGATCGGTCTCGGTCACTCTGGGCAGCGCGCCCCGTCGGCCCATGTGCGCCCGCAGGGCCGCCACCGCAGCCCGGTCTGCCTGGCCGCCCACCTGACGCCGCTCCAGCCAAGGGCGTAGCGCTGCATCCTGGAACACCGTCAGCACCGCCGCCGCCGGCGCGGCCCACCACACCGAGGCGCCCAGGCCCTGGAGCAGCACGCCACCACTGGTCAGCGCCGCCAGGAAGAACACCGGAGCCAACACCCAGCGCGCTCTCGGTCGGTATGCCATGGGCGGTATTCAACTGGCAGCCCACCGTCCGCGTCCGGCAAACACGTTGACCGTTCTGGTGTTCCGTATTAAGACGGCGGTAAGTGTGGGGCAGCGTCCTCGTCGCCCTGGGCGCCATCGTCACCGGCCTGTGGCGCCGCACCGCGGCCGTCGTCCGGTTCTTCCGGCGGGTGACTCAGTTCATCGACGACTACTTCGGCGAGCAGGCCCGTCCCGGGGTGCCGGCGCGGCCGGGCCTGATGGAGCGTATGCGCGACATGGAGGAGCGGCTCGAGGCCGTCTTTCACGAGGTGTTCCCCACGACGGCGGCTCGTTGCGGGACGCCGTCGACCAGGCGAACGCCCGCTCGCGCCTGATGTGCCCGGACTGCGACCACGCCCAGGAGGTGGCCAGGAATGAGCAGCAAGCAACCTTGACCCTCGTGACCCTCGGCATCGTCAGCGGTGGCACGGTCGTTGGCGGCGCCGGCATCCGCGCCGTGGTGGAGATTGTCCGCGTCCGTGCCGGGCAGGACCGCAGGTCATACCCCAGCCCCGCGAGCGCGCGGGACGCCAGGGCCGTACGCCCGCCCCGCGACTCCGGGGTGGGCGTCAGTCGTCGACAACGAAGGTGAAGGACCACAACTCGAACACAGCCCCGGTTTTGCGGTTTTCGGCATAAGCCCTCGCGTAAACCTCCTCGTCTCCTACTTCGGTGCCGATTGCGCCGCTGGTTACGAGGATCTTCTGCGTGATGCTGTGCGGCTGTGCTCGCGCCGTGAGGAATGCCGGCTTTGACGAGCCATTCGCGATGATGTCGTCGTAGACGTTGTCATCCTCCCATATTTCTACCCAAGTCCGGTATGTGTTCTGCGCCGCAACATCCGACGCGGTGTAACTAATGCGCCAATTGACCGCCACCTCCCACCATTCGCCGGTTGATTTCCGTACGGTGAGCCCCACGGAGGTGAGCTTTGCTGCGGGGAGCGTCACGTTGAGTGCACCCCCCGAGGATGCTGTGCCCTCAGTGATATCCGGAGGCGTAGCTGCTGATGCCGCTGGGATGCTCCCCGTCAGCATCACAACGACCGCCCCGGATGTGAGCGTCTTTCGGCAGTACATGGTGATCTACCTCAGCAAACCCAGAGCGTTGTAGAGATGCCCCCGTGATTCCGATTCTCACTTGGCCTCACGGCGGCGCTCGACGGCTCGGTGGCTTGGATGCGAGCCAATTCATCGTGCCAAGAAGTTGACGTGTGAAATGGATTGTTGACAGCCGCAACGAGGGGTGCGCCCGCGATATCGCGGTCCAATTCCAGGATATCCCGGGCCTTGGAAAACGCTAAGTGCTAGCGGCTCTGACCAACCCCGACCGGCCCCCCGGTGGCCTCTGGGAGCGCGCGACGCTCAACAGATGCCGACGGTGTCGCGCACTCCCCGAAGACGAACGGTCAGCGGCTTGTCCGCCTGAGTACGGGTCAACTCAGTCCGCTGACTCCATAGTCGCTGGTACTCCACGGTCCGCCGGTCGCCAACGGGCTCATTCATCAGGCGCCGAATCAACTCGTTCACGTCGAACCGCGCGCAGGTGTGGCGAAGGGCCAAGGCGGAAGAGGAGGGGCATACCGCCACCGTAGGGGGGTGGCACTGACACCACCCTCAATCCTTCCGGCGCCGTCAACCGCCCCAACTGTCCGGCCAGGCCCCCGCCTACATCGCGCCGTCCGAGCTCGCGTGGGTCGTCATGGACCGGGCGATGGCCGCAACCCAGGACGCCGGCCAGCTCGCCGCCATAGCGGCAGCCGCGGGGAACCTGGGCGACATCCTGCGCGAGACCACCTTGCCGAAGAGGCTTTGCGTGTCGTCAACGAGGCGGCCGACCTGATCCGCCCCCATCTGGAGACGGCCCCGGAGGACGGCGCGTGCCGCCCCTGGTCACGCCTGTCGGCAAAGGCCCAGGGGGCGGTTTCCGGCCAAGAGCGGGAGTAGAGCCCGGGCATCGAGGACGTCAGGGATGCCAAGGTCAAAAGCGGTGTGGCCGCGGCCACACCGGAGCGGGCCGGAACGGGGCGGAAAGGGTTCGTTCGTCCCGAAGCGGCCCGCTGCCGCAGGTCAGCGCGCCGTGCCCGGCACGAGGCCCTCCGTGCTGAACTGCGTGCGGTACAGCTCCGCGTACCGGCCGTCCGCCGCCAGGAGTTCGGTGTGGGTGCCGCGTTCCACGATGTTGCCGTCCTCGACGACGAGGATGAGGTCGGCGGCGCGCACCGTGGAGAGGCGGTGGGCGATGACGACGGCGGTACGGTCGGTGAGGGCCTCGGCGAGGGCTTCCTGGACGGCGGCCTCGGAGGTGCTGTCGAGGTGGGCCGTGGCCTCGTCGAGGACGACGACGCGCTGGCCGGCCAGCAGCAGCCGGGCGATGGTCATGCGCTGCCGCTCGCCGCCGGACAGGCGGTAGCCGCGCTCGCCGACCACCGTGTCGAGGCCGTCGGGCAGTTCGTCGACGAGCCGGTCCAGACGGGCGCGGCGCAGGACGTCGCGCAGTTCGTCGTCGGTGGCGTCGGGCGCGGCGAGCAGGAGGTTGGCGCGGATCGTGTCGTGGAAGAGGTGGCCGTCCTGGGTGACCATGCCGACCGTGGCGCGGAGGGAGGCGGCCGTCAGGTCGCGGACGTCTGTGTCGCCGACGCGGACCGCGCCCCCGTCGACGTCGTACAGACGCGGCAGCAGCTGTGCGATGGTCGACTTCCCGGCGCCGGACGAGCCCACGAGGGCGACGGTGTGGCCGGGTTCGGCGCGGAAGGAGATCCCGTGGAGGACCTCGCCGCCGGTGCGGGTGTCCAGTGTCGCCACCTCCTCCAGTGAGGCGAGCGACACCTTGTCGGCGGCAGGGTAGCCGAAGCGGACGTCGTCGAACTCGACGGCGACCGGCCCGTCCGGCACGGGGCGGGCGTCCGGCCCGTCGGCGATCAGGGGACGGAGGTCGAGGACCTCGAAGACCCGCTCGAAGCTGACCAGGGCGCTCATGACGTCGACGCGGGCACCCGCGAGCGCGGTCAGCGGCGCGTAGAGCCGGGTGAGGAGGAGAGCGAGGGTGACGACGGCACCGGCGTCGAGCGTGCCGGTGAGCGCGAAGTGGCCGCCCAGACCGTAGACGAGCGCAAGCGCGAGGGCGGAGACGAGGGTGAGTGCCGTGATGAACGTCGACTGCGCCATGGCCGTCCGCACGCCGATGTCCCGGACCCGGCGGGCGCGTTCGGCGAAACGGGCCGACTCGTCGGCGGGCCGGCCGAAGAGCTTGACGAGGGTGGCGCCTGGCGCCGAGAAGCGCTCGGTCATCTGGTTGCCCATCGCGGCGTTGTGGGCCGCGGCCTCCCGCTGGAGGCGGGCCATGCGGGTGCCCATGCGGCGCGCCGGGACGACGAATACCGGGAGCAGGACGAGGGCCAGCAGGGTGATCTGCCAGGACAGGGTGAGCATGACGCCGAGGGTCAGCAGGAGGGTGACGAGGTTGCCGACGACCCCGGAGAGGGTGTTGCTGAAGGCGCGCTGGGCGCCGATCACGTCGTTGTTGAGACGGCTGACCAGGGCTCCGGTGCGGGTCCGCGTGAAGAAGGCGACGGGCATGCGCTGGACGTGGTCGAAGACGGCGGTGCGCAGGTCGAGGATGAGGCCCTCGCCGAGGTTCGCGGACAGCCAGCGGTTCAGCAGCCCGAGGCCCGCCTCGGCGAGGGCGATCACGGCGATGAGCACGGCCAGCGTGGTGACCCGCCCGGGGTCCCCGCCGGAGACGATGGCGTCGACCACCCGGCCGGCGAGGACCGGGGTCGCCACCGCGAGCAGCGCGGTCACCGTGCTCAGCAGGACGAACTCGGTGATGCGCCGGCGGTGGGGCCGGGCGAAGGCGCCGACGCGCCTCAGGGTGTCGCGGGCCAGGGGTCGTCGGTCCTGCGTGGCGTTCATGACGCTGTGCAACTGGGTCCAGGCCGTGGTCTCCATGCTCATGCAGTGACCGTAGAACCTCGACCGTCCTTGAGGTCAAGCCGCCCCCCGCGCGGAGCGGGCGCGGGCGGCGCGATGTCCGGCGCGGCGGCGTTCCCACGATACGGGCCGGAGATCGATATCCTCGCGTTCAGTTCGGCGGACCAGCCCTTCAGGGAGCAGTTCATGCCACATTCGGGAGAAACCGCGGACGGAATTCCCCGGCCGCAGCGTTTCGCGGACGTCAAAGGCTGGTTCTGGCCCGTGGACCAATTGCTCTTCGACTGGTTCCTGCGGCGGCAGAACGACCGGGAACACCCGGGTGACCTGCTGGAACTCGGCGCCTACATGGGGAAGAGCGCCATTTTCATGGGGAGCTACCTCCGTGCGGGGCAGCGGTTCACGGTGTGCGACCTGTGGGATTCCCCGGCCGTGGACGACCCCAACAGCGCCGAGATGCATTCGGCGTACTCGACACTGACCCGGCGTGCCTTCGAGGCCAACTACCTGTCGTTCCACGACCGGCTCCCCACCATGGTGCAGGGCCCGACCTCGCTGATCACCTCGCACGTCGGCGCCCGCAGCTGCCGCTTCGTGCACGTCGACGCGTCGCATCTGTACGAGCACGTCCGCGGCGACATCGCGGCGGCGCGCGAGCTGCTGCTCCCGGAGGGCATCGCGGCCTTCGACGACTTCCGCAGCGAGCACTGCCCGGGCGTCGCCGCCGCCGTGTGGGCGGCGGTGGCGACGGCCGGACTCAGGCCCGTCGTGGTCACGAGCACCAAGCTCTACGGCACCTGGGGCGACCCGGACCAGGCCCGCGAGGAGTTGCTGCCGTGGCTGAGGGCACGCGAGGACCTGTGGCACGCCGTGGACCAGGTGGCGGGTGTGCCCCTGATCCGCATCAGGGGCACGAAGGCGAAGGCCCCGGCCGCGCCGGTCTCCCGCCACGAGCCGCCCAATGGATACCCGTCCCTGGTCGGGGACCGGGCCTCCACGGCCCGCCGCCTGGCCAAGGACCTCGTCCCGCCGATCCTGGTCCGCGCCCTGCGGGCGTCCCGCCGCCGCCGCACGTCATGAGGCCCTGAGCTCGCCCTCACCTCCCAGGAACCCCGCGACGGCGGACACGAAGCGGCCGGCGTCGTCGAGCCAGGGGAAGTGCCCGGCCCCGGGCTGGACGACGAACCCGGCGTCCGGGAAGAGCGCCGCGAACTCGGCGACGGTGGCCGGAGGAGCCCCCAGGTCGACTGCCCCGGCCAGCAGCAGGACCGGCGCCGCCAGCCCGGCGAGGGCGGCACGGGTGCCGTCCGGGTCGAAGGCGCCCTCGCTGCCGAAGGCGGCGACCACCTCGTCCCTCGTCTGCTGCCGCTCGGCGGCCTGGTGGGCGCGCGCCGCCTCGTCCCAGCGGCCGTAGGAGAACGCGGCGACGGCCTGCCACCGCTCGGGTGTGGCCTCGCCCGCGACGATCGCCTCCAGGGCGGCGAACGCCTCCGGGAACCACGGCTCGTCCCGGCGCAGCAGGGCCGTCTCGCGCCTGAGGTCGCCCGTGACGGGGAGGCCGACGGCGCGGACGCTCGGCGTGACGAGGACGAGCCTGCCGACCCGGTCCGGATGGCGGCCCGCGTACTGGGCGGCGACGTTCGCCCCGGCGCTGTGCGCGAGTACGTCCATCCGGTCCAGGCCGAGGTGCTCGCGCAGGGCCTCGACGTCGTCGACGAGCCGGTCGCAGCGGCAGGAGGCGATGTCCCGCGGCAGCCCGGACAGGCCGGTGCCCCGCAGGTCCGGCCTGATCAGCCGCCGGTGCGCGGACAGGCCGCCGAGGTCGCCGAGGTACACGGAGTCCTGCGGCCCACCGGGCAGGCAGACCAGCGGGCGGCCCGAGCCGAGGACGTGGTAGGCGAGCTCGGTGCCGTCGTACGAGGGGAAAACGGGCATGGCGGAGATCCTTTCGGCGGTGTGCGGGCAAGAGAGCCGAGCGGGGTGGCGGGGCGTCCCGGAGGGTCAGGGGTGCGCCTGTCGCGCGCCGGGGACCCGGCAGAGACGACCGGCGAAGAAGCGCCGTTCGCTCTCCACCTCGGACGTGGGCAGCTCGATGTGCCGGCCCGGGTTGGCGTGGAGCGTCTTGTCGCGGGAGGCGAAGGCGTCGAAGAGGGCGAGGGCCGACGAACGCGGCACGAGCTCGTCGTCCCACTGCAGGAGGAAACGGACCGGCACGGTGATCCGGGCCGCCGCGTCCGTCAGGGACTCGTGGCCGAGCAGCCCGAACACGGCGGCGGTGACGCGGGGTTCGACGGCAACGAGCGGTACGCCGACCGCGCTGCCCAGCGACACGCCCCAGAACCCGACGGGGACGTCCCGGCCGACGCCGCCGTGGGCCCGCAGGGCGTCCAGGGTGGCGCGCCACTCCGGGACGGCCCGGGCGGCCAGCGCCGCGTTGTGGCGCGCGATGAGCGGGGCGACGGGCCCGCCGGAGGCGACCGCCTCCCTGATGCGTACCGCGGCGGCCTCGTCGCCGGGGGTCCGCGGGCGGTCGCCGTGCCCGGGTGCGTCGATGGCGGCGACCGCGAAGCCGCCGGTCGTCACATAGTGGTGGGCGCGGGCCAGGAGGCCCGGGGCCTTCTTGTGCCCGCCGCCGCCGTGGGCCAGCAGGATCAGCGGGCGGTCGCCGTCCGCGCCGGCGGGGGACCAGAGCACGCCGGTGATGTCGCCGAGGACGAAGAGGTGTTCCGAGACGCCGTTCGCGGTCGTCTCCGAGATGAAGCGCATGGGTCGGTGCCTTCCGGGATGCCTGCGGGCACTCCCGGGGACACCTGCGTCAGAGGATCCGCGCAGTCGTG
Organism: Actinacidiphila sp. bgisy160; assembly: GCF_057707815.1. Classification (NCBI taxonomy): domain Bacteria; kingdom Bacillati; phylum Actinomycetota; class Actinomycetes; order Kitasatosporales; family Streptomycetaceae; genus Actinacidiphila; species Actinacidiphila sp. bgisy160. Next base: position 124,950 of record NZ_JBYIQW010000017.1, read on the forward strand.
CGGGAGGGGAGCACCCGGCCTGATACAGCGTTGATGGGTCTCACCTCCTCGGTCGTCACTGCACGGCGACGCTATCAGGCCCTTGATCGGGGGGCAGCCGGATTTCCGGGTTTCCGGGGCAGCCGGTCTCCCGGCACCTTCCCCCGGCCGGACGCCGCCCCCCGGCGTCACCGGGGGGGGCGACGCGAACGGCCCTA
>NZ_JBYIQW010000018.1:0-122603 GCF_057707815.1 Actinacidiphila sp. bgisy160
CGTTTCCGGCCCCCTGTTGGAGCGGGGTTTTTCGTTTCGCGCCTTCCGGCGTGTCCACTACGTTAGCGGATTTCCCCGGCGGCTCATAATCGAGCCATTCGGATCGGATTTCGGCACGCCGAAATCGTCCCCGCAGGGAAGTCGTGCTGCAGTGGGTTGCCGCCGGGCGGCTGGAGTGGCCGCCCCTGGAAAGGTGACCCCGTCCGAGGCAGCTTGAGAACACTACACCACGCCCCGCGGTGCTTCAAACCTGTGGCCGTCAACTGGTTTGCGCGTTACCTTCGCTGCATGACCGAGCATGCGCACTCGTACCTGTGGTGGGCCGCCTGACGGCGGCCGACGCTCAGCGCATGCGTCCAACGGCCGCCGCTTCGGCGGCCGTCGGTGTTTCCGCTCCGGCTCGCCGACCGCGGCGGTCCCAAGCCGGGAGGAACACCGATGACGAGGGTCTTCAGCGGGATCAAGCCGACGGGGCACCTGACCCTGGGCAACTACCTGGGCGCCGTGCGGCAGTGGGCCGCTGTGGATCAGCACCGGGCCGAGTCGCTGTTCTGCGTCGTGGACCTGCACGCCCTCACCGTTGAGCACGATCCGGCGCGCGTACGGCGGCTGAGCCGGCAGGCGGCGACACTCCTGCTGGCGGCCGGGCTCGACCCGCGGGTCTGCACGCTCTTCGTCCAGAGCCATGTGGACGAGCACGCCCGGCTGGCGTACCTCCTCGAATGCACGGCCACCGACGGGGAGATGCGGCGGATGGTCCAGTACAAGGAGAAGGCGGCCCGGGAGCAGCGGCGGGGCGGCAGTGTGCGGCTGTCCTTGCTGACGTACCCGGTGCTGATGGCGGCGGACATCCTGGCGTACGGGGCGGACGAGGTGCCCGTCGGTGACGACCAGGCGCAGCACGTGGAGCTGACGCGCGATCTGGCGGTGCGCTTCAACCACCGGTACGGGCATGTCTTCACCGTCCCACGGGCGGTGCTGCCGCAGGTGGCGGCACGGGTGATGAACCTGCAGGACCCGGAATCGAAAATGGGGAAGTCGCAGGACACCGGTCCGGGGATCGTCTACCTGCTCGACGAGCCGGAGGTCGTCCGCAGGAAGGTGCTGCGGGCGGTGACGGACAGCGGGCAGGACGTGGAGTACGAGCCACGGGAGCGGCCGGGGGTGGCGAACCTGCTGGAGATCCTGTCGGCCTGCGCGGGCCGGTCGCCGCAGGACCTCGCGGCGGGGTACGACTCGTACGGCGCCCTGAAGAAGGACACCGCCGAGGCCGTGGTGGAGGAGCTGCGGCCGCTGCGGGAGCGGCACGCGGAGCTGGTGGCCGACCCCGGCTACGTGGACGGGGTGCTCAGGGAGGGTGCCGAGCGCGCGCGGGTGCTGGCCCGCCCGGCCGTCGACGCGGCCTACCGGGCGATCGGGCTGCTGCCGCCGGGCTGACCGCCGGCGCGCGGCCTGCGGCATCCTCGCCGGGTCGGGCCGGTCAGCCGTTGCCGGAGGCCAGCTCTCGGCTGCGGTCGCGGGCTGCCTCCAGGGCGGCGATCAGGGCGTGGCGCACGCCGTGCTTCTCCAGTTCCCGGATGGCGTTGATGGTGGTGCCGGCCGGGGAGGTGACGGCCTCGCGGAGCTTGACCGGGTGCTCGCCGCTGTCGCGGAGCATCACGGCGGCGCCGATCGCGGACTGCACGATCAGGTCGTGGGCCTGGGCGCGGGGCAGGCCGAGGAGGATGCCGGCGTCGGTCATGGCTTCGACCAGGTAGTAGAAGTACGCGGGGCCGGAGCCGGAGAGCGCGGTGGCGGCGTCCTGCTGGTACTCGGGGATGCGCAGGGTCTTGCCGACCGGCTGGAGGATCTCCTCGGTGCGCAGCAGGTGCTCCTCGGCGGCGTGGCTGCCCGCGGAGATCACGGACATGCCCTCGTCGACCAGGACCGGGGTGTTGGGCATGACGCGGACGACGGCGATTCCCTGCGCGAGGCGCTCCTCGAAGAAGGAGGTGGGGACGCCGGCCGCGGCGCTGATGATCAGGCGGTCGGCGGCGACGTGCGGGGCGAGCTCCTCCAGGAGGGAGGACATGTCCTGCGGTTTGACAGCGAGGATGAGGGTGTCCGCGGTCTTGGCCGCCTCCTCGTTGGAGCACGATTCGACGCCGTAGCGGGTGCGCAGCTCCTGGGCGCGGGCCGGACGGCGGGCGGTCACCAGGAGGTTCTCCGGCTTCCAGCCGGCACGGAGCATGCCCGACAGCAGGGCCTCGCCGATCTTGCCGGTGCCGAGCACCGCGACTTTCTGCGTCATGGGCCCATACTCGCACCGTGGGCGGCCCGGCGGCCGTGCCGTCCACGGTGCGGTCACCGCCGGGGATCAGGCCGTACGGCGGCGGAGCGTGGCCGCGCCGAGGGCGAGCGCGAGCGCGGCGCTGCCGGCGACCACGGCGAGGTCGCGGACGAAGTCACCGGTGACGCCCGTATGGGTGAGGACCTCCTGCATGCCGTCGACCGCGTACGACATCGGCAGGACATTGGAGACGGCCTCCAGCACCGGCTGCATCCGGTCGCGCGGCATGAGCAGTCCGCAGAGCAGGAGCTGCGGCAGCAGCACGGCGGGCATGAACTGCACGGCCTGGAACTCGCTGGCCGCGAAGGCGCTGACGAACAGGCCGAGGGCGGTGCCCAGGCAGGCGTCGGCGAGGGCGACCAGGAGCAGCAGCCAGGCGGAGCCGGTGACGTCGAGGCCGAGCGCGAGGACGGCGAGCCCGGTGGCGAGGGCGGCCTGGACGACGGCGATGACGCCGAAGGCGAGGGCGTACCCGGCCAGCAGGTTGCCCTTGCCCAGCGGCATGGACAGCAGGCGTTCCAGGGTGCCGGAGGTGCGTTCGCGCAGCGTCGCGATCGAGGTGACCAGGAACATCGTGATGAGCGGGAAGATGCCCAGCAGCGAGGCTCCGACGGTGTCGAAGGTGCGCGGGCTGGCGTCGTAGACCCAGGACAGCAGGGTGAGCAGCACGCAGGGCACGACGACCATCAGGGCGATGGTGCGCGGGTCGTGGCGCAGTTGCAGCAGCACGCGGCGGGCGGTGGCGAGGGTGCGGCGCGTGCTCATCGGGCGGCCTCCCCGGCCTGGTGGGGGAGCTTGCCGGCGGCCTCGTCGACGAGGTGGAGGAAGGCGTCCTCGACGGTGCGGGCGCCGGTGCGGGCGCGCAGTTCCTCGGGGGCGCCGTGGGCGAGGATGCCGCCCTCGCGCATCAGCAGCAGCCGGTGGCAGCGCTCGGCCTCGTCCATGACGTGGCTGGAGACGAGGAGGGTGGCGCCCCGTTCGGCGGCGAGGCGGTGGAAGAGCTCCCACAGGTCGCGGCGCAGGACGGGGTCGAGGCCGACGGTGGGTTCGTCCAGCACGAGCAGTTCGGGGCTGCCGAGCAGCGCCACGGCCAGGGAGACCCGGCCCAGTTGTCCGCCGGAGAGGTTGCCGGCGAGGGCGGTGGCGTGGGAGGCCAGGCCGACGTCGGCGATGGCGCGTTCGACGTGGCCGGGGGCGTCCCCGCCGAGGACGGCGGCGAAGTACTCGAGGTTCTGGCGGACGGTCAGGTCGCGGTAGACGGAGGCGGCCTGGGTCACGTAGCCGATGCGGGGGCGCAGGTCGCGGTGGCCGGCGGGCAGGCCGAGGACGTCGAGGGTGCCGGTGACGCAGGCCTGGGTGCCGACGACAGCGCGCATGAGGGTCGACTTGCCGCAGCCGCTGGGGCCGAGCAGGCCGGTGATCTCGCCACGGGGGACGGTGAACTCCAGGGCGTCCAGGACGGTGCGGCCGCCTCGGACGACGGTGAGCCCGAAGGCGTGAACGGCGGGTCCGGGGCCGGGTTCCCGGGGCTCCTCGGCTTTATTCATCATGCGGTGAATAATGCTCCGCGGCGCGTCTGGGCGTCAAGGAGCAGTGGATGCATTCGTTTGAGTGACCGATCATTTACGCTCCGTTTACCTAAAGAGCTTGCAAAATGGAGTGGCTGCCTGCGCAAAATGGAGGGCGGCTTCGCATCGGAACGGGGGCACCTGTGGTATCGGCCAAGGGAGTTGCGCGCGCTGTCGCCGTCATGGCGGCACTGCTGCTCTCCCTGTTCGCGGCGATAGGCTGCGCCACCGCCGAGCCCGCTCCCGCCTCCGGCCGAGGTGCGGGTACGACGGTGGCGCGCGCGGAGGCCGAGACCCGGAACTGCCTGGCACGGCGGCACGGGAGCAACGGCATACGCCTGGTGCTGCCCGGGACCGTGAGCGTCCCGGCCCCAGCACCGGCCCCGCGGGGCGGCACCGGAACCGATGAGACGGTTCCGGTAAAAGACGCCCAGGTGTCCGCCGCCGTGACGGCGCCGCGGACCGCCCGGCAGGCGGTACCCCTCTCCAGATCCGGAGAACTACCGCTCGCCCACGGCGCGTTCCGCTGCTGAGGCACGGCCCGCCGCCTGCTCTTCCCTCCTGACCGCGGTCGTCGCCCGCGGCCCGGGCCCGACCCCGGCCTGAGCCCGCGCCGGCGCCCGCGCGTCCACGTGCACGCACATGCACACATGCACGCGTACGCGGCGCTCACGGTCCGGGAGAGACCGCCCCCCCACACTGCTCGACCACGTACGCCCCGCCCACGCCGGCGCCGGGGCGCAATGGAGGACACCCTCGTGAAGACCTTCATCCCCCCATCCCCCACCTCTGGTTCCGCCCTCCCCCCACCAGCCGCCGGGCCTGTCCGGCCCGTCCGCGGCTTCCTCACCCCCACCCCCGCCCCCGCCCGGTGAGCCGCATCATGCGCGCCGCGTCGCGACTGCCCCGCCCGCGGTCGCTGCGCGCCGACGTCACCGCGTCCCTGGTCGTCTTCCTCGTCGCCCTGCCGCTGTGCGTGGGCGTGGCCGTCGCCTCCGGGGTACCGGCCGAACTCGGCCTGGTCACCGGCATCGTCGGCGGCATCGTGGCCGGGATGCTCCCCGGCAGCAGCCTCCAGGTGTCCGGCCCGGCCGCCGGACTCACCGTCCTGGTCTACGAGGCGATCCAGGAGTTCGGGCTGCCCTCGCTGGGCGTGCTCGTGCTCTGCGCCGGCGGGCTGCAGCTCGCCATGGGGGCGCTCCGGCTGGGCCGCTGGTTCCGGGCCATCTCCGTCGCCGTCGTCCAGGGCATGCTGGCCGGCATCGGCCTGGTGCTGATCGCCGGACAGGTATACGCGCTCACCGACACCGCGGCGCCGGCCGGCGGCCCGGCGAAGATCGCCGGATTACCCGGACTGGTCGCGGCCACCCTCGCCTCGCCCGCGGCGCTCACCGCGCTCGCCGTAGGCGGCGGCACCATCGTGGTGCTCGTCGTCTGGCCCCGCATCCCGCGCGCCGCACGGCTGCTGCCGGGGCCACTGGCCGCGGTCGCGCTGGCCACGGGCGCGGCCGCGCTGTTCGACCTGCCGGTCGAGCGCGTCGAGGTGGCGGGCCTGCTCGACGTCGTCCAGCCGCCGGGCGCCGAGCAGTTCGCGGGGCTGGCGAGTCTGTCCATGATCGGCACCGTGGTGGCCTTCACGCTGATCGCCTCCGCCGAGAGCCTGTTCAGCGCCGCCGCGGTGGACCGGCTGCACAACGGGCCGCGCACGGATTACGACAAGGAACTCATCGCACAGGGCGCGGGCAACGCCGTCTGCGGGGCGCTCGGTGCGCTGCCGATGACCGCGGTGATCGTACGCAGCGCCGCCAACGTGCACGCGGGTGCCCGCACGAAGGCGGCGCGCGTGCTGCACGGCCTGTGGCTGCTGCTGTTCGCCGCGCTGCTCCCCGGCGCCCTCGGGGTGATCCCGGTGGCCACGCTGGCGGGCGTGCTGGTGCACGCGGGCGGGAAGCTCGTACCGGTGAAGGAGATCGTGCCGCTGTGGCGCGAGCACCGGGGCGAGGCCGTCGTCCTGCTGGTGACCGCGACGGCGATCGCGGCCACCAACTTGTTCGAGGGAGTGCTCATCGGGCTGCTGACGGCCGTGTTCAAGGCGGCCTGGGAAACCTCGCAGACCCATGTGGAGATCCACGACAAGGGTGAGGGCCCGATCGTCGTCCGCGTCCTGGGCAACGCCACCTTCCTGCGGCTGCCCAAGCTGCTGGAGCAGTTGGAGGCACTGCCCCGCGACCGCCCGATGGAACTGGACCTGCGCCGGCTGCGGCACCTCGACCACGCCTGCGGCATGGCGCTGCTCGGCTGGGCCGAGCGGCACAACGAGGAGGGGGTGACGCCGGTCCGGGTGCAGGGCGCACCGGTGTGACGCGGCGGCCCGGGACCGGGCGGGACGGGGGCGTCGCCCCTGACCCACGGTTCCGGGCCGTCTCAGGGTCATCCCCTATGGCTTCGGGAGCGAAGCGGAGTGACCGTGGCCATATGAGGCGTTCTACCGATGTATCCCGGGACGTGACCGGAGTCGAGAAGCGTCAGCTCGCGGTGGCCTCGGCCACCCTCGGCCCCTGGCGCCCGGCGGCGGCCGTCGGCGCGATCGGCGGTGGGGTGTCCCTCGCCGCCTCCGCCTTCAGTGGCGACTTCGGGCTCGGCGTCGTCGCGGGCGCCGTGTCCGTCGCGCTGATGCTCTTCTTCCTCGTCGGCGGCGCCGGCGCGGTGACCGGGCGCGGCCCGCGCGCCGACCGCCGCATACGCCGCTGGGCGGCCGCCCACCCCTGGCGCGTCGCGCTGGTGCCCGCGGGGATGCTGCTCGTCACCGACGTCGTGATGCGCCGGATCCTGACCTCGGAGGGCTTCTTCGGCAGCCTCTGGGACGGCCTGTGGCGAGGGGTCCTCGTCGCGGGGGTGGTCGGCGTCGTCGGTTCGGTGGCGGGGAAGCGGCGGGCCGGCTAGCTAGGGCCCGTCGGTCCTTTTCACCGCCACCGTGAGATCGACCTTGTAGGGCTCGATCACCCGGCCGTCCGGGAAGAGCGCCAGCAGCGCGCGCCGCTCGTCGTCGAGGATGCGGCGGGCGGCGTCCGGGGCGAGCACGGCGAAGTAGGAACGGCTGCCGAGCATCGTGAGGTGCGTGTCCAGCGGGACGGTACGTGTCCAGTGCAGGACGCGGGTCTGGGCGCGCATCCCCAGGCGGGTGCCGAGCGAGCGGAGGATGTCCTCCGCCGTCCCCGTCAGGCCGTTCTCGTGGTAGCGGGGGACCGCGCGGGCCAGCCGCTCCTCCTGTTCCCGCACCCAGGCGACTCCGGTGTCCGGCACGTTCCACCACAGGGCGAGCGCGCCGCCCGGCCGGAGCACCCGTGCGGCCTCGGGGGAGGACCTGGCCGGGTCCGTCCAGTGCCACGCCTGGGCGTACGTCACGAAGTCCGCCACCCCGGACGCGAACGGCAGCGCGTCCCCGTCCCCGCGCACGAGCGGCACGTCCGGCTGCCCCGCCCGCAACTGCGCGGCCATCCCCGCCCCGGGCTCCACGGCCGTCACGTCCGCCCCGCGCGCCCGTATCAACGCCGTGGCGATTCCGGTCCCGGCGCCCACGTCCAGGACCGTGGCCCCGGCGAAGGGACGGCCGCTGATCTCCTCGACGGCGTCGAACAGCTCACCGGGGTAACCGGGGCGGGCCGCGGCGTACTGCGCGGCGACGGTGTTGAACGACTGGGCGAGCACGCGGTGGGCCGGCTGTGTGGTCATGGGGGTTGTTCTTCCCCGGGGGACCCGGGCGCGACCCACCGCGCGGGCTCTGTCAGACGCGCTCTCGGTGACGTACCCGTCGCTGCCGACACGCACCACCGGGCTCTCCGGCGAGCGAGTGCCTGGTGGCGCGATGGAGCACGAGGTACGGCTGCGTCAGCTGCAGCGGGGGGCGATGTAGCCGTCGCTGCCGGTCCGGACGTACGCGTCGGAGACGAACTGGCCGTCACCAATGCAGTCCCAGATGTTCGACGTGCCGTAGTAACCGCTGACCGTCGTACCCTGCGTCTGGCGGAAGACCGACGCCTCGGCGCCGTACGGTGAGGTCGTGACGATCCGGTAGCCCGAGCCCGGTCCGTTGCGGACGTTGAGTCGCACGTCGGGCGCGGCCTGGTCGTAGATGATGGGCGCCCCCACCGCGGACCCCTCCGCCACGCCCCCGAGCACCAGGAGGACGGTCCCTGCCATCGCGGCCACGCCGACCGCCGGCACGGCGCGCCTGTTCTTCTCTGACTCACGCGCCTTCGGGACGGAGTACGACAATTATCCGCAGCGTGCCGCGACGTAACCGTCACTGCCAGTGTGCACATACGCGTCGGAGACGTACTGCCCGGGACCAATTCGGTCCCAGATGTTCGACGTGCCGTAGTAGCCACTGACAGTGGTGCCGTTGGCCTGGCAGTAGATGGGCACGCGGGCGTCATAGGGCAGGACCTTCACGATCTGGTAACCCGTCCCGGGCCCGCTCCGGACGTTGAGACGGCAACCCGGCGCCACCGGGTAGGTGACGATGTCGGCAACGGCAGTCGCCTCGGCGTCCGCGACAACCATCCTTCCCGCAGCATCGTCAAAGTTGCTCTCGGACATCGGCCCTCCCCCGTGGAGATTAACTCTCTGTCAGGTGCAGGCTAGCAATCCGAGCCGTCGTCGTAACGGCAATCCACTAGGCTCACCAAGTTGCGGCTGTGGACGAACACACGGGGGTGGGTCATGCCGCCACTGCGGAGACCCGGAACTGACCGGGAAGCGGAATTTCCCGAATACGCGGGGCAGTACCGCCTGGAAAGGCGGCTCGGCTCCGGCGGGATGGGCGTGGTGCATCTGTCACGCTCCACGTCCGGCCTGCGCTTGGCCGTGAAGGTCGTGCACCAGGAGTTGGCGGCCGACCCGGAGTTCAGAGCGCGTTTCCGGCAGGAGGTCGCCGCCGCTCGGCGGGTGAGCGGCGCGTTCACCGCTCCGGTGGTGGACGCCGACCCCGACGCCGAACGGCCTTGGATGGCCACCCTCTACATGCCCGGGCCCACTCTGGCTGAATTCGTGAAGCGGAACGGACCGGTGTCGCCTGCCCAAGTGCGGTACCTGATGGCGGGACTGGCCGAAGCCCTGCGCGACATCCACCGGGTGGGCGTGGTGCACCGGGATCTGAAGCCCAGCAACGTGCTGCTGGCTTCGGACGGCCCCAAGGTGATCGATTTCGGCATCTCACGACCGTCCGACAGTGACCTGAGGACCGAGACGGGCAAGTTGATCGGTACGCCCCCGTTCATGGCACCCGAACAGTTCCGCCAGCCGCGCTCGGTGGGACCGGCCGCAGACATATTCGCGATGGGTTCCGTGCTCGTGCACGCGGCGACCGGACGGAGCCCATTCGATTCCGACAGTCCGTATGTCGTCGCCTACCAAGTGGTGCACGAGGAACCACACCTGACCGGCGTACCGGCCGATCTCCGGCCGCTGATCGAACGCTGTCTGGCGAAGAACCCCGAGGAACGGCCGGCCCCGGATGCCCTGATGGCGGAGCTCAGAGCAGTGTCGGCGTCCTACAACACCCAAGCATTCACGCTTCTGGAGGAAGGGGACCTTTTCCTCCCCGCCCAGCGCCCGCCAGGAGCCGACGAACGCATCGACCGCGCCGGCCTGCCGAAGAGGAGCCGGGAACACACGGCGGGGCGCTTTGCGAACCGACAGCGGCAAGCCCTCGCGGCAGGAGTCGCGTTGGCCCTCCTCGGCACCGGCGCGGTGCTGGCCGTACAGCGCCACGCGGGTCGCGACGGCGGAGAAACGACGGCGAGCCACAGCGCCATCGGGCCGGAGACGAAACGGTTCACGCCGTGGCATTCGGTCCTCCGGAACGACGCGTCCACTACCGCGATGCCCGCCTGTTCCTACAGCGGGCGAGCCCTGTACTGCGCGCAACCAGGGGTCCTCGCCGCGAAACTCGATCCCGCCAGCGGCCTGCTCCAGTGGTCACGACGCGTGGCAACCGACGGCTCGACGGACGAACCATCCACCGCGCCTCTGTTGTCGGGGGATGTCCTCCATGCCCACATCGCCCGCCGGAACCGACTCGAAGCCATCGATTCGTCCACAGGGAAGACCTGGTGGGACCTCGATCTGTCGCCCTACAACGGCCGCTTCCTGGACACGGGCGCGCAGATTCTCCTGGTCTCGCCCGGAGCCGTCGTGACCGCGGTCGACGGACTGACGGGCACGAAGAAGTGGCGGAAGCCGCTCCCGGGCCACTCCCAGCCGATCTTCACCGTGGACCGAGCTTCGGATGTCATCTACGCGATCGAAGTCGCAGGTGACGGAAACACCACGCTGGTCACCGCGCTCAATCCGAACGACGGTGACAGGCGCGGACAGAAACGCCTCACAGGCAACCTCAGCCCGATCGGCGTGGTCGACGGCAGCGTCTACTTCAGCGTGTCCGATGCCGAGTCCCGGACCACCGCCATCGTGCGTTACACGCCCGGCGCGGGAACGCTGCAACGGATTCGGCTCGGTGTGCCGCTCCCCGGTGCACGTATCGCAGTGCAGGGCTCCAGGGTCTACGCGATCGGTTACAACGGGGCGTTGGTCTCGGTCGACACCGACGGAACCGGCGGTGAGGACGCGGAGCGATGGACGGTGGAGACATCGGTGAGCTACGCGTCCCCGCCCGTCGTCGACGGCGACCACCTCTTTTTCGTCGCGGCCGACGGGCGCCTGCTGGCGTTTCACACAGCGGACGGCCGCTTCCTCGGGCAGACCCCGCCACGCATGAACGGCAACCGCAGCCGTCAGGTACTGGACCCGCCCGCCCCCGTCGTCGCCGACGGGAAGGTGTTCGCGACCGCGCCCGACGGGAGCGTGTTCGCCGTGGACGCGAAGGACCCCTCCCGCTGGTGATCGTGGGGACCGGCGGAAGGGGTCCCGGGGACGGCTGGTCCGGGGTCCGGCGTCAGCCCTCGAGCTTCGACACGTCGCGGACGGCGCCCTTGTCGGCGCTGGTGGCCATCGCGGCGTACGCCTTCAGGGCCAGGGAGACCTTGCGGTCGCGGGCCCTGGGGGCGTAGACGCCGCCGAGGGCGGCGCGGCGGGCGGTCAGTTCCTCCTCCGGGACGAGGAGTTCGATGCTGCGGCCGGGGATGTCGATGCGGATGCGGTCGCCGTCCTCGACCAGGGCGATCGTGCCGCCGGAGGCCGCCTCGGGCGAGGCGTGGCCGATGGACAGGCCCGAGGTGCCGCCGGAGAAGCGGCCGTCGGTGACGAGGGCGCAGGCCTTGCCGAGACCGCGGCCCTTGAGGAAGGAGGTGGGGTAGAGCATCTCCTGCATGCCGGGGCCGCCCTTGGGGCCCTCGTAGCGGATGACGACGACGTCGCCCTCCTTGACCTCCTTGCGGAGGATCTTGTCGACGGCCTCCTCCTGGGACTCGCAGACCACGGCCGGGCCCTCGAAAGTCCAGATCGACTCGTCGACGCCGGCGGTCTTCACCACGCAGCCGTCCGCGGCGAGGTTGCCGTGGAGCACGGCGAGGCCGCCGTCCTTGGAATAGGCGTGGTCGACGGAGCGGATGCAGCCCTCGGCGGCGTCCAGGTCGAGGGCCGCCCAGCGCTCGGACTGGGAGAAGGCCTCGGCGGAGCGGACGCAGCCGGGGGCGGCGTGCCAGAGCTCCTCCGCCTCGGCCGAGGGGGAGCCGCCGCGGACGTCCCAGGTCTTGAGCCAGTCGGCGAGCGACGGAGAGTGGACGGCGTGGACGTCCTCGTTGAGCAGGCCGCCGCGGTGGAGCTCGCCCAGCAGGGCGGGGATGCCGCCGGCGCGGTGCACGTCCTCCATGTAGTACGTACGGCTCTTCGCGACGTTGGGCGCGACCTTGGCGAGGCACGGCACGCGGCGCGAGACGGCGTCGATGTCGGTCAGGCCGAAGGGGACGCCCGCCTCCTGGGCCGCGGCGAGCAGGTGGAGGATGGTGTTGGTGGAGCCGCCCATGGCGATGTCGAGGGCCATGGCGTTCTCGAATGCCGCGAAGGTGGCGATGGAGCGCGGCAGCACGGACTCGTCGTCCTGCTCGTAGTAGCGCCGGGTGAGGTGGACGACGGTGCGGCCGGCGTCCTCGTACAGCGCCTTGCGGGCCGTGTGGGTGGCCAGGACCGAGCCGTTGCCGGGCAGGGACAGGCCCATCGCCTCGGTGAGGCAGTTCATCGAGTTGGCGGTGAACATGCCGGAACACGAGCCACAGGTGGGACAGGCGTTCTCCTCGATGCGGAGGATGTCCTCGTCGGAGACCCTGTCGTTGACGGCGTCCGCGATCGCGTCGATCAGGTCGAGGGTGCGCACCGTGCCGTCGACGAGGGTGGCCCGGCCGGCCTCCATGGGTCCGCCGGAGACGAAGACGGTGGGGATGTTGAGGCGCAGGGCGGCCATCAGCATGCCCGGGGTGATCTTGTCGCAGTTGGAGATGCAGATCAGCGCGTCGGCGCAGTGCGCCTCGACCATGTACTCGACGGAGTCGGCGATCAGGTCGCGGGAGGGCAGCGAGTAGAGCATGCCGCCGTGACCCATGGCGATGCCGTCGTCGACGGCGATCGTGTTGAACTCGCGCGGCACGGCGCCCGCGGCCTTGATCGCCTCGCTGACGATGCGGCCGACGGGCTGCAGGTGGGTGTGCCCGGGCACGAACTCCGTGAAGCTGTTGGCCACGGCGATGATCGGCTTGCCGATGTCCTCGCTCGCTACGCCCGAGGCCCGCATGAGGGCGCGGGCGCCCGCCATGTTGCGGCCGTGGGTGACTGTGCGGGACCTCAGCTCGGGCACGGGGACCACTCCCTACGTTTCCATCCGGAGCCTTCGAGCGTACGCCTCCGGTCGCGGCGCGCGGCGGCATGTCCGTATTACGGACGGCGAGTCCACTGTGTGGATGACGATCCGGTGCCGGCCCTCCGCGTCCGTCGCGGGGCGGCGACGGGGCGGCGACGGGGCGGCGACGGGGCGCTCTCCCCATTGTCGACCCGTTTCGCCGCGCCGCGGATCAGTCCGTGACAGGTCCGGGGTCGGTCAGGTAGCGCTGGAGGGTCGGCGCGACGAGGGCGACGACCTCCTCCATGTCCGCCGACGCCAGCGGCTCGAGCTTGATGACGTAGCGCATCATCACGATGCCGATCATCTGGGCACCCGCGAGTTCCGCGCGGAGCCGGGGGTCGGGGACCTCGAGCTCCGACGCGACGCGTTCCAGCAGCCGCCGCAGGACGATGCCGCGCAGCACGGCCGCGGCCGCGTCGTTGGTGACGGCGGAGCGGACGATCGCCAGCATCGGGGCCCGGGAGACCGGGTTCTCCCAGATGGCGACGAAGAAGCGGGCCAGCCGCTCCCCGACGCCCTCGGGGCCGGAGGCGAGGACGTCGGGGACGCCGAACGCGGGCTCGAAGGTCAACTCGATCGAGGCTTCGAAGACCTGCTCCTTGGCCCCGAAGTAGTGGTGTACCAGCGCCGGGTCCACGCCCGCGGACTTGGCGATGGCGCGGATCGAGGTCTTGTCGTAGCCGCGGGCGGAGAACTCCTGGCGGGCCGCGGAGAGGATCCGCTCCCGGGTCTCGGCGGTGCCCGAGCGGCTCCCCGCGGGGCGGCCGCGGCCGCGCCTGCCCGTCCCGCCCTCCGGAGCCATCAGCGCACCCGCGCGGCCGCGGCCAGGTGCAGCCGGGTGAAGGCCAGCGCCTCGGCGAGGTCCGCCTCGCGTTCGGCGGCCGACATCGCGCGCCGGGTGTTGACCTCGATCACCACGTGGCCGTCGAAGCCCCGCGAGGCCAGCCTCTCCAGGACCTCCACGCAGGGCTGCTTGCCGCGTCCGGGCACCAGGTGCTCGTCCTTGCCGGAGCCGTTGCCGTCGGCCAGGTGGACATGGCCGAGCCGGTCACCCATGCGGTCGAGCATCTCCAGGGTCTCGGTCCTGGCCGTGGCCGTGTGGGACAGGTCGATGGTGAAGTGCCGGTAGTCGTCCTTGGTCGGGTCCCAGTCGGGGGCGTACGCGAGCATCTCCCGGTCGCGGTAGCGCCACGGGTACATGTTCTCGACGGCGAACCGGACGTCGGTCTCGTTCGCCATCCGCCAGATGCCGGCGACGAACTCCCGCGCATAGCTGCGCTGCCAGCGGAACGGCGGGTGGACGACCACGGTCGAGGCGCCGAGCTTCTCCGCCGCCGCCCGGGCCCGCTGCAGCTTCACCCAGGGGTCGGTCGACCAGACCCGCTGGGTGATCAACAGGCAGGGGGCGTGCACCGCGAGGACCGGGATGCCGTGGTAGTCCGACAGGCGGCGCAGCGCCTCGATGTCCTGGCTGACCGGGTCGGTCCACACCATCACCTCGACGCCGTCGTAGCCCAGCCGGGCCGCGATCTCGAAGGCCGTCGCCGTGGACTCGGGGTAGACCGAGGCCGTGGACAACGCGACCTTCGCGTCCGGTACGCGCACGGTGTGTCCGTTCGGGTCCACAGGGTCAGGGGCTGCCACGGGAAACAGCGTACGGCGGCCGGTCGGCCGAACGGCACATCGCACCCGGCCGACGTGACGCGATCGACACGCGGGGGCGCGCGGGCGGCGCGGCGTGCCCCCGCCTCAGCCCCGGTCGCTGGTCATCAGGTCGAGGCGGCGCAGGATGACGCCCTCGCGCAGCGCCCATGGGCAGACCTCCAGCTCGGTGATCCCGAACAGGTCCATCGCCGCGTCCGCCACCAGCGCCCCGGCCAGCAGCTGGCGGGCGCGGCCCTCCGACACGCCCGGGAGTTCCCGGCGGGCGCTCTCCGTCATGTCGGCCAGCCGGGGCACCCACGCGTCCAGCGCCTTGCGGCTGAGCGTGCGCTGCACGTACAGGCCCTCGGCGGAGCGCGCCGCGCCCGCGATCCGGGCCAGCTGCTTGAAGGTCTTGGAGGTGCCCACCACGTGGTCGGGTGCGCCGAGCCGGCTGAACTCCGCGACGGTGCGGGCGATCTCGGCGCGCACATGCTTGCGCAGGCGCCGCACATCGTCCACGGTGGGCGGGTCGTCGGGGAGCCAGCCGCTGGTGAGACGGCCGGCGCCGAGCGGCAGCGAGACCGCGGCGTCCGGGTCCTCGTCCATGCCGTAGGCGACCTCCAGGGAGCCGCCGCCGATGTCCAGCATGAGCAGCCGGCCGGAGGACCAGCCGAACCAGCGGCGGGCGGCGAGGAAGGTGAGCCGTGCCTCGTCCTCCCCGGACAGCACGGTCAGGTTGACCCCGGTCTCCGCGGCCACCCGGGCGAGCACCTGCTCGCCGTTGGTGGCCTCGCGCACCGCGCTGGTGGCGAACGGCAGGACGTCCTCGACGCCCTTGTCCTCGGCGACGACCAGGGCCTCGGCGACCTGCGCGACCAGCCGCCGCACGCCGTCCTCGCGGATCGCGCCGTCCTCGTCCAGCAACTCCGCCAGCCGCAGCTCCGCCTTGTGGGAGTACGCGGGGAGCGGACGCGCGCCAGGGTGCGCGTCCATGACCAGAAGGTGGACGGTATTCGAACCCACGTCGAGGACACCGAGTCTCATGCCCGGAACGCTACTGCGACGCGCCCGGACCGAGGACATGCGGGGTATGGGCACGTGCGCGGGTGACCACTCGAGAAGCTTCACATGCTTACCCTGACATCGTGGCGAAGGCGAAAAAGGCGACGAAGCGGCAGCATCACCCGGACGTGGCGGACGTGGCGGACGAGGTGGGTCTCGATTTCCCGCGCGCGTGGGTCGAGTTCCCCGATCCGGCCGACGAGGAACAGGTCTTCCGGTGCGACCTGACGTGGCTCACCTCACGGTGGAACTGCGTCTTCGGCCGCGGCTGCGAGGGCATCCAGGCGGGCCGGGCCTCCGACGGCTGCTGCACCCTCGGGGCCCACTTCTCGGACGACGACGACGAGAAGCGCGTCGCACGGCACGTGGAGCGGCTCACCCCGGAGCTGTGGCAGTTCCACGACGTTGGCGAGGAGGGCGGCTGGGCCGAGGTCAACGAGGACGGCGACCGGCAGACCCGGCGGCACCAGGGTGCCTGCATCTTCCTCAACCGCCCCGGGTTCCCCGCGGGCGCCGGCTGCGCGCTGCACACGCTCGCGCTCAGGGAGGGCCGCGAGCCGCTGGAGACCAAGCCGGACGTGTGCTGGCAGCTGCCGATCAGGCGCACGTACGACTGGGTGGACCGCCCCGACGACACGCGCGTGCTGATGATCTCGATCGGCGAGTACGACCGGCGCGGCTGGGGCCCCGGCGGCCACGACCTGCACTGGTGGTGCACGGGGGCGCGCTCGGCGCACGGCGCGGGCGAACCGGTCTACCGCTCGTACCGGGCGGAGCTCACGGAGCTGATGGGGCCGAAGGGCTACGACCGGCTCGTCGGGCTGTGCGAGCAGCGGCTCGACTCGCTGCTGCCGATGGCGCCGCACCCCGCGGACCCGGTGCCGGGCCCCCAGGCCCGGAACGAGGACGAGGACGCGGACTAGCACGCGGACAAGAGCGCGGACGCCTGGGCGCCAGGGCCTCTAGGGCCTCTAGGGCGTGTCTAGTCCTCGCCCTCCGCGGGGGACGGGGAGGCCGGGGGGCTCTGACTCGGCGGGTCGCTCGGTGACGGGTCGGGTGCGGACGGGGTCGGAGAGGGCTCAGGGGACGGCGACTGCCTCCCCCGCCCCTCGATCGTGACGACCGCGCCCGACGGGTCGAACCAGATACGTGCCGTCCACGGCCCCACGGGCTCCCGCGAGCGGTCCACAAGGACCGTCAGTGTCATGCTCTCCCCGGGGCGCAGCCTGCCGTGGCTCCGGCTCAGCCGCAGCCACGGATCGGAGGTGGCCGCCCTCCAGCGGACCGGCGCTGACCCCTCGGCGGTGAGGGTGACGACGGTCATGTGGCCGCGCGAGCGGGCCTCCACGAGCAGCCGGCCCGTGCGAGGCACCGAGCGGTCGTCGCCGTCCGCGGTGTCGCCCGACGGCGAGGCGGGACCGCGGGCACCGGCCGAGGCGGCGGCGGACGCCGAGGGGGCGGCGGACACGACGGAGACCGACAGGCGGCCCTGGCCGCCGCGTGTGGACCGCTCGCGCGCGTCGGCGGTGCCCGCGACACCGGCCTTCTCGTACTGCACGCCGTCGAGGCCCTCGCCGGCGCTGAGGGAACCTTCCCCCTTGTGCTCGGGGGCCAGCGGCGCCCCGTGGTAGGCCGCCCACAGCGCGAGCACCGGCGCCGCCACGACGGCCGCGACCACCGTGGAGGTCACCGCGCGGTGCCGCATCCGGGCTCGCCGCGCCATCCGCTCCTTCAGGTCCATCGGGAAGCCGTGCCGGTCGAAGCGCGGGGTGGCCTGGCGGGTGCGTCCGACGCCGCCCCGCATGGCGTGCAGCAGGGCGGCGTACGCGGCCGAGCGGGGTGCCTCGACCGTCGACAGCACGGCGGTGGCGGCGGTGGTGGCCAGGCCCGGCCAGGGGCCCGTCGCCACGGCGCGCTCCGCCGTGACCCGGCAGTGCGGGCACGTGTCGACGTGGGTCACCAGCTCGCGGCGGAGCGCCGAGCCCAGCAGTACCCGCGCGTCCCCGGCGAGGCGGGCGACCGCCGCGCAGTTGCCGAGCTCGACCACGGCGAGCGCCGCCCGGGTGCGCTCCACCTCGCAGGCCGCCTGCGCCAGCAGCGCCCGCGTCGCGTCCGGCTCGCGCCCGACGACCAGGGCCACCTCGTCCGGCGCCAGCTGGTGCCGGACGGCGAGCTCCAGTGCCTCGCGCTGCTCGGGCGTGGTGCCGGCCGCCTCGGGCCAGGCGAGCGCCGCCAGCTCGCCGCGTCTGCGGGCGGCCACGTCGGCCGACGCCTTCACCGATACCGGCCGCCCCTCGGCCAGTGTCCGCAGGCAGGCCCAGCGGGCCAGCGCGTACAGCCAGGGCCTGCGCAGCTCCGCGTCGCGCAGCCGGGCGCGCTGGCGTTCGGCCACGGCCAGCACGTCGCCGAGGGCGGCGGCGGCGGAGTCGTGCTCGCACAGCACGGAGAGGCAGTAGGTGAACAGCCCGTCCAGGTACGGCTCATAGTGGGCGGGCGGCTGCGCGGGCAGGGTCCCCTGCGGGCGTGGCCGCCGCCGCGCCGGGGAGGCGGTGCCACCCGGCGCGGCGCGGCCACGCTGGACCGGCGCGCGGTGTCGGCGGTGCGCGCCGGTTGTCTGGGAGGGTGTGTCAGACCTGCTGCTCATCACTCCGTGACGGTAGGGCCACGACCCGTACGCCCCCAGGCATCACGGCGAGCTTTAATCCAAATGGGTGGTGATCCCGCCCGAAAGAGCACACGCCGCTCACCCCGTCGAGTGACCCCTCCGGCCACGTGCGCGAGCGCTTTCCGGAGCGGGCGGCGGGCGCCCGCGCCCCGCGCGGTGCCGCGTTGTCGGTGCCACCCGATAGCGTGCGGCACATGGCTGCCCGTACCCGCCCCGCTTCCAAGGACCGTCCGTCGTACCGCTGCACGGAGTGCGGCTGGACGACGGCCAAGTGGCTCGGCCGCTGCGGCGAGTGCCAGGCGTGGGGGACGGTCGAGGAGTACGGCGGCGCGGCGGCGGTGCGGACGACCGCGCCGGGCCGGGTGACCACGCCCGCGATGCCGATCGGCCAGGTGGACGGGAGGCAGGCCACCGCGCGCGGCACGGGTGTGCCGGAGCTGGACCGGGTCCTGGGCGGCGGGCTGGTGCCCGGGGCCGTGGTGCTGCTCGCCGGCGAGCCAGGCGTGGGCAAGTCGACGCTCCTGCTGGACGTGGCGGCGAAGGCCTCGGGGCCGCATACGCGGACCCTGTATGTGACGGGCGAGGAGTCCGCCTCGCAGGTCAGGCTGCGCGCCGACCGCATCGGGGCGCTCTCCGACCACCTCTTCCTGGCCGCCGAGACGGATCTGTCCGCCGTCCTCGGCCACCTCGACGACGTGAAGCCGTCCCTGCTGATCCTGGACTCGGTGCAGACGGTCGCCTCCCCGGAGATCGACGGCGCCCCCGGCGGCATGGCCCAGGTGCGCGAGGTCGCGGGCGCCCTGATCCGCGCCTCGAAGGAGCGCGGCATGTCGACGCTGCTCGTCGGCCACGTCACCAAGGACGGCGCGATCGCGGGCCCCAGGCTGCTGGAGCACCTGGTGGACGTGGTGCTGTCCTTCGAGGGCGACCGGCACGCCCGCCTCCGCCTGATCCGGGGCATCAAGAACCGCTACGGCGCCACCGACGAGGTCGGCTGCTTCGAGCTGCACGACGAGGGCATCACGGGCCTGGCCGACCCGTCCGGGCTCTTCCTGACCCGCCGCGACGAGCCGGTCCCCGGCACGTGCCTGACCGTCACGCTGGAGGGCAAGCGCCCGCTGGTCGCCGAGGTGCAGGCGCTGACCGTCGACACCCAGATCCCCTCCCCGCGCCGTACGACCTCCGGCCTGGAGAACTCACGGGTGTCGATGATGCTGGCGGTGCTGGAGCAGCGGGGCCGGATCCGGTCGATCGGCAAGCAGGACATCTACACCGCGACCGTAGGCGGCGTGAAGCTCGGTGAGCCGGCCGCCGACCTGGCCGTGGCGCTCGCCCTGGCCAGCGCGGCGATCGACACGCCGCTGCCGAAGAACCTGGTCGCGGTGGGCGAGGTGGGCCTGGCGGGCGAGGTCAGGAGGGTCACCGGGGTGCAGCGCAGGCTCGCCGAGGCGGCCCGGCTGGGCTTCACCCACGCCCTCGTGCCGCCGGACCCGGGGAAGATCCCGGCGGGGATGAAGGTGACGGAGGTGACGGACATAGGGGACGCCTTGCGCGTCCTGCCCAAGAGGGCCCCACGTCCCTGACCCTTCCGACGGTAAACTTTGCCCTGGTCTCGCCCATCCGGGCATCCGTACGACCGGAGGAGAGCAGTGGCAGCCAACGACCGGGCGGCAGCTCCCGGCAAGGCGGGGAGTCGCGAGGGCTCCGCCGGTGACGGCCTGATGCGCGCCTCCCTGAGCGCCGTGGCCCCCGGGACCGGCCTTCGGGACGGTCTCGAGCGGGTTCTGCGCGGCAACACCGGCGGCCTGATCGTCCTGGGTATGGACAAGACCGTCGAATCGCTGTGCACCGGTGGTTTCGTGCTGGACGTCGAGTTCAGCGCCACCAGGTTGCGCGAGCTGTGCAAGCTCGACGGCGCCCTCATCCTCGACCGGGACATCACCAAGATCGTGCGGGCCGGCGTCCAGTTGGTGCCGGACGCGTCGATCCCCACCGAGGAGACCGGCACCCGCCACCGCACCGCGCAGCGGGTCTCCATCCAGACCGGCTTCCCGGTCGTGTCCGTCAGCCAGTCGATGCGGCTGATCGCCCTCTACGTGGGCGGGCAGCGCCGCGTCCTGGAGGACTCGGCGGCCATCCTCTCCCGCGCCAACCAGGCGCTGGCCACCCTGGAGCGTTACAAGCTGCGCCTGGACGAGGTGGCGGGCACGCTCTCCGCCCTGGAGATCGAGGACCTGGTCACCGTCCGGGACGTCACGGCGGTCGCACAACGCCTGGAGATGGTGCGCCGCATCGCCACCGAGATCGCGGAGTACGTGGTCGAGCTGGGCACCGACGGCCGGCTGCTCTCCCTGCAGCTGGACGAGCTGATCGCGGGCGTCGAACCCGAGCGCGAGCTGGTCGTGCGCGACTACGTGCCGGAGCCGACCGCCAAGCGCAGCCGCACGGTCGCCGAGGCGCTCACCGAACTGGACTCGCTGCCCCAGGGCGAGCTGCTCGAACTCCCCACCGTGGCAAGGGCGCTGGGCTACGCCGGCTCGCCGGAGGCGCTGGATTCCGCGGTCTCGCCGCGCGGGTACCGGCTGCTGGCGAAGGTGCCCCGGCTGCCGAACACGATCGTGGAGCGGCTGGTCGAGCACTTCGGCGGGCTGCAGAAGCTGCTCGCCGCGAGCGTGGACGACCTGCAGACGGTGGACGGTGTCGGCGAGGCCCGGGCCCGCTCCGTCCGCGAGGGGCTGTCGCGCCTCGCGGAGTCCTCGATCCTGGAGCGCTACGTCTGACCCACTAGACGTTCTTCAGGACGAAGGACGTCTGCTTCGCGGAACGGCCCGGGAGCTTCACCTCGAGCAGATAGGTGCCGTACGGGGCCGTCCGGCCC
Source organism: Actinacidiphila sp. bgisy160 (assembly GCF_057707815.1). Lineage (NCBI taxonomy): Bacteria > Bacillati > Actinomycetota > Actinomycetes > Kitasatosporales > Streptomycetaceae > Actinacidiphila > Actinacidiphila sp. bgisy160. Next base: position 21,001 of record NZ_JBYIQW010000018.1, read on the forward strand.
TTGGGCGTGGCGCACTTCGGGGAGCTCGTCCGGCGGTCCCACTCGACGTCGTACGAGGTCGAGCCGCCCGCCGGGACCTGCAGCAGGTACGGGGCCCGGCTCTTGGGGCAGTCGTCGCTGGCCCACACGTGGCGGTCGTTGACGTCGGTGATGGAGAAGACGGCCGAGTCCGGGCCGAAGTCCAGCTTGCAGGCGGTGGCGGAGGGGTTGGTCGCGGTCAGCGTGAACCGGGGCCGCTCACCGGGCTCGTAGGCGTTGTCGGTGCTCCGCACGCTCAGTGAGACGCCCGGCCCGCAGTCCGGCAGCGAGGACCCCGCGGGCAACTGCGCCCCGCCGCTGCCGCTGCCACCCGAACCGCCCGTGCCCGCGGCAGCGGCGTCCGCGCCGCCGTCGGTGGCACCGGAGTCGGCGCCCTGCGAACTGCCGTCCGTGGCACCGGAGTCGCCCGCGCCGCCGTCCGTGGCGTCACCGCCGCCGCCGTCGTCGCCACCGCCACCGCCGACCGAGCCGCCGGGGCGCGAGCTGTTGAGCGGACCGCTCGCGGAGGGACCGGGGGTGATGGAGGGCGCGGGTGAACGGCCGTCCGGCCCGTTGGCGCTGTTCCCGCCGCCTTCACGGGAGTTGACGGCCCATACGGCCAGGACGGTGAGCAGCGCGAGCAGGAGCAGCACAACCGCCCGTCGCCGCCAGTAGATGGAGGACGGGAGAGGTCCCACGGGATTGCGCACAGAGCCCACGCGCAAACCTTATGCGGTTTCCCTTGAATCGGACCAAGGCACGCGCGGCACGCCGGCGACTTGTGTGATTGATCAGCAGATCTCCTCTCCGTCCCGGGGAGTCCCTCACCCGTTCGCGCTGCCCGCCGCGACGGCCCCGGGGACATAGGATCGGAGACGCTATGAACGACGACCTCGACCACCAGCAGCTGCACGACCCCGTGATCGACTGGTTCGACGACAACGCCCGCGACCTGCCGTGGCGCCGGCCCGAGGCGGGCGCGTGGGGCGTCATGGTCAGCGAGTTCATGCTGCAGCAGACCCCGGTCAGCCGGGTGCTGCCGGTGTACGGGCAGTGGCTGGAACGCTGGCCCAGCCCGGGCGCCCTCGCGGCGGAACCCCCCGGCGAGGCGGTGCGCGCCTGGGGCCGGCTCGGTTATCCGCGCCGGGCGCTGCGGCTGCACGCCGCCGCGACCGCGATCGCCCAGCTGCACGGCGGCGAAGTTCCCACGGAGCACGCCGAGTTGCTGGCCCTTCCGGGGGTGGGCGAGTACACGGCCGCCGCGGTGGCCTCCTTCGCGTACGGGCAGCGGCACGCCGTGCTGGACACCAATGTGCGCCGGGTCTTCGCGCGCGCCGTGGCCGGTGTGGAGTACCCGCCGAACGCCACGACCGCCGCCGAGCGCCGGATCGCCCACCGGATGCTCCCCGCCGACGAGGCCACCGCCGCCCGCTGGGCCGCGGCCACGATGGAACTGGGCGCCCTGATCTGCACCGCCCGCGGCCCGGAGTGCGTGCGCTGCCCGATCGCCGCGCAGTGTGCCTGGCGGCTGGCCGGCTCCCCCGCGCACGACGGCCCGCCCCGCCGCGGCCAGAGGTACGCCGGCACCGACCGCCAGGTCCGGGGCAGACTGCTGGCCGTCCTGCGGGAGGCCACGGGGCCGGTGCCGCAGGCCGCGCTGGACGCCGTGTGGCACGAGCCCGTCCAGCGCGCCCGGGCCCTGGACGGCCTGGTCGCCGACGGCCTGGTGGAGCCCCTCGAGGACGGTCTGTACCGGCTGCCCGGCTGAGTGCCGCACCGCCCGGACGGCCCCGTCGTTACACAACCGATGGGTGGCTGTGGGTTCGCCGTGCGGCGGTGGTCGCGAAAGCCGTACATCCGCTCCGTAGCGTCGGCCGGGTCGTAATCAAGCGCGCCGGACGGAGGGACGCCATGGCGGCGAATGCCCAGGGGACAGCCCAGGTGATGGACTTCGAGGAGTACGTGCGGAACCGGCAGGACGCCCTGCTGCGCAGCGCGCGCCGGCTCGTCCCGGACCCGATCGACGCCCAGGACCTGGTGCAGACGGCGCTGGCCCGCACCTATCCGCGCTGGGGCGACATCGCCGACAAGAACCTGGCCGACGCCTACATGCGCCGGGTGATGATCAACACGCGTACCGAGTGGTGGCGCGCCCGCCGGCTGGAGGAGGTGCCGACCTCCGAGCTGCCGGAGGGTTCCGTCGACGACGGCGCCGAGCAGCGGGCCGACCGGGCGATGTTGCTGGAGGCGCTCGGCATGCTGGCCCCCAAGCAGCGCCAGGTGGTGCTGCTGCGCCACTACCGGCAGCTCAGCACGGAGGAGACGGCGCACGCGCTGGGCATGTCGGTGGGTACCGTGAAGAGCACGCTGCACCGGGCGCTGGCGCGGCTGCGCGCCGAGCTGGAGCGGCAGAGCAACGGGTACGGAAGGCCCGTGGAGCCCGACACGGGCAGGACGGAGGACGTGTGCGCCGCAGCGTAGTCCCGGTGGGTGCCGCTGCCGCCGCCGTCGCGGTGTGCGGGGCACTCGTCGCCGTGACCAGCTGCCGCGACGCCGGCGGAGTGCGCGAGGAGGGCACCGCCTCGGTCGCCTCCCCCGCCCTGCCGTCCCCCTCGGTGTCACCACCGGCCCCCGACGCCCGCACCCTGGACTCCGGGCGGTCCGCGGGCCCGCGGGCGAAGGACACCATGGGCGCCGGCGACGTGATGCGCCTGGTGAAGCACGACCCCAAGGTGGCCCAGGACATCCGGGACAGCCTGGTGGCCTGCGCCGCGCCGTCCGCGGCCACCGGAGACCGCCCGAAAGCCGCACAGGAGACGTACCCGGTGGACCGCCGCTCCGGGCGGCTGACCGGCGATGACGGCACGGACCTGGTGGTCAACGTCTCGACCTGCGCGGACAACGTGGGCATCGGCAGCTATGTCTACCGCCGGGTGGGCGGCGCGTACGTCAACGTCTTCGCCGACGAGCAGCCCCCCGTCTTCGCCGAGATCGGCGACGGCACCCTGAAGGTGACCCACCAGGTGTACGAGCCGCAGGACGCGGTCTCCAACCCCTCGGGCGAGGACGTCACCACCTACCAGTGGAACGGCTCCCGGTTCGAGGAGGTCGCGTTCTCCCACCGCGACTACACGGCGGACGACGAGACGGGGAGCGGTCCGCATGACTGACACCCACGTCCTGTTCGTCGAGGACGACGACGTCATCCGCGAGGCGACGACCCTGGCGCTGGAGCGCGACGGATTCGTGGTGACGGCCGTGTCGGACGGCCTGGCCGGGCTGGCGGCGTTCCGGGCGCGGCAGCCGGACCTGGCGCTGCTGGACGTGATGGTGCCGGGCCTGGACGGGGTGAGCCTGTGCCGGCGTATCCGGGACGAGTCGACGGTTCCGGTGATCATGCTCTCGGCGCGGGCCGACGCGATCGACGTCGTCCTGGGCCTGGAGGCGGGCGCCGACGACTACGTCACCAAGCCCTTCGACGGGGCCGTGCTGACCGCCCGCATGCGGGCGGTGCTGCGGCGCTTCCGGGTGGCCGCGGCGGACGAGCCCCCGGCCGGGACCGGGGTGCTGACCTTCGGGGACCTGGAGGTGGACCCGGAGGGGATGGAGGTGCGGCGCGCCGGTGAGCGGATCGCGCTGACGCCGACGGAGATGCGGCTGCTGCTGGAGTTCTCGGCGGCACCGGGGACGGTGCTGTCCCGGGACCGGCTGCTGGAGCGGGTCTGGGACTACGACTGGGGCGGTGACACCCGGGTGGTGGACGTCCATGTGCAGCGGCTGCGGACGAAGGTCGGGCAGGAGCGCATCGAGACGGTGCGCGGCTTCGGCTACAAGCTCAGGGGCTGACGCGGTGACCGCGCGTCCAGGGGGGCCGGCGACGAGAAGGGGGCGTCCGCTGGCGAAGATCGGGCTGCGTTGGAAGGTCTGCGTAGCGATCGCCGTGGTCTCCGCGCTGGTCGCGCTGGTGCTGAGTCTGGTCGTGCACAACGCCGCCCGGGCCAGCATGATCGACAACTCTCGTGACGTGCAGAACGAGCGGGTGCAGTTCGCCCAGCGGATCTACGAGTCCACCGGCCGGCTCACCATCGACGCCCGGCTGGACGACCCGGACCTGCCCGCGCCGCTGAAGCGGCTGGCCCGGGAGGGCAAGCGGGCCACGTATGTCTCCGGCACCGGCGGCGCTCCCGTGGTGTGGGCGGAGACCCCGCTGGCGGACGGCAAGATCCTGTCGCTGAGGACGGCCTTCACCGACCGCTTCTCGGTCCTGGAGGACCTGGACCAGGCGCTGGTCATCGGCTCCTCGGCGGTCGTCGTGGGCGGCACGGCGCTGGGCGTGCTCATCGGCGGGCAGCTGTCCCGGCGGCTGCGCAAGGCGGCCGAGGCGGCGGGCCGGGTGGCCGACGGGGAGACCGACGTACGGGTGCGCGACGCGATCGGCGGCCGGGTCCGGGACGAGACGGACGAACTGGCGCGCGCCGTGGACGCCATGGCGGACGCGCTGGCCGGCCGGTTGGAGGCGGAACGCCGGGTCACCGCGGACATCGCCCATGAGCTGCGCACACCGGTGACGGGGCTGGTCACCGCGGCCGAACTGCTGCCGCCTGGACGCCCCGCCGAGCTGGTCAGGGACCGGTCGCAGGCGCTGCGCACCCTGGTCGAGGACGTCCTGGAGGTGGCCCGGCTGGACGGCGCCGCCGAGCAGGCCGACCTCCAGGGCGTGGCGCTCGGCGACTTCGTACGGCGCCGTGTCGCGGCCGCGGCCCCCGAGGCGACCGTGACCGTCCGCGGAGACGCCGTCGTCCGCACCGACCCGCGCCGGCTGGAGCGCGTCCTGGGCAACCTGCTGGCGAACGCCGCGCGGCACGGCCGGCCGCCCGTCGAGGTCACCGTCGACGGCCCGTACGTGGAGGTCCGTGACCACGGCCCGGGCTTCCCCGGCGACCTGCTCCGCGACGGCCCGAGCCGCTTCCGCACGGGCAGCAGCGACCGGGCCGGCAGCGGCCACGGCCTGGGGCTGACGATCGCCACCGGCCAGACCCGTGTCCTCGGCGCCCGTCTCACCTTCCGCAACGTGCCCCAGGAGGAGGGCGGCGGCGCGGTCGCCCGGCTGCTGCTGCCCCGCGATTGACATTGCCCTGGCCGGGAGGGGCAGTCCTGTGCCGCGTCCTCGACGGCCGCCGGTTCTCCCCCCATACGACGATGCCCGCACGCGGGTCGGACAACGACCCCCGTGCGAGCATCGGCAGCGGGTGGCGGGGTGGGCCGGGTGGCTCAGACCACCTCGACGGCGGCGACCGCCTCCTCGGTGGTGGGCGCGGTGGGCGCCGAACGCAGCGGGATCTCCTTGACGAAGAAGGCGAGCAGGAAGCCGATGACGCTGACCGCGGCGCCCCACAGGAAGACGTGGTGCGTGCCGCCCGCGACGGCGTGGAGGTAGGCGTCCTTGACGGCCGGCGGCAGCTTGGCCAGGCCCGCCGGGTCCAACTGCGCGGAGCCTGACGCCGCGCCCGAGGCGGCGTCGCCCAGGCGGTCGGTCATGGTGTTCTGCACCTGGTGGGTGAAGATCGCGCCGAAGAGGGCGACACCGAAGGAGCCGCCGATCGTCCGGAACAGGGTGGAGGACGAGGAGCCCACGCCCATGTCCTTCATCTCGACGCTGTTCTGCGCTATCAGCATCGTGATCTGCATCAGGAAGCCCATGCCCGCGCCGAGCACGGCCATCCACACACCGGAGACGAAGCGGGTGGTGCCGGTGTCCATGGTCGACAGCAGGTAGAGGCCGACGGTCATCAGACCGCCGCCGACGATCGGGAAGATCTTGTACTTGCCGGTCTGGGTGGTGATCCGGCCGGCGATCAGCGAGACGACCATCATCGCCAGCAGCAGCGGGAGCAGCAGCAGCCCGGAGTTGGTCGCGGAGGCGCCCTGGACGGTCTGCTGGTACAGCGGCAGGAAGGTCATCGCACCGAACATCACGAAGCCGACCAGGAAGCCGATCACCGAGATCAGCGAGAAGTTGCGGCTGTGGAAGATGTGCAGCGGGATGACCGGCTCCGCGACGCGGGTCTCCACATAGAGGAAGGCGGCCAGCGCGGCCAGCCCGAGCACCAGCAGGCCCAGGATCTGGGGCGAGCCCCACGCGTACTGGTTGCCGCCCCAGGTGGTGAGCAGGACGAGCGAGGTGATGCTGACCGTGAGCAGCACCGTGCCGAGGTAGTCGATGCTGGTCTTGATGTGCTTCTTCGGCAGGTGCAGCACCGCCGAGATCATGAAGAGGGCGACCACGCCGAGCGGCAGGTTGATGTAGAAGCTCCACCGCCAGCCCCAGTTGTCGGTGATGCTGCCGCCGACGAGCGGACCGCCGATCATGGCGACCGCCATGACGCCGGCCATCATGCCCTGGTACTTGCCGCGCTCCCGCGGCGGGATCAGGTCACCGATGATCGCCATCACACCGACGATCAGACCGCCGGCGCCCAGGCCCTGCACGGCGCGGAAGGCGATCAGCTGGCCCATGTCCTGCGCCATGCCGGACAGCGCCGATCCGATCAGGAAGATCACGATCGACGACATGAAGATGCCCTTGCGGCCGTACATGTCGCCGAGCTTGCCCCAGACCGGGGTCGACGCGGCGGTGGCGAGCGTGTACGAGGTGACCACCCAGGAAAGGTGCTCCAGGCCGCCCAGCTCGCCCACGATGGTGGGCATCGCGGTGCCGATGATCATGTTGTCGAGCATCGCGAGCAGCATCGCGATCATGAGCCCGAACAACACCACGCGCACGCTGCGCTGTGGGGTCTCGGCGGTCTCCGCCATCACAAGCTCCCCTACTTGTTTCATGCTTGTCTTCGGTTGCTTACCTGCCGCCCGGCTAGTTGCCTGGGGCACCCTGACAGTATGCGGCTTACTAGCCGGGCGTCAAGTAAGTTAAAGTTCGCCCATGGCAACGCCCCACGCACGCAGAGGTGATACGCGACGCCGCATCCAGGACGTCGCGCTGCAACTCTTCGCCGAGCAGGGATACGAGAAGACGTCCCTGCGCGAGATCGCCGAGCACCTGGACGTGACCAAAGCGGCGTTGTACTACCACTTCAGGACCAAGGAGGACATCCTCAACAGCATCGTCGAGGACCTGGCCTCACCGGTCGACGAGTTGATCTCCTGGGCCGCGGAGCAGCCGCGCACCCTGGAGACCAAGCGCGAGGTGCTGCGCCGCTACGCGGACGCGCTGTGGAGCGCCGGCCCGCTCTTCCGCTTCGTCCAGGAGAACCAGGCCACCGTCCGTGACCTCAGCATCGGCGAGACCTTCAAGACCAAGCTGCTCGCCGTCCACTCCCTGCTCAGGGACCCGGACGCGCCACTGACCGACCAGGTGCGCTCGATCACCGCGGTCTTCGCGATGCACGCGGGGGTGTTCGCCATGCAGAACCTCGAGGGCGACCCCGAGGACAAGCGGGCCGCCGTCCTCGAGGTCGCCCAGGAGCTGATCGCCCAGACCTACCGGGGTCAGACCGAGACGCCGTGAGCCCGCAGGTACGGCAGCGGGTTCACGGAGGAGCCGTAGTACGGGGTCTTGCGGATCTCGAAGTGCAGGTGGGGACCGGTGCTGTTGCCGGTGTTGCCGGACAGCGCGATCTGCTGGCCCTGGCCGACGTGCTGGCCGACGCGCACCTGCGTCTTCGACAGGTGGCCGTACTGCGAGTACATGCCGTTGGCGTGGCGGATCACGATGTTGTTGCCGTAGGCGCCGCCCCAGCCCGCCTCGACCACGGTGCCGGCGCTCACGGCGCGGACGCCGGCGCCGATCGGCACGGCGAAGTCCTGGCCGGAGTGCTTGTGGGCCCAGCGGGCGCCGCTCTGCAGGTAGCCGGCGGACAGCGCGTACTTCTCGACCGGCACCGACCAGCCGCTGTTGCTGCGGCTCTGCTGCTGCGGGGCGCTCTTCGCGGCCTGCGCCAGGTGGTTCTTGTGCTTCCAGTGCAGCTCGGCACGCGCCTGACGGTCGGCCTTCACGGCCTGGGCGGCGCGCTGCTGCACGTCGGCCTGCGCCCGGGTGGCGTCCGCCAGCTTCCCGGCCGCACCGAGGCCCAGCAGACTCTCGCCCCGCGTCTCCGCCATGGCCGTCCCTGCCGCACCGAGTGCCAGCGAGGCGCACACGCCGGCGGTGACGACGGTGCGACGGCCACGGAAGACGGAGTTCGAGATCTTGGGCATACGCATACGGAATTACCTCGCGGAAATAGCCGGACAAGAACATTGCGACGTGTTCGCCGCGACCCCTTGGTAACCCGGCATTCCGTCTCCCGACAAACCCCTCCGTCTACTACCGTCTTTCGTGGATTGCACCTCACGCACCCCTCGACGTGCATTTGCCGCAGGGCCTCTTTCTCCTAAGGCGATTCGTACGTGGCGCAGGTCACGTGGGTCACGTCACCGGCCCCGGGACCAAAGGGAATTTCACGTCGGGACCTAGGTCCCGTGGCCCGCGTCACACGGAACAGGAAATCCGGGAGTACGCGGGGCGCGCGAATAGGAAAAGAGCGCGAGCCGCATGGCAGGGGGCGGGGAGGTAAATCCTCCGGCCGTGGGCGTACGGCCGACATCGCCCGTCGCGGGTCCTCTGGTCACGAGACTCCTCGCGGCCGAGGGCCCCGGCGCGGGCCTCGTGGACCGGCCTGTGCGCATGCGCGCCACTGGCCGCCGAGCCGGTGCGACAGGCCCTGTCTCCCAGGGACTGTCCGGGCACCCGTGCCGCTGTCCGAGGAGGGCGACTTCGGGTGGCTCGCCGCGCTCGCCGTCGACGGCCGGTGGGAGAACGTCCTGCGCATGGCGGTCGCGACCCGCTCGCCCGCCCGCGCGAGCGGGTCGCGACCCCCTGGGCGTGACCGTCGTCCCGTCACCGCGTCGGGGCGTCACCGGCCGTCCCGGGACCGCCTCAGGGGCGCGCGCCGTCCCGGTCCCCCCAGCCGTCCCAGCCGCCGTGACGCCAGCCGCCGCGGCCGCCACCGCCGCAGTACCCGTCGCAGGGGTCCTCACCGGAGGTCGGCGAGACCTCGGCCGACGGCGTCTGACTCGGCGGCACCGAGGGGAGCGCGGCCACCCGGGTCGAGCCGGCGAGCAGCTGCGCGTCCGTGGTGTACGCCACCGACTGGAAGCGGGGCGGAGCGATGGAGGTGTCGAAGGTCCAGCGCTGGACGGGCCGGCCGTCGCGGGGCCTGAGGACGACCTCCGCACCCGGCCCGCGGCCCGCGGGGGCGACCGCGAGCTGCTGGTTCCAGCGGGGGATGAGGTCCCCGGTCAGGGTGAGGTCGTAGCGCACGTCCTCCGCACCGGTGACGAAGGACGCCGTGCACAGACCCAGTTCCAGGGCGGGGCCGTGGTGGGAGTTGAGGCAGTACGCGGGCTGGGCGACGCTCCGCATGAGGCCGTCCGGCTCGTACGACCAGAACTGCGTGGCACCGGAGTCGCAGCGCGCGGTGGCCGCCTCGGTGCCGAGGACGGTCCGGCGGCCGGACAGGTCGATGCACAGGTCGTTGTCGTTGTTCCGGAGCCGGCCGCGGAGTCCGTCGCCGGGGACGGGCTCGGCGGTGACCGTGCCCGAGCCGGGCGCGCTGTCCGAGGCGGTGACCGAGGCCGAGGCGGTGGGGGACGCCGTGGCCGTGGTGGGCGCCGTACCGGAGGCACGGTCGTCGGTCCCGCCGTCGCCGCCGGTGAGACCGATGGCCAGGGCGGTCACGACGGCGCAGCCGCCGATGCCCAGCAAGGTCGCGGCGAGCCGCCGGCGGCCGCCGGCCGTGGCCCGGCGCCTGCGGCCGCCGCGGCGCCGTCCGGGGGGACCGCCGGAGCCGCTCCCGGCATCATTGTCACGCGCCGCCCGGCGGGTGGGGCGGGAGTCGTAGTAGCCCCGCGCCTCCCAGACCAGCACGGCCTCGGCGATCAGCACGCCGAGCCGGTCCCCGGAGTGGTCGAGCTGCTCGGCCGCGTACCGGCAGTGGTCGCACCGCGCGATGTGGCGCTGCAGGTCGGGTACGAGCCCGGCGCCACCGCGGTGGATGGAGATGTCCAGCAGCCGGCTGAACGGCAGGCAGGCCTCGTACGGCGCGAGGTCGCGGTGCGCCTGGACGCAGGCCTCGCGGAAGCGGGTACGAGCCAGCTCCAGCTGGGCCGCGGCCCGCCCCGGGTCGATGCCCAGCAGCCCGGCCGGCACGTCCAGCGGCTCGGCGTCCACCTCGGCGTGCCAGAGCAGGCAGCGCGCGGGCTCGGGAAGCCGCATGAAGGCCCGGTTCGCCAGCCGGCGGTTCTCCGGTACCGCCAGGCGGGTGTCGCTCTGGTCGGGGCGGGGGCGCAGCCGCCGGTGGAGCCAGGCGCGCCGGCGGTCGACGGCCCACTCCTCGGCGATCTTGTGGACGGTGATCAGCAGTTCGGGGCGCCAGGCGGCCGTGGGCCCGGTCAGTCGCAGGGTGTCGACGAAGACCCGGGTGAACGCGGCCGCCGCGAGTATCCCGGCGGCGTGCCCGGAGACCGTGCACAACTCCGCGTACTCGGAGACCGGCCGCCAATGGCGGGCCAGCAACTCCTCGAACGGCTGGTGCGCGCCTTCCTTTCCCAGGGACTTTCCGATCTCTCCGGACAGCGCCTCGTCCGGTACGCGGAACAACCGGCCGGGGTGCGCGGAATTCGGGTGCGGGGATTCCTTCAACGAGAGTTTCCTTCCGCGTTCGCCCCGCCGGAAAAAGTACGCACCAACGCGCCGGCGCGGGAAGCACCTACATGGGGGGAGGTGAGGCCGGGGCGCCGGTGAGGGGGCAAGGCGGCCTCTCCTCACTCTCGGCTGATCTTTTCGAATGCCTGCCGGAATGACGGCACGACACCGGCCGGGGCACGGAGAAGGAAGGGTCCGTGCTGAACATCGCTCACCTTTCCACAAATGCAACCGGCGTAACAAGGGTGGGTTCATCAGGAACACAAAACGCGACCGACCCCGCCGCACTAATGTGCGGACGGGGTCGGTCGCGTGCGATTACTTGCGGTTACGCTTCCTTGCTGAGGTTCGGCCCGCCGGCCGCCTCGACCGGAGGCGCGTCGGCGACGGCGACCTTCTCCTCACCCCGGAAGGTGAACTTGGTTTCCTCGCCCTCGCCCTCGGTGCCCACGACCACGATGTGACCGGTACGCAGCTCGCCGAAGAGGATCTTCTCGGAGAGCACGTCCTCGATCTCGCGCTGGATCGTCCGGCGCAGCGGCCGGGCGCCCAGCACCGGGTCGTAGCCCTTCTTGGCGAGCAGCTTCTTGGCCTCGGGGCTGAGCTCGATGCCCATGTCCTTGTCCCTGAGGCGCTCGTCCACCCGGGCGATCATGAGGTCGACGATCTGGATGATGTCTTCCTCGCTGAGCTGGTGGAAGACCACGATGTCGTCCACACGGTTCAGGAACTCGGGGCGGAAGTGCTGCTTGAGCTCCTCGCCGACCTTGGCCTTCATCCGCTCGTACCCGGTCTTGACGTCACCCGCGGCCGCGAAGCCGAGGTTGAAGCCCTTGGAGATGTCCCGGGTGCCGAGGTTGGTGGTCATGATGATGACCGTGTTCTTGAAGTCCACGACCCGGCCCTGGGAGTCGGTCAGGCGACCGTCCTCCAGGATCTGCAGCAGGCTGTTGAAGATGTCCGGGTGGGCCTTCTCGACCTCGTCGAAGAGGACGACCGAGAACGGCTTGCGGCGCACCTTCTCGGTGAGCTGGCCGCCCTCCTCGTAGCCGACGTATCCGGGCGGGGAGCCGAACAGCCGCGAGACGGTGTGCTTCTCGCTGAACTCGGACATGTCGAGCTGGATCAGCGCGTCCTCGTCGCCGAACAGGAACTCGGCGAGCGTCTTGGAGAGCTCGGTCTTACCGACGCCGGACGGGCCGGCGAAGATGAACGAGCCACCGGGGCGCTTGGGGTCCTTCAGACCGGCCCGCGTGCGGCGGATGGCCTGCGAGAGGGCCTTGATCGCGTCCTTCTGGCCGATGACGCGCTTGTGCAGCTCGTCCTCCATGCGCAGCAGACGCGAGGACTCCTCCTCGGTGAGCTTGAAGACCGGGATGCCCGTGGCCGTGGCCAGGACCTCGGCGATCAGCTCCTCGTCGACCTCGGCGACGACGTCCATGTCGCCGGCCTTCCACTCCTTCTCCCGCTTGGTCTTCGCGGAGAGCAGCTGCTTCTCCTTGTCGCGGAGGGAAGCGGCCTTCTCGAAGTCCTGCGAGTCGATCGCGGACTCCTTCTCCCGGCGCACGTCGGCGATCTTCTCGTCGAACTCGCGCAGGTCCGGCGGAGCGGTCATCCGGCGGATACGCATCCGGGAACCGGCCTCGTCGATCAGGTCGATCGCCTTGTCCGGCAGGAAGCGGTCCGAGATGTAGCGGTCGGCGAGGGTCGCCGCGGCCACCAGGGCGGCGTCCGTGATGGACACGCGGTGGTGGGCCTCGTAGCGGTCCCGCAGGCCCTTGAGGATCTCGATGGTGTGCGGCAGCGACGGCTCCGCGACCTGGATGGGCTGGAAGCGGCGCTCCAGGGCCGCGTCCTTCTCCAGGTGCTTGCGGTACTCGTCGAGCGTCGTGGCGCCGATGGTCTGCAGCTCACCGCGGGCGAGCATCGGCTTGAGGATCGAGGCGGCGTCGATCGCGCCCTCGGCGGCGCCCGCACCCACCAGGGTGTGGAGCTCGTCGATGAACAGGATGATGTCGCCGCGGGTGCGGATCTCCTTGAGCACCTTCTTCAGGCGCTCCTCGAAGTCACCGCGGTAGCGGGAGCCGGCCACCAGGGCGCCGAGGTCCAGGGTGTAGAGCTGCTTGTCCTTCAGCGTCTCCGGGACCTCGCCCTTGACGATGGCCTGGGCCAGACCCTCGACGACGGCGGTCTTGCCGACGCCGGGCTCGCCGATGAGGACGGGGTTGTTCTTGGTGCGGCGCGACAGCACCTGCATCACGCGCTCGATCTCCTTCTCGCGCCCGATCACCGGGTCGAGCTTGGTCTCACGAGCGGCCTGCGTGAGGTTGCGGCCGAACTGGTCCAGGACGAGCGAGGTCGAGGGGGTGCCCTCGGCCGGGCCGCCGGCGGTGGCGGCCTCCTTGCCCTGGTAACCGGAGAGCAGCTGGATGACCTGCTGCCGCACCCGGTTGAGATCGGCGCCCAGCTTCACGAGGACCTGGGCGGCGACGCCCTCGCCCTCGCGGATCAGGCCGAGCAGGATGTGCTCGGTGCCGATGTAGTTGTGGCCGAGCTGGAGGGCCTCGCGGAGCGACAGCTCCAGGACCTTCTTGGCCCGGGGGGTGAAGGGGATGTGACCGGACGGGGCCTGCTGGCCCTGGCCGATGATCTCCTCGACCTGCTGGCGGACCGCCTCGAGCGAAATCCCGAGGCTCTCCAGGGCCTTAGCGGCGACACCCTCACCCTCGTGGATAAGGCCCAGGAGGATGTGCTCGGTGCCGATGTAGTTGTGGTTGAGCATCCGGGCTTCTTCCTGAGCCAGGACGACAACCCGCCGCGCGCGGTCGGTGAACCTCTCGAACATCGTTAATCGCTCCTCAGAGCGGTCGGGCAGTTAGGGGCGTGTCCCCTCCCTGTCCTTCCGCATGCTAGTCCCGCACAGCGGGGCAGCTCACTTCAACCGTCGACACCTTGCGAGGTCGTTAACCCCCGCGCCGTCGACAACAGCCACAACCCGATGGTGCGAGACGATGTTCCCGCAGGCCAGGCGGATAGCCCTTTATCCAGTACGCCGAGGGCGAACGCCCCGCCTGTCCGACATGGCCGTCGTCCGTTCCCACTAGGTATTTCTTACCCGCCCGCACGGACAGTCCATGCCGGGAGCACGCCCGCTGTCTGCTATAGGCGAACAGACTTGCGTCGCGTGGATTCACGTAGGGTGACGAATCCGGCCCGCCGGACACTCCCGGTGACCCGGCTCGTAACCCGGGGCCCCCGGAGGACGTTGCGCAGGACATGCAGGCCTCACGGGTCCCGGCGACCCTGGAACACGCGGACGCGCTCGACGTACCGGCGGCGGCGGGGCACGAGGTGCTCGGCCGCTTCCCGGCACCCCAAACGGGTCCGGTCGCCCTGGCGGGGCACCGGATGCGGTTCTTCGTCGCCCCGGGCAGCGCCGAGGAGCTGCCCGGCCTGCTGGACTGGCTGGAGTGGAGCGGCATCCCGCTCGACCTCGTCCCGCTGCGCGGGCGGGAGGCCGCCTACGACGACGGCGCGCCCGCCTGGCTCCGGCCGCCCGTTGCGGACGGCGGGCGCCACGCCGGCGCGCCGCTCTCCCTGCCCGGGATGGCGTTCGGCACGCAGCCCGCCCCCGCGGCGGACGGACGCTCCGGGGGGACCGTGGGCCTCGCGGCCCTGGTCTCCGCGCTCGCGACCGCCTGCCACCGGGTCCGGCTGCGTCTCGCCCGGACCGATCAGCCGTGCGCCTTCTCGTACGCCTCGCGGATCTGCGCGGGCACGCGGCCACGGTCGTTGACCTCGTAACCCTCTTCCTTGGCCCACGCGCGGATCTTCGCGGTGTCCTGGCTCGTGGCGCCGCCGCGGGCGGCGCCCTTCACGGCGCGGCCACGGCCGGCCCGGCCACCGGTGCGGCGGCCCTTGTCCACGTACGGACCGAGGAGACCACGCAGCTTGTCGGCGTTGTCGGTGGTGAGGTCGATCTCGTACGTCACTCCGTCGAGTGCGAACGTCACGGTCTCATCCGCCTCGCCGCCGTCGAGGTCGTCAACAAGAAGGACCTGAACCTTCTGTGCCACCGGCTTCCCTTTCATCGAATACGGATAACCGGTAAAAGCAAACCGCCTTTTCCCGGAAAACTCAAACCCCTTGCCCGAACTGCTCCCGGCCCGGTAGGCATCCCCGCGGTCTTCCGCGGAACGATTCGGACATACTGTTGTGCCGGACGGACGCCCTGGGCAGCCTCACAGATGCAACAGCATCCGGCTGTTGCCCAAGGTGTTGGGTTTCACTCGTTCGAGGTCGAGGAACTCGGCCACTCCCTCGTCCTTTGACCGCAGCAGCTCACCGAAGACGTCACCGTCGACCGGCGTCTCACCGATCTCCACGAAGCCGTGCTTGGCGAAGAAGTCCACTTCGAAGGTGAGGCAGAAAATGCGCCGCACTCCCAGCCACCGCGCGGTCTGCAGCAGCTTCTCCAGCACCAGATGCCCGACCCCCTTGCCGTGCTGCGCCGGATCGACCGCGAGGGTACGCACCTCGGCGAGGTCCTCCCACATCACGTGCAAGGCGCCGCAGGCCACCACTTCGGCGTCCTGGTCGTGTTCGGCCACCCAGAACTCCTGGATGTCCTCGTAAAGCGTCACGGTCGGCTTGTCGAGCAGGATGCGGTCGCGGACATAGGCGTCGAGCAGTCGCCGGACAGCCGGCACGTCGGCCGTCCGGGCCCGGCGGATGGTGACGTCATTTGATGCGGCGCGCATGTGCGGACGCTATCGCCCGTCCGATCCGTCCGTGTCCCCGGGGTCACCCGGATCAGCGGATTGCACCACACGCATTGCGTCACGGAGCGCTTCTCGCTGTTCCGCGGACATCATGCCGAAGAAGGCGACAAGGGCCGCCGCGGGGTTGTCGCTCGCGGCCCACGCCTCGTGCATGAGAGCCGCCGAGTAAGCGGCCCGAGTGGAAACCGCCTCATAGCGATAGGCGCGCCCTTCGGCTTCCCGCCGGAGCCAGCCCTTCTGATGAAGGTTGTCCATTACGGTCATGACCGTCGTGTACGCGATCGAACGCTGCCGGCGGAGATCCTCCAGCACCTCGCGCACCGTCACCGGGCGGTTCCAGCGCCACACCCGGGTCATCACGGCGTCTTCGAGGTCTCCCAATGGACGGGGCACACCCGAATACTAGTTGCTTACGGACTGACCCAATGCCCGGAATGCCGGAAATATTGAGGTCATGCCCGCTTCGCGGTGCCGCCCGAGCGCTGGGCCGGGGGCTGGGCCCCGGACAGCGCGGCGTCGACCACCGCGTCCTCCTTGGCCTTGTTGACCCCGCCCTGGCTCCTGATCAGCGTCCGGATGAGGAAGGTGAACGCGATGGCCATCACGGTGGGGGGCACGAGCGCGGAGACGTAGTCCATGGCACCAGGGTAGCCACGTCCCCTGGCGCGGCCCGCGGGGGACCACCACCGGGGCAGTCCGCCCGGCCGGTCACGCCGTGGCCCCGGCCCGCCGCCGTGCGGACGGCCACGAGCGCGTCACCCGCGGCGGCTACGCCGCCGTACGCGCCCTGCGGCGGGCCGCCGCCATCAGGAAGCCCCCCAGGGCCGCGCACGCCGCCGAGCCGGCCACCAGGGGGCCGCACGGGGCCCGCGCCGGAACCGCCAAAGGTGCTTCCCCCCGAACCGGACGGCGCCTCGGCCGTGATCGCGAGGGCGCCCGCGTCGTTCTTCTGGCCCATCCGGTCCACCACAGTCGACGTCCCAGCCCTCCTGCGCGGCGAGCGACCGGGCCGCCGCCGGCCCGCCCGCGTCCTTCGCCGCCGGGGCCTGGGCCTTGCGGACGAGGCCGAGCGGGGCCATGGGGCTCATGCCGGGTCCCCCTTGAGGGAAGTCGGCAGTCGGGTGGCGCGCCCCCGAACGCACGGGAGACGTCACGGGAAGGAGCCGTGACGTCTCCGCAGGTTGTGCGGTGGCTTCGCGTCAGCCCGTGGCGCGCTCCTCGGGCGGCGGCGGGGTGCGCCGGCGCGGCGGGAAGATCTCGGCCGGTGTGGGCACCTTGCGCTTCTCCTCACCGGGTTCCGGCGCGGCCGGCTCGGTGGGGGGCGTCTTCGGCTCGGGCTTCGGTCCCGGCTTGGGATCGTCCGAGGCCGCCCGTCCGCCGGGCAGCGCGCGCAGCCGGGCCCTGCCGGTGGAGGGGGTGCCGCAGGGCTGCGAGGGAGCGGGGATGCGAGCCTCCAGGCGGGCGCGCACGTCGAGTTCCGCCAGGTGCTCGCAGCGGCGCAGCACGGCCCGCCTGCGGTGCGCCTCGGCGTCCGTGCACGGCGCGTCGTGCAGTCGGCGCAGCGCGGCGAGGTCGTCCGGCAGGGGCACGTAGCCCGTGTCGAGCGCCCCCGTCAGCCGTTCGAGGTAGCCGGCGGCGCTGCCCGGCAGCGCCGCCCGGTACCGGGCGAGTTCCGCGAGCTGGAAGGTCCGCAGCCGCCCGCCCTCGCGGGCCGCCTCGTCGACGTCCTCGGCGAGGCGCAGATAGTCCCTGACCTCGTCGGGAGTGGGCATCATGGAGCTGGACTGGAGGGCCGCTGAGAGGGCGCGCCGGAGCACGCGCAGTTCATCCGCGCTGAACGCCATTCCGCCTCGGGACCCGTGTGGCGTGGGCATGGTCTGACTTTACGTACTAAGCGGACAAAATACGCGTAACCAGATATGGCCGGGCGCGCCGCGAGCGTCCCCCGTACACCTGCCGGGCCGTCAGGTCGTCTGTCGTCAGGTCGTCGACACGTTCCGCTCGTAGACCAGCCGGAGGCCTATCAGGGTCAGCCAGGGCTCGTGGACGTCGATGACCGCCGACTCGCCCAGCACCAGCGGCGCCAGGCCGCCGGTGGCGATGACCGTCACGTCGTCCGGGTCGTCGGCGAGTTCCCGGGCCATCCGCTCGGCCACGCCGTCCACCTGGCCGGCGAAGCCGTACAGGATGCCGGACTGCATCGCCTCGATGGTGTTCTTGCCGATGACGCTGCGCGGGCGGGTCAGCTCCACCTTGCGCAGCTGGGCGCCGCGGGCGCCCAGGGCGTCCACCGAGATCTCGATGCCGGGGGCGATGGCGCCGCCCGCGTACTCGCCGCGCGCCGTGACCGCGTCGAAGGTGGTGGCCGTGCCGAAGTCCACCACGATGCACGGCCCGCCGTAGAGGTGCACGGCGGCCAGGGAGTTGATGATCCGGTCCGAGCCGACTTCCTTCGGGTTGTCGGCGAGAACCGGCACGCCGGTCTTGACGCCCGGTTCGACCAGGACCGCGGGCACGTCACCGTAGTAACGGCGCGTCACCTCGCGCAACTCGTGCAGCACGGAGGGGACCGTGGAGCAGATGGCGATCCCGTGGATGTTGTCACCCAGTTCCTCGCCGAGCAGCGGGTGCATGCCCATCAGGCCCTGCATGAGGACGGCCATCTCGTCCGCCGTGCGGCGCGGGTCGGTGGAGACCCGCCAGTGCTCGACGATCTCGTCCCCGTCGAACAGCCCCAGGACGGTGTGGGTGTTGCCGACGTCGATGGTGAGCAGCATCAGTCCCGCTCCGACCCCTCGGACCGCAGGTCCAGTCCGATGTCGAGGATCGGCGAGGAGTGCGTCAGGGCGCCCACGGCCAGGTAGTCGACGCCGGTCGCGGCGTAGGCGTGGGCGTTGTCCAGGGTGAGCCGTCCGGAGGACTCCAGCAGGGCGCGGCCCGCGACGATGGCGACCGCCTCCTCCGTATCGGAGGGGGTGAAGTTGTCCAGCAGGATCAGGTCCGCGCCCGCCTCCAGGACCTCGCGGACCTGGTGCAGGGTGTCGACCTCGACCTCGATCGCCAGCTCGGGGAACTCGTCGCGGACGGCCTTGAAGGCGGCCGCCACGCCGCCCGCGGCGACCACGTGGTTGTCCTTGACCAGGGCGGCGTCCGACAGCGACATGCGGTGGTTCACGCCGCCGCCGCAGCGGACCGCGTACTTCTCCAGCGCGCGCAGGCCCGGGGTCGTCTTGCGGGTGTCGCGAACCTTCGCCTTGGTGCCCTCCAGCGCGTCGGCCCAGCGGCGCGTGGTGGTGGCGATCCCGGACAGCCGGCACATCAGGTTGAGGGCGCTGCGCTCGGCGGTCAGCAGGTCCCTCGTACGGGTGCGCACCGAGAGCAGCACTTGACCCGCCTCGACCCGGTCGCCGTCCTCGACGTGCCGCTCGACCTCGAACTCGTCGGTGCACACGATGGACAGCACCGCCTCGGCGACCCGCAGCCCGGCGACCACGCCGGCCTCGCGCGCGGTGAAGTCACCGGTGGCCAGGGCGTCCTCGGGAATGGTGGCCACGGTGGTGACGTCCACCCCGCCGTCCAGGTCCTCCTCGATGGCCAGGTGCGCGACGTCCTCGACCAGCACCGGGTCCAGCCCTGCGTCGACGAGCAGCCGCGCCAGGTCGGGGTCGAGACCGCACTCGCTCGGGTCGTGCGCGTAGTCGCCGCCGGAACCGCAGCCGCAGCCGTCGCCGCAGCCACCGCCGCCGGCACCGCCGATCTGCAGGAGGGGGAGGTCGGGCGTGCTCATCGCAGGTGCTCCGTTCCAGGACGGGTCGGTGGGAGGTCCGCTGTGGGGGTGGTGCGGATGGTGAGACTAGTGGGTGCGGCGGGCAGCCCCGCACCACCGGAGGGGAGCCGGACGACGATGTGCCGGCGCCAGTGCGCGTCGTCGCGCCCGGGCCGGTCCTCGCGCCAGTGGCAGCCGCGGGTCTCCTCACGGCGGCGGGCCGCCTCGACCAGGACCCGGGCGACCAGGCAGAGGTTGGTCGCCTCCCAGCTCTCCACGCAGGGCTCGGCCGTCTTGCCGTCGCGTTCCAGCAGCTCCTCGGCGTCGGCGTACATCCGGCTCAGGGCGGCCGCCGCACCGTCCAGACTGTCCGCGCTGCGCAGCACGCCCGCGCCGCGGGTCATGATCCGCTGGATATCGAAGCGGGCCTCGGAGGGCAGCAGCGGGAAGCGGGCCGGGTCCGGGACCACCGGGGGGCCGGGGGCCGCAGGGTGCTCCGCGATGTCGGCGGCGATGCGCTCGGCGAAGACCAGCCCCTCCAGGAGGGAGTTGGACGCCAGCCGGTTGGCGCCGTGCACGCCCGTGCAGGCGACCTCGCCGCACGCGTACAGGCCGGGCACCGTGGTGCGGCCGTGCAGGTCGGTGCGGACGCCGCCGGAGGCGTAGTGCGCGGCGGGGGCCACCGGGATCGGCTGCGTCACCGGGTCGATGCCGTTGGCGCGGCAGGCGGCGAGGATCGTCGGGAAGCGCCGCTCCCACATCCGGGCACCGAAGTGCCGGCCGTCGAGGTACATGTGCTCGGCGCCGGTCTCCTGCATGCGGCGCGTGATGCCCTTGGCGACGATGTCGCGCGGCGCCAGCTCGGCCAGTTCGTGCTGCCCCTGCATGAAGCGCACCCCGTCGGCGTCCACCAGGAACGCGCCCTCCCCGCGCACCGCCTCGGAGACCAGCGGCTGCTGGCCCTCCGCGTCCGGGCCGAGGAAGAGCACCGTCGGGTGGAACTGCACGAACTCCAGGTCCGAGACCTCCGCCCCGGCGCGCAGCGCCAGCGCCACTCCGTCGCCCGTGGACACCGCCGGGTTGGTCGTGGCCGAGAAGACCTGCCCCATGCCCCCGGTGGCCAGCACCACGGCGCGGGCCCGGACGGCGCCGACGCCGTCGCGCTGCCCCTCGCCCATGACGTGCAGGGTGACGCCCGCCGCCCGGCCCTCGGCGTCGGTCAGCAGGTCCAGCACGAGCGCGTTCTCGATGAACTCGATCCTGGCTTCACGCACCGCCTCGATCAGCGCCCGGGAGATCTCCGCACCCGTAGCGTCGCCGCCGGCGTGGGCGATCCGGCGGCGGTGGTGGCCGCCCTCCCGGGTCAGCATGATCTCGCCGGTCGCCTCGCTGGTGTCGAAGTGCGCGCCGGTCGCGATCAGCCGGCGGACGGCGTCGGGGCCCTCGGTGACCAGGGTGCGCACGGCCTCCTCGTCGCAGAGTCCCGCGCCCGCCACGAGGGTGTCGTCCAGGTGCTGCTCCGGGGTGTCGCCCTCGCCGAGGGCGGCGGCGATGCCGCCCTGCGCCCAGCGCGTGGAACCGTCGTCGAGCCGGGCCTTGGTGACGACCGTGACCTTGGCGCCCTGCGCGGCACAGCGCAGCGCGACCGTCAGCCCGGCGACCCCGGACCCGACCACCACCACGTCCGCCTCGTGCGCCCAGCCGGGTGCGGGGGCGTGCAGCCGTATGCCTGTACCTGTGCCGCTCATCGGCGGGCTCCGAACTCCAGGGGAATGTTGTCGATCAGCCGGGTCGTGCCGACCTTGGCGGCGACGGCGAGCACCGCCGGCCCGGTGTGGCCGGGGGCGGCCTCGGTGAAGTCGCGCGGGTCGATCAGGGCGAGGTAGTCCACCGCGAGGCCTTCGCCCTTCTCCAGCACCGTCCGCGCCGCGTCCCGTACGGCGTCCGGCCCGTCGTCCAGCGCGTCGCGGCCCGCGAACAGGGCGCGGGAGAGGGTGAGGGCGATCACGCGATCGCCGTCGGAGAGGTAACGGTTGCGGCTGGACAGGGCCAGGCCGTCCGGCTCGCGGACCGTGGGCACGCCGACGATCTCGGCCGGGAAGTTCAGGTCCGTCACCATGCGGCGGATGAGGGCCAGTTGCTGGGCGTCCTTCTGCCCGTAGAAGGCGACGTCCGGCCGGGTCAGGTGGAGCAGCTTGGCGACGACGGTCAGCATGCCGTCGAAGTGCCCGGGGCGCGAGGCGCCCTCGTAGCCCTCGCCCATCGGCCCGGCGCTGATCCGTACCTGCGGCTGCCCGCCGGGGTAGACCTCGTCGACGGCGGGCGCGAAGACGACGTCCGCGCCGGCCCGCCCGGCGATCTCGACGTCCGCGTCGAGGGTGCGCGGGTAGCGGTCGAAGTCCTCGTTCGGCCCGAACTGCAGCGGGTTGACGAAGACGGTGACGACGACCGTGCCGTCCCCCACCCGCTCGCGGGCGGTCCGCACGAGCGTGGCGTGCCCCTCGTGCAGTGCGCCCATGGTCATGACGACCCCGACCTCGCCGGGCCGGCCCTCGACCGCCTCCCGCAACTCGCTCGCGGTGTGCACCAGCCTGGTCATCGCTTTTCCCCCTCGGCGCCGTCCGCCAGGACGCCCAGCAGTGCCTCCGCGAACTCCGCCTTCAGCATTCCGCCGGCCAGCGCGCGGTCCGCCGTGGCGCGGGCCATCGCGACGTACGGGGCCACCATCTCCGGGGCGTGCAGGCGCAGCTCCGCCAGGTGCGCGGCGACCGTGCCCGCGTCACCGCGGGCCACCGGCCCGGTGAGCGCGGCGTCACCGGAGCGCAGGGCGTTGTCCAGGGCGGCGCCGAGCAGCGGGCCCAGCATCCGGCCGGGCTCGGTGACACCGGAGGCGCGCAGCAGCTCCATGGCCTGGGCGACCAGGGTGACCAGGTGGTTCGCGCCGATCGCCAGGCCCGCGTGGTAGAGCGGACGCGCCGACTCCTCGATCCACTCGGGCTCGCCGCCCATCTCGATCACCAGCGCCTCGGCCGCCATCCGCAGCTCCGCTGGGGCCGTGACACCGAAGGAGCAGCCTGCCAGCCGCTGCACGTCGACGGAGGTGCCGGTGAAGGTCATCGCGGGGTGCAGGGCCAGCGGCAGCGCGCCCGCGCGCAACGCCGGCCCCAGCACGCCGGCGCCGTACCGGCCCGAAGTGTGCACCAGCAACTGGCCCGGCCGTACGGCCCCGGTCTCGGCGAGGCCGGCCACCAGCCCGGGCAGCGCGTCGTCCGGCACGGTCAGCAGGACGAGCTCGGAGCGGGCCAGCACCTCGGCCGGCTCCACGAGCGGCACGTCGGGCAGCAGGGCGGCCGCACGGCGCCGTGAGGCGTCGGACACGCCCGACGCAGCGACCGGGTGGTGCCCGGCGAGTCTCAGCGCGGCCGCGAGCGCGGGACCGACCCGGCCCGCGCCGACGACACCGACCGTGAGCCGCGCGGGGCGGGCCTCCACGTCGGGGGGCAGGGGCCCCTGGTTGTGCGATGCGTTCACGCTGCGCTGGCCTTCCGTTCCAGTCCTCACGGGGGTACCGGACGTTCTCGTCAATGCTACGCGAATGTTTCGCGGCGCCCTCCGGGGCGGCAGGATCGGTCCATGACCTCTGCCGATGACGAGAAGGCGCGGCGCATCGCCGCCGTACGCTCCTGCGACCGGGTGCTGTCCCACGGGAAACCCGCCACGATGCGGGAACGGCTGGCGCGGCTGGCCGGACGGGAGGGTCTGGACGGCCCCCTGGACATGTACGGCGACGGGATCGTCGCCGAGCTGGAGCAGCGCGTGGCCGGGTTGCTCGGCACGGAGGAGGCCGTCTGGTTCCCCACCGGGACGATGGCCCAGCAGGTCGCCCTGCGCTGCTGGGCGGGCCGCACGGGCAACCCGGTGGTCGGGCTGCACCCGCTGGCCCACCCCGAGGTGCACGAGCGCGGCGCGCTGGCCGCGCTGAGCGGACTGCGGACCGTCCACCCCACCACGGCCCGCCGGATACCGGACGCGGACGAAGTGCGCGGCATGGACGAGCCCTTCGGCACGCTCATGCTGGAACTGCCGCTCCGGGACGCCGGATTCGTCCTCCCCACCTGGGACGAGCTCACCGCCACCGTGGCCGCGGCGCGGGAGCGCGACGCCGTCGTCCACTTCGACGGCGCCCGCCTGTGGGAGTGCCCGCCGCACTTCGGGCACCCCCTGGACGAGATCGCGGCGCTCGCCGACAGCGTGTACGTCTCCTTCTACAAGTCCCTCGGCGGCGTCTCCGGCGCCGCGCTGGCGGGCCCGGCCGACCTCGCCGCCGAGGCCCGCACCTGGCGGCACCGCTACGGCGGGCTCGTCTTCCAGCAGTGGCCCGCGGTGCTGGCCGCGCTCGACGGGCTCGACCACGAGTTGCCGCGCCTGCCGGAGTACGTGGCCCACGCGAAGATCGTCGCGGCGGCCCTGCGGGACGCGCTCGCGGGGACGGGGTGGGTCCGGGTACACCCGGAGGTGCCGCACACGCACCAGTTCCAGGTGTGGCTCGCGGAGTCCCCGGACGTCCTCAACGAGGCCGCGGTGCGGCAGGCCGAGGAGACCAAGACGGCGCTCTTCGGGCGCTGGGCGGGGGCGGACGTGCCGGGAGTCGCGATGACGGAGGTCACGGTGGGGGCGTCGGCGCTGGAGTGGGACGCGGCGGCGGTCGCCGACGCGGTGGCGGACTTCGCGCGCTTCCTCGCGGGGGTTCGCGCCGACGCGTGACGTTGCGTGCGGCGCCCCGACCGGTGACCGCCTCGCGGGGGGTGCGCGAGGGGGGAGCGGGAGGGCGGGAGGGTGCCCGCCGCAGGCGCGAACGGCCCGCACACGGCAACCGGACCGCAACCACCACCGCGCCGCACACGCGGCACGCTCAGGCGCCGCCGCTGCCCGCGCGGACCAGGCCCGTTTCGTACGCGAGGACGACCGCCTGCACCCGGTCCCGCAGATCCAGCTTCGTGAGGATACGCCCGACATGCGTCTTCACCGTCGCCTCGCTGAGCACCAGCTTCGCCGCGATCTCCCCGTTCGACAGCCCCTGGGCGACCAGCATCAGCACCTCGCGCTCGCGGTCCGTCAGCCGGTCCAGCTCCTTGTGCGTCGGCTGGCTCGCGCTCGGCAGCAGCGGGGTGAAGCGGTCGAGCAGGCGCCGGGTGGTGCTGGGGGCGACGACCGCGTCGCCGCTGTGGACCGCGCGGATCGCCGTGAGCAGCTCGTCCGGCGGGACGTCCTTGAGCATGAAGCCGCTCGCGCCGGCCTTCAGGGCGGAGAAGGCGTACTCGTCGAGGTCGAAGGTGGTCAGGATGAGCACTCGCGGGCCGCCGTCGTCGGGGGTGCGGTCGGGGGCGCCGCAGATCTGGCGGGTGGCCTCGACGCCGTCCAGGCGGGGCATGCGGACGTCCATGAGCACCACGTCCACCGGGGTGGTGCGCAGCGTCTCCACGGCCTGGGCGCCGTCCCCGGCCTCGGCGACGACCTCCATGTCGGGCTGGGCCTGCAGCACCATGCGGAAGCCGGTGCGCAGCAGCACCTGGTCGTCGACGAGCATCACGCGGATCGCCATGGGTCGGGTCCTCTTTCCCTTTGCCTGTGGTCGGTTGTTCCCGCTAGCGGGACGCCTTCACCGGGAGCACCGCGTTGATGCGGAAGCCCCCGCCGGGGCGGGGCCCGGCGTCCAGGGTGCCGCTGACCATGCCGACGCGTTCGCGCATACCGATGAGTCCCTGGCCCTGGCCGTCCTCGCCGCCGCCTTCGTAGAGCTCCTGCTGGGCGCCGCGCCCGTCGTCCTCGATGAGGAGGCTGAGGTCGCTGTCGCCGAAGGTGAGGCGGACCGTGGCGCGCGCCTCGGGCCCGCCGTGCTTGCGGGTGTTGGTGAGCGCCTCCTGGACGATGCGGTACGCGGTGAGCTCGACGCCGCTGGCGAGCGGCCGGGACTCCCCCTCGAGCTCGAAGGCGACCGGCAGGCCGGCGCCCCGGACCTGCTCTATGAGGTCGGTCAGCTGGTCGACGCCCGGCTGCGGCACGTACTCCCCGCCACCGTCGTCGCCGGCCCGCAGCACCCCGAGCAGGCGGCGCATCTCGGTGAGTGCCTGGCGGCCGGTGGTGGAGATGGTCTCCAGGGCCTGCTTGGCCTGCTCGGGGGAGGCGTCCAGCACATAGGCGGCGCCGTCGGCCTGGACGACCATGACGGAGACGTTGTGGGCGACGACGTCGTGCAGTTCGCGGGCGATCCGGGCACGTTCGGCGGCGACCGCGGCCTTGGACTGGGCCTCGCGTTCGCGCTGCAGGCGGGCGGCGCGCTCCTCCAGTTCTGCGTAGTAGGCGCGACGCGTGCGCAGGCTGTCGCCGATCACCCAGGCCAGCAGGAAGGGGACGGCGAGGAAGACGGTCGCGACGGCGTCGGCCCAGTGGCCCTCGCTCTCGTTGGGCCAGCGCAGCGTGGAAATGGTGGAGGCGCACAGGCCGCCGACGAGGGCGAGCCGGGACGCCCAGCGGGCACCGTTGGCCGCGACGGTGTAGATGATCACCAGCATGGCGAAGTCGCCCGGGTTGACCTGGACGTCCAGCACCAGCTGGAGCGCGCCGACGAGGACGGCGAGCAGCAGCATCTTCTCCGGCATGCGGCGGCGCAGCGCGATCACGGCGGACAGTGCGAGCGCCAGCGGCAGGGCGGCGACCCGGGTGTGCGCGTGCCTCGCGTCGGCGGCGATCCACAGCGAGGACAACCCGAGCAGGACGAGGGCCCAGAAGGTGTCGACCCAGGTCGGGTGCCTGCGGAGGAAATCGTAGAGACGCTGCACGTAACCCAGCGTAGGCATCCCGGATGCGTGCGGGAGTCAACCGGAGGAGCGATCCGGGGTACTCCCCAAGGTGGACCCGAGCCCTCCGTCGAGGAGGAGGCGCGGGGCCGCCCGGGGTGCGTCCGCCGCGCGGTCAGCCCGCGGCGCGGCGGTGGCTGCGGGTGCCGTTGCGGGAGCGCTTCTCGATGTACATGCGCTGGTCCGCGGATTGCAGCACCTCGTCCGCGGTCATGCCGCAGCCGGCCCATCCGATGCCGAAGCTGGCGCCGACCCGGACCGCTCGGCCCTCGAAGCGGATCGGCGGGATGATCGCGTTGCGCAGGCGGACGGCGAGGTCCTCGGCGTCCTCCCGGCCCAGGCCGTCGGCGAGGACGACGAACTCGTCGCCGCCCAGCCGGGCCACGGTGTCGCCGTCGCGCACCGCGCTGGTGAGGCGGCGGGCGACCTCGATGAGCACGGCGTCGCCCGTGTGGTGGCCGAAGCGGTCGTTGATCGACTTGAACCCGTCCAGGTCGCAGAAGAGGACGGCGAGGCCCTTGCCGTCGGCCTCGTCGGACGGCGGGACGGTGTGGGTGTGGTGGTCGAAGCCGCTCAGCCGGGCGGCGCTCTCGACCGGGTCGTAGTCGTAGGTGTAGGCGAACTCGTCGGCGCCCGCGTGGGCGGCGGTGTGGCCGTCGGCGTCCGGGGCCTGCGGACGCGCGCAGATCTTTCCGGACAGCCGGGCGCGCAGCTCGGCACTGTTGGGCAGTCCGGTGAGCGAGTCGTGGCTGGCGCGGTGGGCGAGGGCGAGTTCGCGGCCCTTGCGCTCCTCGATGTCCTCGACGTGGGTGAGCAGGAAACGCGGCCCGTCGGCGGTGTCGGCGACCACGGAGTTGCGCAGGCTGACCCAGACGTAACTGCCGTCGCGGCGCTGCAGCCGCAGTTCGGCGCGGCCGCCCTCGGCGCTGGTGCGCAGCAGGACGCCGACGTCCTCGGGGTGGACGAGGTCGGAGAAGGAGTGGCGGCGCAGCACCGCGGCCGGACGGCCGAGCAGCCGGCACAGCGCGTCGTTGGTGCGGACCAGCTTGCCGTGCTGGTCGCCGCCCATCTCGGCGATGGCCATGCCGCTGGGGGCGTACTCGAAGGCCTGCCGGAAGCTCTCCTCGCTGGCCCGCAGCGCCTGCTGCTCGCGTTCCAGACGCACCAGGGCGCGTTGCATATTTGCACGTAGACGCGCGTTGCTAATGGCGATGGCGGACTGGAAGGCGTACATCTGCAGGGCCTCGCGGCCCCACGGGCCGGGCCGGCGGCCGCCGACGGGACGGTCGACGGAGATGACGCCGATCAGTTCGCCGCCACCGGCCGGATTGGCGTGCATGGGGGCGAGGAGGCGGTCCTCGGGATGCCACTCGTCGGGGAAGCGGGGCAGCGGGCCGTCGCCGGGCCAGCTGGGAACGTCGTCGCCGTCCAGGACCCAGCCCTCGTGGTGGGGTATGAAGCGCAGGGTGCCCCAGCGCTCCCCCATGGTGAGCCGGCGTTCCCAGGAGGCGCGCGAGCCGACCCGGCCGGCCATCAGGGCCTCCGCTGCAGCGCTCCCGGCGACGGCGGCGACGACCAGGTCACCGTCCGGACGGACGAGGTTGACCACGGCCAATTCGAAGCCGAGGCCCCTGACGACGCCGTCGGCCACGGCCTGCAGGGTGTCGGCGAGGCTGCGCGCGCAGTTGAGGTCCGCCACGACCTGGTGCACCTGGCGCAGGGTCGCGAGGCGGACATACGGCTCCGACTCGGTGTCCATGCGCTCTCCCCGGGCCCTCGACGACAACTCCTGAGACTGCTTGTGGTCCGTTGTGGTCCAATTCCCACCGCAACTGAATCACAGCGAGCAGTTCGACCGGTACACAGGGTCAACAATTCATGCCCCTTGTGACTCAAGTCACATCTGATTGTCGTGTTCCGATCACGCAGCGTAGAGCAGGCCGGTACTTTCCCTTCACCCATTGAACACAATCGAGCAGGTGAGCGGGGGTTGCACGACCGGAAGCGGGTATGGCCGGGAGGTCCTAGGACCTGGCTCGATCCGAAGTCCGATGCGGATGTTCCGGCAGTCCGGCTAGCGTCGGGGCGTGTCACAGTCAATCACCTCCGCGCCCCGCATCCCGCATCCTGGGACCGTGCCCGACGGTTCCGAGCCACCCCTCCCCGGCGTGGACAGCGATGCCTTCCGCGCCACCATGAGCCGCCTCGCCGCGGGGGTGGTCCTGGTGACCGCCCACGACCCCGAGGACGGCCCGCGGGGCGAGGACGTGGGCATGACCGCGACCGCCTTCGTCTCGGTCTCGCTGGAGCCGCCCCTGGTGATGGTGAGCCTGCGCGAGGGATCCCGCATGGACGAGTTGCTGGAGCGTCGGCGCCGCTGGGCGGTGTCCGTGCTGAGCGAGAGCCAGCGGCACATCGCCGGTCGCTTCGCCCTGCGCGGCCGCATCAGCGACCGGCTGCTCTTCGAGGACGTCGCCTACTACCGCGGTGAGGTCTCGGGCGCGCCGATTCTCGGCGGCGGCCTGGCCGTGCTCGAGTGCGAGACCGAGCAGCGCGTCCCGGCCGGTGACCACACCCTGGTGATCGCCCGCGTGCTCACCGCGCGCACCCCCAGTGCGGACGGCGCGCCGCTGCTGTACTTCCGGGGCCGCTACCGACACCTCGGCTGAGGCGCGCGGCCGGGCCGCGCGGGACGCCGCCAGGGCTCAGGACCAGCCCCGCGGGTCGCGGCCGCGCTTGGTCTCGCCGCGGCGCTTCTTCTCCTTCAGCCGCCGCTCGTTGATCCCGCGCGGGATCTTCGTGGGCCTGCGCGCCTTGGGCGGCGGCGCCGTCGCCTCGGCGAGCAGCACCGCCAGGCGCGTCATCGCCGCCTCCCTGTTGCGCCACTGCGAGCGGTGCTCGGAGGCCCGTACCACCAGGACGCCGCCCACCAGGCGGGAGGCGAGCCGCTCCAGGGCGCGCTTCTTCCACACCGCGGGCAGCGACTCGGAATTGGCGAGATCGAATCGCAGCTCGACCTGGCTGTCGGAGGTGTTCACATGCTGGCCGCCCGGTCCGGACGACCGGGAGAAACGCCACGTCAGCTCGGCCTCCGGCAGGGAGACCGAGCCGCGGACGACGAGAGGGGGCGGCCCGGACATGCCTCCCATGATCCCGCCGACGGCCGCCGGAGTCACAGGATTTTCCGGGACATGGCACTGGAGGCGGTTTTCGCCGCAAAGGAACCGTGCCGCCCTCTCACGACGTTCTCCCCTGTGAAGGTAGCGTCGTCGTCGGCACGAATGACCGACATCACGGAGGGGACTCCCATGGCTGTAAGCCTGTCGAAGGGCGGCAACGTCTCGCTCACCAAGGAAGCACCGGGCCTGGCGGCCATCACGGTGGGCCTGGGCTGGGACGTGCGCACCACCACCGGCACCGACTTCGACCTCGACGCGAGCGCCATCGCGCTCAACCCGAGCGGCAAGGTCTACGCGGACGCCTACTTCGTCTTCTTCAACAACAAGCAGACGCCGGACCAGAGCATCGTCCACACCGGCGACAACCGCACCGGCGAGGGCGCGGGCGACGACGAGGCGATCAACGTCAACCTGGCCGCACTGCCCGCCGACGTCGAGCGCATCGTCTTCCCCGTCTCGATCTACGACGCCGAGACCCGCAGCCAGAACTTCGGCCAGGTCCGCAACGCCTACATCCGCATCGTCAACCAGGCCGGCGGCGCCGAGATCGCCCGCTACGACCTGAGCGAGGACGCCGCCACCGAGACCGCCATGGTCTTCGGCGAGCTCTACCGCAACGGCGCCGAGTGGAAGTTCCGCGCGGTCGGTCAGGGCTACGCCTCCGGCCTGGCCGGCATCGCCACCGACTTCGGTGTCGGGATCTGACGCCGAGGGCCCCCGAGAGCCTGACGAACCCCAGTCAATAAGGCGCCCCATGCCCCGCAAGCGACTAGCGTGCGGGGCATGCTGGTGCTCGAACCCCTCGTCCCGGTGGACGGCTCCCTCCCGCCCGGCGTCCTCGCCGGGTTGACGCAGCTGTACGCCTCGAACCCCGGCTTCCACCGCGCCACCGGCGACTTCCCCGACCCCGAAGCCGTCTCCGCGGAGCAGGTCGCGAGCAGCGTCAACGCCGAACTGACCCACCCGGCCGCGGAAGTGCTGCTCGCCCGCGACGACGCCGACGGGAGCCTGGCCGGTCTCGCCGTCACGCTCGCCGAGCACCCGGATCCCCTCGACCCGTACCCCTGGATCGGCCTGCTGATGGTGCACGGCGGCCGGCACCGCTCGGGCCTGGGACGCCAACTCGCCGGGCTGGTCGAGGAGCGGCTGAGCGCGCAGGGACGGGACGGCGTGCGCCTGGCGGTGCTCGACGCCAACCCGGGAGCACTGGCGTTCTGGCGGACGCTCGGCTACCGCGTGATCGATCATCGCGAGGACCGGCAGATGGGCCGCCCCTGCTCCGTCCTCCACAAGGACCTGCCGTCGGCGCCGCCGCGTACCATCGGCGAGTGATCGACCTCGGCTACTCGCTCTCCCGCCGCTTCCCCGACCCCCCGCAGACCGACTACCGCACCGCCGGCGTGCGGGCGCTGCGCCACGACCTGTTCTGCGGGGACGTCTACCTGGCGGACGTGTCGGCCGACCGTGAACTGTCCACAGCCTGGGGATGGGTGCCGGTCCTGGACTTCGCGTGGGCGCTGTGCGACATCGTCGAACAGCTGGACCGCGACCCGCTCGGCAGCCGCTCCGCCCGCCCCCAGTACGCCGAGCTGGACTTCACCGAGTCCACGGACCGGATCCGCTTCCAGCGCCGCTTCGGCTTCGTGGACGTCAGCGCCGACTGGGCGCCGGACGAGCGGCCGCTCTCGCTCGCCCACGCCGAGCTGCGCCGCGAGGCCCGCGACTTCCTGCACGACCTGATCGCCGACCTGACCGACATGCACGAAGGCCTGGACGCCAACCCCGTGATCTGGGACCTGGCCGCGCGTTTCCCCCGGCTGTAGCCCGAACGGCGCAAGCCCGCGTGCGGGACCCGTTCGGCCGCCGTCCACTTGGGGCATGGACGACTACCCTCTGCTGAACCTCTTCTGGACGATGCTCCTGATCTTCTGCTGGGTACTGTGGTTCTTCCTGCTCTTCAGGATCATCGGGGACCTCTTCCGGGACCACACGGTCGGCGGCTGGGCCAAGGCCGGCTGGATCATCGTGCTGATCTTCCTGCCCTTCATCGGCGTGCTGATCTACGTGATCGCCAGGGGCAAGGGCATGGCCGAACGCGACCAGAAGCAGGCGAAGGAAATGGACGCGGCCTTCAAGCAGTACGTGAGGGAGGCCGCCAAGGGCGAGGGCGGAGCGGCGGGCGGCAACGTCGACCAGCTCTCCAGACTCGCCGAGCTCAAGAGCCAGGGCCACATCACCGAGGAGGAGTACACCAAGGCGAAGGCGAAGCTCCTCGCCTGACCCGCCCGATCTGCTCGGCGTGGGCGACCGGGCGGCCAGCGCGACTGCTTGACCTCAACCCCGCTTGAGGTTGAACAGTGGGCGGTGCGGATCATCCGACCGCCCACTGTTCCGTGTCCAGGGGGAAGCACCGTGCACGCCATCCGTCTCCACGCGTTCGGCCCGGCCCAAAACCTGAGCTACGAGAGGACCGCGGACCCGGAGCCGGGGCCCGGCGAGGTGCGCATCGCCGTCGCCGCCGCCGGCGTTCACGTGATCGACACCGCCATCCGCTCCGGCGACCCCAAGGGCCCCTACCCGCTGCCCGAACTGCCCACGGTCCCGGGCCGCGAGGTGGCCGGCACCGTGGAGGCCGCCGGGGAGGGCGTCGGCCCCGAGTGGCTCGGCCGGCGCGTCGTCGCCCACCTGGGCATGGTGCCGGGCGGCTACGCCGAACTCGCCGTCACCGCCGTCGAGAAGCTCCACGTACTGCCGGACGGCCGGGACGCCGCCGAGGCCGTCGCCATGATCGGCACCGGCCGCACGGCCATGGGCATCCTGCGCCAGGCACCGCTCGGCCCGGCCGACACGGTCGTGGTCACCGCGGCGGCGGGCGGGCTGGGCAGTCTGCTGGTACAGGCGGCGCACAACGCGGGCGCCGCCGTCCTCGGCCTCGCGGGCGGGCCGGCCAAGACCGCGCGCGTCCTGGAGCTGGGCGCGGACGCCGCCGTCGACTACTCCGCCGAGGGCTGGACGGGCACGGCCCGGGCGGCCCTGGGCGGGCGGCCGGGCACCGTCGTCCTCGACGCGGTCGGCGGGGACCTCGGCCGTGGGGCGGTGGACCTGCTGGGCCCGGGCGGACGGCACGTGGTCTACGGCTGGGCGTCCGGCGGGCCACTGGAATTCACGCCCGCGGAACTGACCGCGCGCGGCATCACCTCCGGGGTCGTCCTCGGTCCGGCCATGCTGCGGATCGGCCTGCGGACGCTGGAGGAGGAGGCCCTCGCCGCGTGGACGGCCGGGCGGCTGACCCCCGTCGTGCAGCGCTTCCCGCTCGCCGAGGCCGCCGCCGCGCACACGGCCCTGGAGGGCCGGGGCACGATGGGCAAGGTCGTCCTGGTCCCGTGAAGGCCTGCCGGTGCCCATGCCCATCGGCGCGGGCGCGGCGCCGGGCGTGGGATCCGATGGCGCGGCCGTGTGCCCACGGCTCGTCCCGGGCAGGGAGAAAACGTGACAACAGCGACGCACGCCCTGCGCCCGGTCCCACTGACCGGGGGCCCGGTGGAGATCCGCGGCGCGCTCGACCTGGAGCGGACGATCGCCGGACTGCTGCCGCGCCGTCTCCCGGCCTGGACGCGCGCGCAGTACCCGGACGTCTTCATGGACGAGATGACCGCCCTGCCCTCCGGCGTACGGCTGGCGTTCCGCACCGCGGCCCGGGTGGTCGAGCTGGAGCTGCTGACCTCGGTCTGGCAGCTGGCGGGGACCTCGGAACCACTGCCCGCCGGGGTCGTCGACCTGGTCGTCGACGGCAGGCGGGCCGGCAGCGCCCCCGCCCCGCCCGGGGACGTGCTCCACAAGCCGGACCTCTTCGCCGAGCCCTCCCGGCGCGAGCCGGGGGCGCCGGGGCGGGTCCGGTTCCGCGACTTGCCCGGCGGCGAGAAGGACGTCGAGCTGTGGCTGCCGCAGCAGACCCGCACCGAGCTGGTCGGGCTGTGGGCCGACGCCGACGTGCTGCCGCCGCGCCCGACCGGCCGGCGGCGCTGGATCCACCACGGCAGCTCCATCAGCCACTGCGCGGCGGCGGAGTCCCCGACCGCCACCTGGCCCGCGCTGGCCGCGGCCCTGGCCGGGGCCGAACTGCTCAACCTGGGGCTCGGCGGCAACGCCATGCTCGACCCGTACGTCGCCCGGACCATCCGGGACCTGCCGGCCGACCTGATCAGCCTCAAGCTGGGCATCAACATCGTGAACCGGGACGCCTTCCGGCTGCGCTCCTTCGGCCCGGCGGTGCACGGCTTCCTCGACACCGTCCGCGACGGTCACCCGGACACGCCGCTGCTGGTCGTCTCGCCCATCAGCTGCCCGATCGTGGAGACCACCCCCGGCCCCACCGCGCCCGACCTGTCGGCCCCCGTCCCGCGAGTGGTGGCCATGGGCTCTCCCGCGGACGTCCCCGGCGGCGCGCTCACGCTCACCGTCATCCGTGCCGAGCTCGCCCGGATCGTCGCCGCCCGGGCCGCCTCCGGCGACCGGAGACTGCACTATCTGGACGGCCGACGGCTGTTCGGGCCCGGCGACGTCGCCGACCTGCCCGACGACCTGCACCCCAACGCCGCGGGCTACCGACGGATGGGCCGGCGCTTCGCGGCACTGGCCTTCGGGCCCGGCGGGCCGTTCGCGGAGCGCCGCCGGCCCGGCCCCGGCCCGGTCAGCCGGGGGTGAGCGGGCGCAGGACGCCGTCCGGGTCGTGGCGCCGCCACAGCTCGCGCACCCGCACGCCGGTGGCGCCCGGGTAGGCGCGGCCGAAGACGCCGGGGCCGGTGCCGCTCTCGAAGTTCACGTAACTGCCGGTTCCGAGCTCACGCACCGGCTCCCACAGGCGGTGCAGGTCGTCCGGCCCGTGCGGCGGGAAGAGGTTGCCCTGCGCCAGGACCTGCTGGGTGCGGTGGGCGTAGGCGGTGGCGCCGGCCGGGACGTCGTTGATCGCGCCCCCGAGCGAGCGCAGCTGGACGAAGGCCGGCCGCCGCCGGTCGCCGGCCGTCGCCATGACGGCGCGCGCCGCGTCCCGGTCCATGGCCGGCAGCAGCGAGTTGGTGCTCACCACGGGCTGCTGGCCGGTGTTCGCGTGCTGGTGGGCGGTGGAGACCAGCGCGGTGTACGGGGCCAGTTGCGCGGTCGCCTGGAGCGGCCGGTGCCGCCCGGCCAGCAGGGGGCCGAGGGTTTCACGAACGCGGCCGGGGTCGTCGTCGGCCGTGGCGACGGTGACGGACAGCGCCAGGGCGGACCCGTTGGACAGGATGTGGGCGGCGGAGGTGAGCGTGCGGGGGGCCGCGGCCATCGCGGCCGCCCACTGCGCGAGCGCCCCGCCCGCAGGGTCGGCCTCGAAGACCAGCTGGGCCACACCGATGTCCCCCAGCTCCATCGCCTCGATCTCGAAGGCGGTCACGATCCCCACGCCCGCACCCGCCCCGCGCACCGCCCAGAACAGGTCCGGGTGGTGCGTGGCGTCGGCGCGCAGGGCGGTCCCGTCGGCCAGGACGAGCTCGACGGCGCGGACGCGGTCGACGGTGAGCCCGTACGTACGGGCGAGCCATCCGATGCCGCCCGCGGTGGCCAGGCCGCCCGCCGCCACGTTGCCGTGGTCGCCCGAGCTGACGGCCAGCCCCTGGGCCGCCAGCGCGACGGCCACCCGGCCCCAGCGGGCGCCCGCCCCGACCCGCACCAGGCGGGTCGCGCGGTCCAGGACGCGCACCTCGTCGAGCCCGGACAGGTCGATGACGACGCCGCCGTCGTTGGACGACCGGCCGGACAGCCCATGTCCGCCGGAGCGCACAGCGACGGGCAGTCCCTGAGCCCGGGCCGCGGCGAGGGCGTCAGCGATGTCGCCGGGCCCGCGCACGAGGACCACGGCGCCGGGGTGGGCGACGGTGGTGTAGGTGGAACGCAGCAACGGGTAGCGGGGGTCACCGGGGAGCACGGTCCGCTCCGCCAGGGCGGCGGGCACCACGAAGGCGGCGGCCGGGGCGGCGCCGTGGCCGGGCGTCATCGGGCCACCCGCTCGCGGACGGCCGGCACGACCTCGCCGGCGAAGACCTCCAGTTGCTGCCGGTGCGCCGTGACGGGCCAGAAGACGAAGGTGTCGAAGCGCAGCACGGTCGCCCACTCGGCGAGGGTGTCCGCCCACCGGCCGGCGTCCCCGTTGAGGCCGGGGGCGCCGGAACCGCCGATCACGCCGATCACGTTGTAGATGCGGCGGACACGCGCGGGATCCCGCCCGGCGGCGCGGGCCGCCTCGTCGACGATCCGCTGGCGCTCCGGCACCTCCTGGGGCGGCACGTAGATGTTCAGCGGCGAGATCCAGCCGTCCGCGGCCCGGCCCGCGACCGCCAGCATCCGCGGCCGCTGCCCGCCGAGCCACACCTCGACCCGGCTCGGCGGCACCGGGCCTGCCTGGTAGCCCGGCACCGTGAGGACCTCGCCGCGGTGCCGTACGGGCCCGCCGTCCAGGGCGGTCCGCAGCAGCCGCAGCGACTCCTCGGTGTACGTCACCACCTGGCGGGGCGGCATTGGCGGCGCCCCCATCGAGCCGATCGCCTCCGGTATCCCGCCGCCGCCCACGCCCAGCTGGAAGCGGCCGCCGGAGGCCGCGGCCAGGCTGGCGGCGGTCTTGGCCAGCATGGCCGGGGGCCGCAGCCGGAGGTCGGCGACGTCGGTGAAGACGGAGATGCGCGAGGTGCGGGCGGTGACGAGGGCGGACAGCGTGAGCGCGTCGAGGTGCCCGGGCTGGTACGGGTGATCCTGCAGGGCGAGCAGGTCCAGCCCAGCGGCGTCCGCGGCGGCGGCCAGTTCCAGCGTCTCCGGGAGGCGGCCGGCGTCCGGGTCGAGACTCAGTCCGAAGCGGAGCCGCTGTGCACGGTCGGTGGTGTCCATGGCTTCAGCGTCGGGGGACCGGGGCCTTCGACAAAGAAGAGGGTTAGCCACTAATCTCCGATAAGTGACTTCTCGCGACATCACCGCACCCGACATCGACGCCGAGGCCTGCACCGCCTTCCAGGCCGTCCTCGAGCAGGTCGGCCGGCGCTGGACCGGCGCCGTCCTGCTGGCCGCCGCACGCGGCGCCCGGCGCTTCACCGACTACCGCCGCATGGTGCCGGGCATCTCCGACCGGCTGCTCTCGCAACGCCTCAAGGAACTGGAGACCCTCGGCCTCGTCAGCCGCGAGGTCATCCCCAGCACCCCCGTGCAGATCCACTACCACCCCTCCGCACGCGGCACCGAACTCCTCGCCGCCCTCGAACCCCTCACCGCCTACGGACTGCGTCACGCGCCCGAAGCGCGGCCCGCGGCCGCCGAGGCCGACTGACCCTCCCACCGGGTGGACGGCGGCAACAGCGTCGGCCAAACTGCGTCGGCGATCATGCGCCGACGAGGGGTGGGGAGTTCGATGGAGCGCGTCCGTTTCCGGCTGACCTGGTACCAGAGGGTGATGCCGCTGCTGCCCGGCGCCGCCGTCGTCACGGTGTTGGCAATCGCCGCACCGCTGCTCTCCCCCACCTCGCCCGGCCCCGGCTTCGCGTTCCCGGTGAGCCTGTGGCTCCTCGTGCTGCCGGTGGGGCTGCTCAGCTCCGCACGATCCGGGGTCACGCTCACCCCATCGACCGCGGTGGTGCACAACCTGCGGCGCAGGACGATTCGCTGGGCGGACGTCCAGGGCATCTGGGTCGAGTCGAGCATGGGCGTGCGGCGGGTGGTGATCTGCGAGGCGGGCGGCCGCGTCACCCGCCTGCGTGCGCCCGTCACCGGCTTCATGAGCCAGGACGCCGCCTTCGAGGAGAAGTTCCGGACCATCGGCGAATGGTGGCTGCGCCACCGCGGCCCGGACTGGGCTCCCCTGCCCCAGCCCTGGCCGAGTTGGTGAGCCGCCTCCACCAGCCCCGCTGCTCCCCGTCCCGGGCACCCGGCCGCGCCCGGGTGCTCCATGCTGTCCGTATCCGCAACGACTAACGCAAGCAACGCAAGAAACAAACAGATATCCGCAGTCAGCCATCATTCAGCCGAAAACCTGTGGCATGAGCCTTGTGGAGCGGCCTGACGGGTCCTTACGGTCGCCTCACCTCACGACGTCCGCTCCGCCTCGAACGTCCCGGGCGGTCGCGCCTTACGAGAGAAGAGCTGGGGATGACAGGGAGCAGCAGCAGGAGTGCGTGGCGAAGAGCCGTCGCGGTGGTCGCCGTGGCGGCCGGCCTCGGCATCGGCCCGGCCGGCGCGACGGCCCAGGCCGGCGCCGCCTCGGCGAAGGGCGCGGCCGGGCCGGTCGTGACGCGGGCGGCGCTGGACCCGGCGCTGGTCAAGGGTCGCGGCGCGGACCTCGGGTTCGTGGAGCAGGAGGCCGAGAACGCCGCCACGGACGGGGAGGTCATCGGCCCGGACCGGACCGCCTACACGCTCCCCGCGGAGGCGTCGGGCCGCAAGGCGGTGACCCTGCGCCGCGGCCAGTACCTGGAGTTCACGCTGCCGAGCGCCGCCAACGCGATCACCGTGCGGTACAGCATCCCGGACGCGCCCGGCGGAGGCGGCATCACCGCGCCGCTCGACGTGACGGTCAACGGCCGCGCCCGCACGACGATGACCCTGACCTCGCAGTACGCCTGGCTCTACAACCAGTACCCGTTCTCCAACGATCCGCGGGCCGGACTGCTGCACGACGACTGGTGGATCACCGAGTGCGGCTGCGTGCCGAACGCGACCACCCCGGCGCCGGTCATCCCCAAGCCCTT
The DNA here is from genome assembly GCF_057707815.1 of Actinacidiphila sp. bgisy160. Classification (NCBI taxonomy): domain Bacteria; kingdom Bacillati; phylum Actinomycetota; class Actinomycetes; order Kitasatosporales; family Streptomycetaceae; genus Actinacidiphila; species Actinacidiphila sp. bgisy160. The sequence continues at coordinate 59,063 of NZ_JBYIQW010000018.1, forward strand.
CCGGCCCAGCCACTTCTACGACGAGCAGCGGCTCCTGCTGACACGGACGTACAAGGCGGGCGACCGCGTCCGGCTGACCGTCCCCGCGCGCGCCGGGGCCGTGACGACGACCGTGGACCTCCTCGACTCGCAGCTCGTCGCGCCGCCCCGCGTCTCGTTGGTCGCCGCGAACGTCCTCGCCTTCGGCGCCGACCCGACCGGACGCCGCGACTCCGCGGGCGCCCTCGACAAGGCGATCGCCTTCGCCCGCCGCGCGCACCTGAAGGTCTACGTCCCACCGGGCACGTACCAGGTCAACCGGCACATCGTCGTGGACGACGTGACGATCGAGGGCGCCGGCAGCTGGTACACGATCTTCAAGGGCAAGGAGGTCGCGCTCGACTCCCCCGCGCCCGACCACTCCCTCCGCACCGGCGTCGGCTTCTACGGCAAGGACACGTCGGCGGGCGGCAGCCGCAACGTCCACCTGTCGGGCTTCGCGATCGAGGGCGACGTACGCGAACGCATCGACACCGACCAGGTGAACGGCGTCGGTGGGGCGATGAGCGACTCCACCGTCGACGGTCTGTACATCCACCACACCAAGGTGGGCCTGTGGTTCGACGGCCCGATGTCGAACCTGCGGATCACGGACAACGTCATCACCGACCAGATCGCCGACGGCCTCAACTTCCACACCGGCGTGACCGATTCGGTGGTCCGCAACAACTTCGTCCGCAACTCCGGCGACGACGGGCTGGCGATGTGGTCGGAGAAGACGGGCAACGCCCGCAACACCTTCGACCGCAACACCGTGCAGACGCCCGTGCTCGCCAACGGCATCGCGATCTACGGCGGCACCGACAACACGGTCTCGGGCAACCTGATCGCCGACCCCATCCGTGAGGGCAGTGCCCTCCAGGTGGGCTCCCGTTTCGGCGCCCAGCCGTTCACCGGGCACCTGTGGATCACCGACAACACCACGGTGCGGTCCGGCACGTACGAGCTGAACTGGAACATCGGCCTCGGCGCGATCTGGTTCTACGCCCTGGAGCGGAACATCGACGCCGACATCCGCGTGACCGGCGACCACTTCCTCGACAGCACCTACAACGCCATCATGCTGGTCGCCGACTGGCCGGTGAAGGACACCTACTCGATCACGAACGTGCACTTCAAGGACATCCGGGTGGACGGCACCGGCACTTCGGTCGTGAGCGCCCGGGCCGCGGGTTCCGCGTCCTTCGAGAACGTCGACGCCCGCAACGTCGGCGCGGTGGGCGTCAACAACTGCGGCTCCTTCAACTTCCCCGCCACCGGCTCCGAGTTCTCCCTGACCGACCTCGGCGGCAACGACGGCGGCGGCGCCACGGGCCCCTGGCTGGCGGCGTGGGAGCTGCCCAACACCATCACCTGCGACGACCGTCCCCCGGTCGTCGCACCCCCGGGCCCGGCGCCCTGGTGAACCGGACGGCCGTCACGTTCCCGAACTCACTCCAGGGCGCGTGACGGCCACCCCGTCCCGCCGACGCCACTCCTGGGCCCCACCTGCGCTGTTACGGTTCCGTCACTAACCCCCCGGACCCTTGCGCGGGACTCCGCGCGATGAACATGTTGAGCCGTGCACACGACACTCACCACCGGCGCACTGCTCGCTCGCAGCCGGTACCGCGGCAGAAGCGGCTTCTCCTTCCACTACTGGGGCGGCCAGATCACGTTCTGGGGCGTGGTCATGCTGCTGGTGATCGCCGCGGCCCTGATCATCTGGTGGCAGGTACACAAGCGCCGGGGTTAGCCGGGGTACGACCGCCCGGCCCCTGAGCCGGCTTGAGGTGCACCGTGGCGACACGCTTCCGCCGCCTCGCCGCGCGATGGCGGGAACTCCCCGCATCGCGTCACCCGTACCGCGTGGCGCTGTTCTACCCGATCGTCACCAGGCGGCATGCCGCACACACCCTGGGGACGCGTGACGTGCGGACCTTCGTCGCCGAGGTGTCCCGCCGTACGGGCCCGCCACGGCCCAGGAGGCTCACCGCGTCCTCTGCACGGCCCTCACGGCGGCCCGCCGGAGGATCCGGCCACCCAGAACGTCGCCTCGCTCGTGGAGCCGCCCAAGGGCCTCGGCCGCGAGGCCACTCCCTGGACGTTGGACGAGACGCCGGCGTTCCGCTCCACGCCGCCTTCGCCCTGGCGGTCGCCGTGGCTCGGCCGGTCGGACGTGACATCGGACACACAGCGTGAGGCCATCGGCCCCGAAACCCTCCCGCTCAGGCCACACGTGAGCACCGCGGCCGACGCACCCGGCAGACACCGAACGCCCCGGACCGATCATGGTCCGGGGCGTTGTCACTGCTCCCAACTGGAGCCGCCTGTCGGGTTCGAACCGACGACCTTCGCTTTACAAGAGCGGTGCTCTACCAGCTGAGCTAAGGCGGCACGGCGCCGTCCCCCGCTCCGGGGTGGCCGGGCGACGGGTGGGGCCATGAGAAGTGTACCCAGGCGGGGAGGGGGGAGGTCCGGGAATTGGGGGCCGGGAGGGTGCTGACAAAGCGGGGCGGGGCAGGTAGCGTCACGGAAGGTCCACATCCTGTGGACTAGACCTCTTTCCTTTACTCGGATCGTCCGGCACGTTCCTGCCGGTGAAGGGACCACTGCACCATGGCCACTGTCACTTTCGACAAGGCGACCCGGATCTACCCCGGGTCCGAGCGCCCCGCCGTCGACGCGCTCCAGATCGACATCGAGGACGGCGAGTTCCTCGTCCTCGTCGGCCCCTCGGGCTGCGGCAAGTCGACCTCGCTCCGCATGCTGGCCGGCCTGGAGGACGTCAACGCCGGCGCCATCCGGATCGGTGACCGGGACGTCACCCACCTTCCGCCCAAGGACCGGGACATCGCCATGGTGTTCCAGAACTACGCGCTCTACCCGCACATGACCGTCGCGGACAACATGGGCTTCGCCCTGAAGATCGCGGGCGTCAACAAGGCCGAGATCCGCAAGCGGGTCGAGGAAGCCGCCAAGATCCTGGACCTCACCGAGTACCTGGGCCGCAAGCCCAAGGCGCTCTCCGGTGGTCAGCGCCAGCGCGTGGCGATGGGCCGCGCGATCGTCCGTGAGCCGCAGGTCTTCCTCATGGACGAGCCGCTGTCCAACCTGGACGCCAAGCTCCGTGTCCAGACCCGTACGCAGATCGCCTCGCTGCAGCGCCGCCTCGGCGTCACCACGGTCTACGTCACTCACGACCAGACCGAGGCCATGACCATGGGTGACCGCGTCGCGGTCCTCAAGGACGGTCTGCTGCAGCAGGTCGACACCCCGCGCCACATGTACGACAAGCCGGCCAACCTCTTCGTCGCGGGCTTCATCGGCTCCCCGGCCATGAACCTGGTCGAGGTGCCGATCCACGACGGTGGCGTGAAGTTCGGCAACTCCGTGGTGCCGGTCGAGCGCGAAGCGGTGCAGGCCGCGGCCGACAAGGGCGACCGCACGGTCACCGTCGGCGTCCGCCCGGAGCACTTCGACATCGTCAACGGCGACGGCTCCGGCCTGTCGAAGGACGAGCCGGCGGGTCTGGCCGTGACGGTGAACGTCGTCGAGGAGCTGGGCGCGGACGGTTTCGTCTACGGCTCGGCCCAGGTCGACGGCGAGCACAAGGACCTGGTCATCCGCGTCGGCGGCCGCCAGGTGCCGGAGAAGGGCTCCGTGCTGCACGTCGTGCCGCGCGCCGGCGAGACCCACGTCTTCTCCACCTCCACCGGCGAGCGTCTGACCGACTGAGCGCACGAGCGCCCGGTCGCAGGACCGCCTGCGGACCCACGTGGCCCGGCCCCCGCGCAAGGGGGCCGGGCCACGGCCGTTCCGGGGCCGAAACACCTGACATTTCCGGTCATACAACGGCATTTCGACCATGTTCGTCAATGCGCCCATAGTTGATCAAGGGGCATTCATCACTCATCAGAGTGGCTAAATGTCGCCAAATCATCACTCCTCGCTACCATCACTGCCGTGAACCAGGTAGCCCGCCGCATCGGCAAGTCACTCGCCCTCGTCCTCCCGGTCGTCCTCGTGCTCTCCGGCACCCTCGCCGTCACCCGCGTGCCGTGGGCGACCTCGGCGTCCGACGCCCAAGTCCTCACCGCCTCGCACCAGAAGAAGGCGGCGTCCGAGAGGTCGGCCCCACAGGAGGTGCTCCGCCGCAAGCTGCTGGGCGAGGTGCAGCAGAAGAACCCCGGCGTCGCCCTGACGCACCTGCAGCGCGAGATGGCCGAGCGGCCGTCGCTGGCGCGGTACTGCGGCTCGATCGCCCGGTCCCTGGGCCGCGCCGCGGTCGCCAAGTACGGCTCGGTGCAGCGTGCCCAGGCCTGGTCGCGGCCGGTCTGCGACACCGCCTTCGCGACGGGCGTGGCCTCGGTCGGATGACCCGTCGCGCGGGTCGCGTAGGGTGCGCCCATGACCGGCACGCCCGCGACCTCCCCGGCGGTGACCCAGGCCGTCCTCCTCGCCGGAGGACAGGGCTCCCGCCTGAGGCCCTATACCGACACCCGCCCCAAGCCGATGATCGAGATCCCCGGCACCGGGATCCCGATCATCGGCCACCAACTCGCCTGGCTGGCCGCCGAGGGCGTCACCGACGCCGTGATCTCGTGCGGCCCTCTCGCTGAGGTCCTCCAGGAGTGGCTCGCCGGCCCGGCGGCCGACCTGCCGCTGCGGGTGACCACGGTCGTCGAGCGCGAACCGCTCGGCCGTGGCGGCGGCCTGAGATACGCCGCTGCCTCCCTGCCACGGCCCCAGGAGCCCTGGTACGCCACCAACGGCGACATCTGGACGCGGTTCTCGCTGCGGGAGATGGCGGCCTTCCACATCGAGCGGGCGGCGGTCGCCACGCTGGCGCTGGCGCGTCCGCGCATTCCGTGGGGCGCCGTGGAGACCGACGAGTTCGGCCATGTCGTGGACTTCATCGAGTCGCCCCCGTCGCCGTTCCTCATCAACGCGGGCGTCTACGTCTTCTCCCCCGAGTTCACCGAGTTGCTCCCGGAACGCGGTGACCACGAGCGCACCACCTTCCCCCAACTCGCCCGGGAACGGCGGCTCGCGGGCTTCCCACTGCCCCAGGGCGCGTACTGGCGGGCCATCGACACCGCCAAGGACCTCGCCGAGGCCGCGAAGGAACTCGCCTCCCAGAGCTGAGCGTACGGGCCGCGACAGGGCACGACGGCCACGCAGAGGCGGCCGGAGGAAGGAACCTCCGGCCGCCTCTGCGTGTGCGCCGTACGGGTGTTACGCGAACTTGCCCGAGCCGTGCCGTGCCGGGGCCCCCAGCAGCCAGCCGGAGGTCTCACCGCTGCCCAGCAGCCCGCCGAGCGCGCCTCCGCTGTCGGAGGAACCGCCGCCGCTGCCGCCACCGCCACTGCCGCCGCCCGGCGTGGGCGGGTTGTTGGGCACCGTCGGGCGGGACGGGACGGACGGCACGGGCTGCGTCGGCCCGCCACCGGTACCGCCGCCGTTGCCGGTGTTCCCCGAGGACGCCCCGGGACGCGACTGCCGGGCGTTCGGCGCCGAGGACGCCGGTCCCGGGGCCGACGGCGCGGAGGACGGGGAGGGCGAGGGACCTCCGGAACGGCCCGCCGAGGGGGTCCTGGAGGGCCGGGACGACTTCTCCCCGGGCACCTCGGGCAGCGGGGAGCCCTCGAGGTCGTTGGTCGGCAGGTCGGTCGGTGCGGGGAGCTCGGACCGCGGGCTGGTGGACCGTACGGCGGTGCCGAGCGTGGCACCGACCACGAGCGAGATCCCGGTCAGCACCGTCGCCAGCACCGCGCCGCGGCGCAGCACCCGGCGCCGCAGCTCCCCCAGGGGGGCGCGTGGGCCGAGCTTGCGCCAGGCCTCACCGGCCAGGCGGCCGTCGGCGGAGTAGACCGGAGCCCCCGCGATGACCAGCGGGCTCCACGCGGCGAGCAGGATGATGTCGGGCGTGTCGTAGGCCGGGACGGTCCGCCAGCTCACCGTCACCAGCAGCGCCGCCGACAGCATGACGCCGATCGACGCCGCCAGCCGCTGCCAGAGCCCGAAGACCGTGAGAACACCGGCGATCACTTGCAGGAAGGCCACCGTGAGCCCGGCGCCGATGGGGTGTGCGAGGGCGAGGTCGCGCAGCGGCTCGGCCAGCCCCGAGGGGTGGAGCGAGGCGAGCCAGGTCACCATCGAGCCGCGCTTGCCGCCGTCGAAGTAGACGGGGTCGCAGAGCTTGCCCATGCCGGCGTAGATGGAGATGAAGCCCAGGAAGATGCGCAGCGGCAGCAGAACGATGCCGAGGTTCATCCGGCGGCCGGGGTAGTAGGCGTGCCGGATGGGCTCGGCGCGTTCACGGTCGCGGGCGCGGCCGTACCCCTCGCCGGGCTCCTCGTACGGGTCGAAGTCGGGGCCCTCGTCGACGGGGTCGGCGGGCGGCGCGGAGTACGCGAACTCGTTGGTGTCCTCGGGGTCGTAGCCGCCGTAGGCACCGCGCGCGGGGCGGATGCCGCCGAGCATCTCGCCGGGCGCCGGCGGCCGGCGCGGCGGGCCGACGACGGGCTGCGGCGGCTCCTCGATCCGCGGCAGCACCTGCGTCGCGGCGCCGAGGTCGAGGCCGTCCGCCTGACCGTGGCGCACCGCGGCGAGCAGGTGGGTGGCGGCGGCGTCGCCGGGTTCGCTGCGCCCGGACCACACCAGGGGCGCTCCGCGCCGCTGCGCGGCGGCGGAGGGGCGGACGGAGGTCGGGATGACGGGGACGCGCTGGGTCCTCGTCAGGGCACGGCCCGACGTCGCGCCGAGCTGCACGCGGAAGCTCGCGTGATTGACGATGACCTGGGCCGGGTCGGAGGAGACCTTGAGCATGTTGAGCACAGGCTCGTCGGTGATCGCCGACGACCGTCCCCCCGGAGGAGTGCGGGGTGTTCTGGTGTCCACACTCATCTAACCGAGTGACACCCGATAAGGACACTGTGTGACGGGCCCCGTTGTGTCCGAGGCCCGTCAATCGGGGGTTGTCGCCGGGGCACGCAGGGGAGCGCGCGCGGGTTCAGGCCCGGCGGCGCGCCGCCTCGTAGAGCACGATGCCCGCGGCGACACCGGCGTTCAGCGACTCCGCGCCGCCCGGCATCGGGATGCGCACCCGCAGGTCGCAGGTCTCTCCGACCAGCCGCGACAGACCCTTGCCCTCCGAGCCCGCGACGACGACGACCGGTCCGGCCAGCGCCTCGAGGTCCTGCAGTTCGACCTCGCCGTCGGCGGCCAGGCCGACGACCGTGAGGCCCGCCTTCTGGTAGGCCTCCAGAGTCCGCGTGAGGTTGGTGGCCCGGGCGACCTGGACCCGCGCGGCCGTGCCGGCCGAGGTCTTCCACGCACCCGCGGTCATCCCGGCCGCGCGGCGCTCGGGCACGACCACCCCGTGGCCGCCGAAGGCGGCGACGGAACGGACGACGGCGCCCAGGTTGCGCGGGTCGGTGACCCCGTCCAGCGCGACGATCAGCGGGTCCTCGCCCGCGTCGAAGGCCTCGGCGGCGAGGTCGTCGGGGTGCGCGTACTCGTACGGCGGGATCTGCAGCACCAGACCCTGGTGGTTGAGCCCGTTGGTGATGCGGTCCAGCTCAGGGCGCGGGGCCTCCATCAGCGGGATGCCCCGGTCGGTGGCGAGCTTGATCGCCTCGCGCACGCGCTCGTCGTTGTCGATGAACTGCTGGACGTAGACCGCCGAGGCCGGGATGTCGGCGCGCAGCGCCTCCACCACCGGGTTGCGCCCTGCCACCAGCTCCGACGTCGACTTGGCGCCCCGGCCGGACGGGCGGCGGGACTGCGCGGACGCGGCGCGCTTCATCTTGGCGTTGGCGGCGCGCTGCTTGGCGTGCCCCTTGCGTGCCTCCGCGGGCGGGGTGGGGCCCTTGCCCTCCAGGCCCCTGCGCCGCTGCCCACCGCTACCGACCGTGGCGCCCTTCTTGTTGGACGTGCGGCGGTTCCTGCGCTGGCTGTTGCCGGCCATGGGTCACCTGTTTCCTGCTGCTGTTGCTGCTACTGCGTGAACGTACGTACGTGTGTCAATGATGACGCGAGCGCCCGGCTACCGGGAGCCGAGCGTCCAGCGCGGCCCGGAGGGGGTGTCCTCGATCTCCAGCCCGGATTGCTGGAGCCGGTCGCGGATGGCGTCGGCGGTCGCGTAGTCCTTGCGGCCCCGGGCGGACTCCCGCTGCTCCAGCACCAGCCGGACGAGGGAGTCGACGACCCCGTGCAGGTCCTCGCCGCGCCCGTCGCCCGACCAGTGCGGGTCCAGCGGGTCCAGGCCCAGGACGCCGAGCATCGCGCGCACCTCGGCGAGGCGGGCGACGGCGCTCTCCTTGTCGTCCGCGGTGAGCGCCGAGTTGCCCTGCCGGACGGTGGTGTGGACGATCGCCAGCGCCTGCGGGACGCCCATGTCGTCGTCCATGGCCTCGGCGAAGGCCGGCGGCACCTCGGCGGCCGGCTCGACCGGGCCGGCCATCTCGACGACCCGCTGCACGAAGCCCTCGATCCGGGCGAACGCCGACTCGGCCTCGCGCAGCGCCTCCTCGCTGTACTCGATCATCGAGCGGTAGTGCGGGGTGCCGAGGTAGTAGCGCAGCACGATGGGCCGCCAGCGCTTGGTCATCTCGGCCACGAGGACCGAGTTGCCGAGCGACTTGCTCATCTTCTCGCCGCTCATCGTGACCCAGGCGTTGTGCACCCAGTACCGCGCGAATTCGTCGCCGAAGGCCTTGGCCTGGGCGATCTCGTTCTCGTGGTGCGGGAAGATCAGGTCGATGCCGCCGCCGTGGATGTCGAAGGCGCGGCCCAGGTACTTGTGGGCCATCGCGGAGCACTCCAGGTGCCAGCCGGGACGGCCGGGGCCCCACGGGGTCTCCCAGGAGGGCTCGCCGGGCTTGGCGGCCTTCCACATCGCGAAGTCGCGCGCGTCCCGCTTGCCGGTCTCGCCCTCGCTCTCCGGCTGGCGCAGGTTGCCGAGCTCCTGGTTGGACAGCTCCAGGTAGTCCGGGAAGGAGCGGACGTCGAAGTAGACGTTGCCCTCCGACTCATAGGCGTGACCGCGCTCGATGAGGCCGCGCATCATCTCGATCATCTCGGGGATGTGACCGGTGGCGCGCGGCTCGTACGTGGGCGGCAGGCAGCCGAGCACGTCGTAACCCTCGTTGAAGGCCCGCTCGTTCTCGTAACCGATCGCCCACCAGGGGCGGCCCTGCTCGCCCGACTTGGTGATGATCTTGTCGTCGATGTCGGTGACGTTGCGGACGAACGTCACGTCATAGCCGCGGTAGGCGAACCAGCGGCGCATGATGTCGAAGTTCAGGCCGGACCTGATGTGCCCGATGTGCGGGGCCGCCTGCACGGTGGCGCCGCACAGGTAGATCGAGACGCAGCCCGGCCGGAGCGGGGTGAAGTCACGGACCTGGCGCGCGTTGGTGTCGTACAGGCGAATAGTCACGCATCAAGGGTAGTGGTCCCGGGTGCGTGCGCCGTCCGCTCCGCATGAGCTTCACGGTGTTGTGACGCTCGCCGGGGCCGTGGCACCGGCCGACCGGGCGGTGGGCGGCCGGCCGCTTCACCCGTACAGCGGACGGCACGGCCTCGCGAGCGGCGCGTCAACTCTTCCGCGCCGTCGGTCACTTCGCGCGGCGCACCACCAGTGCGGTCGCCACGGCCGCCAGTCCCTCGCCGCGGCCGGTGAAGCCCAGGCCGTCGGTCGTCGCGCCGGAGACCGCCACCGGGGCGCCCACCGCGGCGGAAAGGATCTTCTGGGCCTCGTCGCGGCGCTTGCCGATCCTGGGGCGGGGACCGATGACCTGGACGGCCACGTTTCCGATGTCGTAGCCCGCCTCGCGGACGATCCGGGCCGCCTCCGTGAGCAAGGTCACACCGGGGGCGCCCGACCACTCCGGGCGGCCGGTGCCGAAGTGCGCGCCCAGGTCGCCCATGCCGGCGGCGGAGAACAGCGCGTTGCAGGCGGCGTGCGCGACGACGTCGGCGTCGGAGTGTCCGGCCAGGCCGTCGCCCTCGCCCTCCCACAGCAGGCCGGCGACCCACAGTTCGCGGCCCGCCTCGAAGGCGTGGATGTCGGTGCCGATGCCCACCTGGGGCAGCACGGGGACGTACGCGGCCGGGGCGGCGGCGGTCGGCTCAGTAGTCATCGGTGGCCCTCCTGCGGGCGAGCACGGCCTCGGCGAGGACCAGGTCCAGCGGGCGGGTGACCTTGAAGGCCTCCTCGTGCCCCGGCACGACCAGCACCGGGACGCCGAGCCGCTCGACCATGCTCGCGTCGTCCGTGACCGGACCGGTGACCGTGGTGTGCGCCTTGAGCAGCGTCGCCCGGTCGAAGCCCTGGGGGGTCTGGACGGCGCGCAGCAGCGAGCGGTCCGGGGTGCCGACGACGGCGCCGGTCGCCGGGTCGATCTCCTTGACCGTGTCGGCGAGCGGCAGCCCGGGCACGACGGCCGAGGCGCCGTCCCGCACGGCGGCCGCGACGGCGTCGACCATGTCGACCGGCACCAGCGGGCGCGCGGCGTCGTGGACGAGCACCACCTCGACCTCGTCCGGCAGCGCGGCCAGACCCAGCCGTACCGAGTCCTGCCGGCTCTCGCCGCCGGCGACGACCTTTATGTCCTTGGTCTCGGGCAGGCCGTGACTGTCGAGCAGTGCCCTGACCTCGGCGACCCCGTCCGGGGGTGCCACCACCACGACCAGGGACACCGCGCGGGCGCGGGTCATGGCACGCACGGCGTGCACGAGGATCGGGACGCCGCCCAGGGTGCGCAGCGCCTTGGGCGCACCGGGGCCGAGCCGGACTCCACGTCCGGCGGCGGGAATGACTGCCGCGGTAGTCAGGTTTGTGTCCTTGGCCGAAATGGGTATCGCCTCAACGTGCCGGGCGCGAAGCCCCTGTCGGACCCTTCCGTGACACCGACAGAGCCTGCTGCCCGGGCCCGGCACCCAGTATGCAGGGGGAAGCGACGCGCGAACGAAGACGAGGGGGGCTCCTCGGCGTCGTCGAAGTGGTCGAAGTGATCAAAGTGGCCAGGCACCGCGCGGGCGTCCCGGCATGCCGCAGTGCCCGGCGTATGGGACGCACCGGGCACCGCGGCGGAAATCCGCGTCAGGACGCGAGGACCTCGTCGAGGAGGGTCTCGGCCTTGTCCTCGTTGGTGTTCTCCGCGAGCGCGAGCTCACTGACCAGGATCTGGCGGGCCTTGGCGAGCATGCGCTTCTCGCCGGCCGACAGCCCGCGCTCCCGCTCACGACGCCACAGGTCACGTACGACTTCCGCGACCTTGATGACATCGCCGGACGCGAGCTTCTCCAGATTTGCCTTGTAGCGGCGGGACCAGTTGGTGGGCTCCTCGGTGTACGGTGCGCGCAGCACCTCGAAGACCCGGTCCAGCCCTTCCTGACCGACCACGTCGCGCACGCCGACGAACTCCGCATTGTCCGCGGGCACGCGTACCGTCAAGTCGCCCTGGGCGACCTTGAGCACCAAGTAGGTCTTGTCCACGCCTTTGATCTGGCGAGTTTCGATGGCCTCGATCAGCGCGGCCCCGTGATGGGGATAGACCACGGTGTCGCCAACCTTGAACGTCATGTGACAGGTACCCCTTCCGTGGCTATCCAGGGTAACACGGGAACGGCCGGTTCTGAATGGCGTTTTCGCAGGTCAGGGCATATCTCGGGGCTTGACAAGTGCGGCCGGAACGTGCTGCGGAGAGGGAGCGGAGGGCGGAATTCGCAGGTCGGAGTGGGTGTCGAGGGGCCTTGAAACGCCGTCGTTACACCCTGCGGACGGCCTGGACAAGGGAAGGAACATCCCGATTTGTCGCTCTCTTGCGGGGGGTCTGTCGCTACTCCGTTCGGCCGCCGCGAGCTTGATGTGATCCATTTTCGCACCACGCCGGATTTCCGTCCGGCGGATGAACAGTAAATGGATCTTGCCGGTGTGGCGGGAATCGTTCGGCGGAATCCCGGAATGGATTCCGCCACGCCCGCGCCGGTACCTCCGGGTGCCTGCGGAAGGCCCCTGCCGGGCCCCGTGAACGCCTCCGGGACACCCGGGCGGGTGAAGCCCCGCCCCGCCGAGGGGTGGCCCGGTGCGGGCGCGTGAGACAGGCTCGGTAACCTAATCCAGCAACAGGTAAGCGTAAGTCCCGTACGTCCGTACCCCGCCCAAGGAGATGCCGCCGCCGTGAGCAGCAGCCTTCGACGCGGCGCTCTCGCCGCCGCCCTCGCACTCTCGATCGTCCCGCTCGCCGCCTGCGCCGCCGGGAACGACGCGGAGACGCTGCGCATCAGGCCGGACAACGCGGCGACCAGCGTCGGCGACATCGAGGTCCAGAACGTCGTGGTGCTCACGCAGGCCACCTCCGACGGCTCCTCCTCGGTGACGGCCAAGATCTTCAACAACGGCGACGACTCGCAGACCCTGGACTCCGTGAAGGTCGGCTCCATGGACGCCAAGCTGTCCGGCCCGATCTCGCTGCCCGGCCACAGCTCTTTGCTGCTCGGCGGAGACGGCAACCCGTCCGCCCTCTTCAAGGGCGGCTCCGCGAGCAAGACCGACGGCGACTTCAAGAACGTCGTCTTCGGCTTCAGCAAGACCGGGGAGGTCTCCCTGCAGAGCCTCGCGCTGCCGGCCGCCGGCTACTACACCTCCTTCGGGCCGAGCGAGCAGCCCTCCCCCACCGAGACCGCGAGCCCGGGCGAGTCGCCCGCCGAGGGCGTCACGGCCTCGCCGACCGAGACCGAGACGATCACCGAGTCCCCCGCCGGCTGAGGCACCCCGGCACGCGGAAGGGCCCCGGGAGCGCATCGCTCCCGGGGCCCTTCCCGCCTTCCTGTCGGTCACCGGGTCCGGCTCGAACCCGGTCCCGCGTGCGCTCCTCGCACCGCTCGGCCCCAGAGGGCCTCACCGGCTTCGCAGCGCTGAGCCGGACTCCGTCCGGCGTCACTGGCGGCGGCCGGTTTACGGCTCGAACTTGTAGCCCAGGCCGCGGACCGTCACCAGGTAGCGCGGCGCACCCGGGTCCGGCTCGATCTTGGCGCGGAGCCGCTTGACGTGGACGTCGAGGGTCTTGGTGTCGCCGACGTAGTCGGCGCCCCAGACCCGGTCGATGAGCTGCATGCGGGTGAGGACACGGCCCGCGTTGCGCAGCAGCATCTCCAGGAGGTCGAACTCCTTCAGCGGCAGGTCGACCTTGCCGCCGCCCACCGTGACGACGTGCCGGTCGACGTCCATGCGGACCGGCCCGGCCTCGAGGGCGGTGGGCGAGATCTCCTCGGGCTCGCCGCGGCGGCGCAGGACGGCCCGGATACGGGCGACCAGCTCGCGGGAGGAGAAGGGCTTGGTGACGTAGTCGTCCGCTCCTATTTCGAGACCGACGACCTTGTCGATCTCGCTGTCCTTGGCGGTGACCATGATCACCGGGACGTTGGACTTCAGCCGCAGCTGGCGGCAGACCTCGGTGCCGGGCAGACCCGGCAGCATCAGGTCGAGCAGGACCAGGTCGGCGCCGTTGCGCTCGAACTCGTCCAGTCCGTCGGGGCCGGTCACCGCGATGGCGACCTCGAAGCCCTCCTTGCGGAGCATGTACGACAGGGCATCACTGAAGGACTCTTCGTCCTCGACGACGAGTACTCGGGTCACGGAAGGACCTCCGGAGCGGGGATGTGATCGGGAAACGTCTCGTAGAGGGCGGAGGAGGAAGAGCCGGAGCCGGGCCCGGGGCCGGAGTCCTCCGCCGCCACGGCGGTGGAGCGGTCCCGGCCGTCCCGGGTCGCCGCGGCTTCGGGCAGCCGCAGAGTGAAGGTGGAGCCCTGGCCTTCGGCGCTCCACACCGTGGCCTCCCCGCCGTGGGAGGCGGCCACGTGCTTGACGATGGACAGACCGAGGCCGGTGCCGCCGGTGGCGCGCGAACGCGCCGGGTCGACCCGGTAGAACCGCTCGAAGATGCGGTCCCGGTCCTTTTCGGAGATCCCGATTCCCTGGTCGGTCACGGAGATCTCGATCAGTCCCCCAGAGCCTCCGGCCTGGGCGGGGCCCCCGCCACCGGGTGCGGCGACCCTGCGGCCCGCGATACCCACACGGGTGCGGGCCGGGCTGTAGTTGACCGCGTTCTCGACGAGGTTGCCGAGCGCGGCCGCGAGCTGGCCCCGGTTGCCCCAGATGTACAGGTCGGGGGCGCCACTGGTGGCCATGGTGATCTGCTTGGCGTTCGCCGGATGGCGGCAGCGGTCGACCGCCTCGGCGACGAGGTCGTCGACGGCGACCGGCTCGGCGTCGTCGAGGGGGTTGTCGTCCTGGACCCGGGAGAGGTCGATGATCTCCTGGACCAGGCTGGTCAGCCGGGCGGCCTCGATCTGCATCCGGCCCGCGAAGCGCTCGACCGCCTCCGGGTCGTCGCTGGCGTCCATCACCGCCTCGGAGAGCAGCGACAGCGCCCCGACCGGGGTCTTGAGCTCATGGCTGACGTTGGCGACGAAGTCGCGCCTTACCGCCTCGATGCGCCGGGCGTCGGTCAGGTCCTCCACCAGGAGCAGCACCAGGCGCGAGCCCAGGGGTGCCACCCGGGCGGAGACCGCCAGGCCCTCGCCGCGGCCGGCGCCCCGGCGGGGCAGGTCCAGTTCGACCTGCCGTATCTCGCCGTCCCGCCGGGTCTCCCGGGCCATCTGCAGCATCTGGTCGACGGCGAGCCTTCCGCCACGGACCAGTCCGAGGGCATACGCCGCCGAGCTGGCCTTGACCACCGCGTCGCCCTCGTCGAGGACGACGGCCGACGAGCGCAGCACGGACAGCACGGTGTCCACGCCCGGCGGAAGTACGGCTGCGGCGTCCGGCCGCAGGGATGTGCGTGTGGGGCGGGCCTGTTCCCGTTCGCTCCAGCGGAACGCGAGCACAGCGATCACACCGGTGCAGAGCCCGGCGATCGCACTGGCTGCGGCGACTGCCGCGTTCACGTCCATACCCCCAGGTTAGGGGGACGGAATGAGTGGCCCACAGCCGTCGGAGCGTCTTCTCGAACGCGCGTTGCCAAGAGTTCACCGTGGTGTCAGCACCGGTTCATTCCGGATGCTCGAGCGGTACGCGTGTGCGCGCGAGGTTGGGGAGCGTGTCAGCGTGGGAGGACAATCCTCTTTTCGAACGGCTGAAGCGGCAAGGAAAGGAACGCGATGCGCGACGCATATCATGAGGAACTGGACTCGATCGGTGACGGCCTGGTCGAGATGGCCAGGCTGGTCGGCTCCGCGATCGGGCGGGCCACCACGGCGCTGCTCGATGCCGACCTCAAGCTCGCGGAGAGCGTGATCGCCGCCGACGAGAAGGTGGACGACCTCCAGCGCGAGCTGGAGAACCGGGCCATCACCCTGCTCGCCCGTCAGCAGCCCGTCGCGACCGACCTGCGGATCGTCGTCACCAGCCTGCGCATGAGCGCGGACCTGGAGCGCTCCGGCGACCTCGCCCGGCATGTGGCGAAACTCGCACGGCTGCGCTTCCCCAACACCGCCGTCCCGCGCGACCTGCACAGCACGATCCTGGAGATGGGCCAGCTGGCGCAGCGCCTGATGGCCAAGGCGGCCGAGGTCATCGTCACCAAGGACGTCGACGACGCGCTGCAGCTGGAGGCGGACGACGACCGCATGGACGAACTGCACCGCACGCTCTTCCAGCACCTGCTCGACGACCGCTGGAAGCACGGCATCGAGACGGCCGTGGACGTCACGCTCGTCGGCCGCTACTACGAGCGCTTCGCCGACCACGCGGTCTCGGTCGCCAAGCGTGTCGTCTACCTCGTCACGGGCGAGCACGCGGACGAGCTGAGCCCGCCCCCCACCCCGCTGCCGGCGGACTAACGCCGGCGACAGCCGTACGGCGCGGGGCGGCGCGCGGGGCGGGTGCGCCTTTCGGGGCAGAACGCTTCCGCGCGCCGTTGATGCGCCGGTGGGCAGTGCCGTTCACTGGTTGGCAGGCATGCAGGCAGCCGTCACCAACGGCAGAGGAGGGTAACCATGCCCGAGTCCCCCACATCGCCCACCGCCCGCGACCAGCCGTCCCCCGAGGGGACCCCGCAGTCCGTCGGCATTCGTGAACTGCCGCTGCTCGGAGCGTGCGGCTGCGGATCGGGCTGCGGCTGCGGCTGCCAGTCCGGAGCGCCCTGCCGCTGCGGCGGCAGTTGCTGACTCCACCGACTCCACGCCACCCGCGTTCGTCACGCTCGGGGGCCCGTCCGGACTCTCCGGACGGGCCCCCGACGCCATGACCCCCGGTCACTCGCCGTCGTACGCGCGCCGCAGCGCGGCGAGGTCCATCTTCTTCATGGACAGCATCGCCTCCGTGGCCCGCCTGGCCTTCTCCGGGTCGGCGTCCCCGACCATCTCCAGCAGCACCTCGGGGAACACCTGCCAGGACACCCCGAACCGGTCCTTCAGCCACCCGCAGGGGCCCTCCTCACCACCGTCGGTGAGCTTTTCCCAGTAGTAGTCGACCTCGGCCTGGTCGGCGCAGCGGATCTGGAACGAGACCGCCTCGTTGAAGGTGAACTGCGGGCCGCCGTTGAGTGCCACGAACTTCTGGCCGTTGGCCGTGAACTCCACGGCCAGCACGGACCCCGCGGGGCCGGGCCCGGCCTCGTTGTAGCGGCCGATCGTGCCGATGGCCGAGTTCTTGAAGATCGAGACGTAGTGGTTCGCCGCCTCCTCGGCGTTCCCGTCGAACCACAGGCACGTGGTGAATCCGTCGGTGGTCATCGCTGCCTCCTCCTGGCACATGGGCGCGTACGTCGTTAGGACGGCCCTTGCGCCGGAAACTCATCGGCTCGCGGCGGCTACCGTTCCCGGGTCATCAGCAGGTGCCCCCTGCGGAAGCGCTCGTCCGGTCCGGGCTCCCGGAGCATGCGGCCGGTCTCGGTGAAACCGGCGGCCACCGCCAGGGCGGCGAGGTCGTCGATCGGCCAGCGGTAGGCCGTCGTCACCTTGTGGTCGAACGCGTCGAGGGGACCGCCGCCGGATTCGAAGAAACCCAGCAGCAGGTGACCGCCCGGGGCCAGCGTCCGGCGGAACTCGGCGAAGTAGGGGGGCAGGTCGCGCGGATGCGTGTGGATGACGGAGTACCAGGACAGGATGCCGTCCAGCTCGCCGTCGGCGACGCCGTCGAGGGCGTCCATCGAGCCGACGTCGAAGCGCAGTTCCGGATGGGCCTCGCGGGCGATGCCGATCATCACGGGGGACAGGTCGACGCCGAACGCGTCCAGCCCCAGGCTCCGCAGGTGCGCGGTGACGTATCCCGGACCGCAGCCGAGGTCGGCGACGGTCCTGCCGCCGGCCGCCCGCACGGAGTCGGCGAACGCCGCGATCAGCGCGCGGTCCAGGGGGAGCGAGCCGAGCGAGTCGCGGAACAGCTCGGCGTAGAGGACGGCGACGGCGTCGTACGCACTGGCCGTCGAGAGCGGGGAGAGGGAGGAGTCGGTCACGGGGAACGACCCTAGAGCCCTGCGAATCGGCGAACCAGGCACCGATCGAATCCCATGGGAAGGCGTCCCACCAGGCGACGCCATGAGCCTCAAGGCGTGCGACCTCGGCCTACAGACCCGCTGGCCATCGTCCTCCCGGTGGGAGAGCACCAGGCCGCCAGACTTCATGGGCTGTCCGCAATCGGGGCAGGCGGGAAGTTCGCCGGCCATGTCGAGCACCCCGGCGAAACGGCCTCTTCGTCCCGAAGCAATGTCAGCGGCTGCGTGCCCTGCGGCAAACCGGTCGTGACCTGGGCGGACGGTCCGCGAGTGTCCGTGATTGCGCGCCTGCGGGTACGCGGCGACCTGGGGGCCATCGTGCTGATCGGCACGTGCGGTAAAAACCTGGCTGCCTCTGGGAGTGGGTGTGAGCTTGTGACAAGATCGCGGGATGCTGCGACTCACCGATTTTATTATCGATTGCCCGGACACGATGAAGCTGGCGGCTTTCTACTCCGCGGTGACGGGCCGTCCGATCAAGGAAGGCAGCTCTGAGAACTGGGCCGGCATCCAGTTCGGCGAGATCGAGCTGGCATTCATCAGGGTGGACGACTACCGCGCTCCGCAGTGGCCGGACAGCGAGCACCCCAAGCAGTTCCACCTCGACTTCGAAGTGGACGAGATGGAGTCCGAGCAGCACCGCGTCCTCGACCTCGGCGCGACGCTGAGGCAGGACTTCATCGGCCCCAACGGGTACGGCTGGCAGGTCTACACTGACCCGATCGGCCACCCCTTCTGCCTGTGCCGCAACAAGGGCGTCATCTGGACCGAACAGGGTCCGATCTGGCCCAAGCGCGACTGATCAGCCGCCCACTTCCTCACCCGCCACTCTCCCCAGCTCCCGTCCCGTCCGCCGTCGACCCACACACCGTGGAGCTGGCGTGGGGGTCCAGGGGGAGCGCGCCACTGTACGAACGACCTGGACGCCATGGACCGCGTCTGCTCGGCTCTGCCTGGGTCGACGGTGGACGGGATGGGAGCCCCCCACGCACGCCACCTGCGGACCCGCAGTCGGCGACGCGGCGCCCCCTCCATCCCGGCGCCGGCCGATCCCCCACCCGGAGGCGTTGCCGCGCGGGGCGGCCTTACCGTGACGTCCTCGGACACACGGGTGACGCGGACGCCTACCGTATCCAGGCGTCATCACGGGAGCTCCCGGCTCGACGGCCAGGCGCTCGGAGACCTTCGGTGTGGCAGCGACTTGGACGCAGGTCGCCTGCACGTCGGGGTCCCGGCCGGCGGCCAGGGCGTCGGTGGCGAACTCGCGTGGGCGAGGTGTACGCCGATGGCTGACGCGATGGGCTCGCGCTACCGGCTGCTCGTTCTCCTTGCTGCCTTCACCGGGCTGCTGTGTGCGACGACGTTCCTCATCACGCGGTGCTCACCGATCCGGGCCTCCGCGTGCTGGACGTCGCGCAGGTCGTGCGTCGGCTGAAGGGGCTGAGCCTCTGGCACAGCAAGGTTCTGGTGACGCAGGTTCCCGCCGTGATTCTCGCCGGCGTGCCCGAGGAAGACGCTGCGGCAGCCGTCTCGGCCCTCCGCGAGGTGGGAGCACAGGCGGAGACGAGAGAACGGCCGGAGCCGGGGTTTCCGACGGACTGAGCACGGCCCGATCAACCGGCTGGCGGCCCAGAGACGGCCCCGGAGCGGCAACAAGCCCCCTCCCCGCGGAGAAACCGCGGGCAGGGGGCTTGGTCGCGTCGGATTACTTCTTCTTGCCCTGGTTCTTCACGGCCTCGATCGCCGCCGCGGCCGCCTCGGGGTCGAGGTAACGGCCGCCCGGGGTGACCGGGCGGAAGTCGGCGTCGAGCTCGTAGGCGAGCGGGATGCCGGTGGGGATGTTCAGGCCCGCGATGTCGGCGTCGGAGATGCCGTCGAGGTGCTTGACGAGGGCGCGCAGGCTGTTGCCGTGGGCGGCGACCAGGACGGTGCGGCCGGCGAGGAGGTCGGGGACGATGCCGTCGTACCAGTAGGGCAGCATGCGGACGACGACGTCCTTCAGGCACTCGGTGCGCGGGCGCAGCTCCGGCGGGATGGAGGCGTAGCGCGGGTCGTCGCTCTGGGAGAACTCGCTGCCGTCCTCGATCGACGGCGGCGGGGTGTCGTAGGAGCGGCGCCAGAGCATGAACTGCTCCTCGCCGAACTCCGCCAGGGTCTGCGCCTTGTCCTTGCCCTGGAGGGCTCCGTAGTGGCGCTCGTTCAGGCGCCAGCTGCGGTGCACGGGGATCCAGTGCCGGTCGGCGGCCTCGAGGGCCAGCTGCGCGGTGCGGATCGCGCGCTTCTGGAGGGAGGTGTGGACGACGTCGGGGAGGAGTCCGGCGTCCTTCAGCAGCTCGCCGCCCCGGACCGCCTCCTTCTCGCCCTTCTCGTTGAGGTTGACGTCGACCCAGCCGGTGAAGAGGTTCTTCGCGTTCCACTCGCTCTCGCCGTGGCGGAGGAGGATCAGCTTGTAGGGAGCTTCTGCCATGGCAAGGAGTCTAAAAGAAAACCCTTTGGTGCCCTCCGGAGGGCGGATGTAAGCTGCGCTGGCCAGACCGGCCCATTACGCCTACAGCGCCCCGACGCCGCGAGGAGCAGCCGCCGTGCCCGATGTCAGACGTGCCCTACGGGAGACCGTGTCGGGACTCCCCCGGACCTTCTGGTGGCTGTGGACCAGCACGCTGGTCAACCGGCTCGGCGGCTTCGTCGTCACCTTCCTCGCGCTCTACCTCACCCTCGACCGGGGTTACTCCGCCACCTACGCCGGTCTCGTCGCGTCCCTGTACGGCCTGGGCGGCGCCTTCGGCGCGGTCGTCGGCGGGGTGCTGACCGACCGGATGGGGCGGCGCTCGACGATGCTGCTGGCCCAGGTCGCCGCCGCCGCCGGCACGGCGACGCTGGCCTTCGTGGACGGGCAGGCGCAGATCGCGGCGGTGGCCACGGTGATCGGAGTGGCGAGCAGCGCCTCGCGGCCCGCGGTGCAGGCGATGATGGCGGACGTGGTGCCCGCCGCGGACCGGGTGCGGGCGTTCTCGCTCAATTACTGGGCGATCAACATCGGGTTCGCCGTCTCCTCGGCGGCGGCCGGTCTCATCGCCTCGCAGGGCTATCTGTGGCTGTTCCTCGGCGACGCGTTCATGACGGTGCTCTGCGCGCTGGTGATCTACGCCAAGGTGCCGGAGTCGATGCCGGGCGGGGAGCCCGCAGCAGCGGCCGCCACGGGTGCGGCGGGCGGGGAGTCGCGCGTCGGCCTCGGGGTCGTCCTGCGCGACCAGCGGTTCATGGCGTTCGTCGCGCTGACGTTCCTGCTGGGCACGGTCACCCAGCAGGGTTCGACGACCCTCTCGGTCGACATGGGCCGCCAGGGCTTCTCCGCGAGCCAGTACGGCCTGGTCATCGGGCTCAACGGCCTGCTGATCGTGCTGCTGCAGATCCCGCTCACCCGGCTCGTGGAGCGGCGGAGCGTGGCGGCGCTGCTCACCGCCGGCACTCTGCTGATGGGCTGGGGCTTCGGGCTCACCGCCTTCGCCGGTTCGGTCCCGTTCTACGCGCTGACGGTGGCGGTGTGGACGATCGGCGAGATCCTGCACGCGCCGGCCTCGATGTCGCTGGTCGCCGACCTGGCGCCGGCCCACGCCCGAGGCCGCTACCAGGGCATGTACTCCCTCGCCTGGCCCGCGGCGTCCTTCGCGGGACCGCTGCTGGGCGGCGTGGCGCTGGACCGGTGGGGCGGCGGCGTGGTGTGGGGGGCCTGCGCCGTGGTCGGTACGGTCGCCGGCGCGGGCTACTGGCTGCTGCTGCGGGAGCGCGGCGCGCAGGCCGCGCAGGTGGACGCGGTGCCGCCGGCCCCGGCGCGGATACCGGAGCCCGAGCCGACGGCGGACTGCTAGCGGGAGGGTTCGCGCTTCGCCTCGTACAGGTGTGCGGCGGGCATTGAGGGTGTCGTGGTGCGGCGACACCCGGGGAAGGCCTCGGGAGGGCACAGGGCGGCAGCGGCGCTACTCGGCGCCCGTGTCCGCCTTGCCGATCAGATGTGTGAACGCGTCGAGGTTGCGTGTGGATTCGCCGCGCGCGGTCCGCCAGGCGTGCTCCTTGCGGATCGCGTCCGCGAAGCCCAGCTCCAGCAGGGTGTTGAAGCTGCCGTCGGCGTTCTCCACGACGGCGCCCAGCAGCCGGTCGACCTCCTCGGGCGTCACCGCGACCAGCGGCAGCCGGCCGCAGAGGTAGACGTCGCCGAGCCTGTCGATGGCGTAGGCCACCCCGTACAGCCGGGTGTTGCGCTCCAGGAGCCAGCGGTAGAACGCCTCGTGGTTCTCGTCGGGACGGCGCACGACGAAGGCGTTGACCGTGAGGGTGTGCCGCCCCACGGCCAGGGCGACGGTGGTGGACAGCTTGCGCGTGCCGGGAAGCGTGACGACGTACTCGCCGCCGGCGCCGGTCTCCCAGCCGAGTTCCGCGTCCTTCAGTGCCTGCTCGACCGCCGCGCGCGCCGCCGTCTGCTCCCGCTCACCCATGCGGCGATCGTAGGCGACGCCGCCGCTCGGCCATCGCACCCGCGTACACCTCGGCGGTCCTGGTGGCCGCCGCGTCCCAGCCGAAGCACTCCGCGCGCCGGGCCGCGGCCGCGCCCATGGCGGGCACCAGCTGCGGGTGCTCCACGAAGCGGCGCAGGGCGCGCGCGTAGTCGGCCGGGTCGTGGCCGGTGACGAGGAAACCGGTCTCGCCGTCCTTCACCGCCACCGGCAGCCCGCCGACCGATGCCGCCACCACCGGCGTGCCGCAGGCCTGCGCCTCTATGGCGACCAGCCCGAACGACTCGCTGTAGGAGGGCATGACCAGCACGGACGCGGCCCGGTACCAGTCCGCGAGCCGGTCCTGGGCGACCGGGGGCTGGAAGCGCACAAGGTCGGAGATGCCGAGCCGGGCGGCGAGCTTGTGCAGGCGTTCGGGCTTGGCCAGCCCGCTGCCGCTCGGCCCGCCGACGACGGGGACGACGAGGCGGTCGCGCAGCGACGGGTCCTCCGCGAGCAGGATCGCCGCGGCACGCAGCAGGATGTCCGGCGCCTTGAGGGGTTGTATCCGGCCGGCGAAGAGCGGGATCACCGCGTCCTGCGGGAGGCCGAGGCGCGCGCGGGCCCCGGCGCGGCCGCCGTGGGCGTCCGGCCGGAAGCGCTCCAGGTTCACCCCGGGGTGGACGACGGCGACCTTGCGGGGGTCGGCCTCGTAGTGCCGGATCAGCTCGTCCGACTCCTCGGCGGTGTTGGCGATCAGCCGGTCGGCGGCGTCGACGATCTGCGTCTCGCCGATGACCCGGGCCGCGGGCTCGGGCGTGTCGCCGTCGGCGAGTGCGGCGTTCTTCACCTTGGCCATGGTGTGCATGGCATGGACGAGCGGGACGCCCCAGCGCTCGGCGGCGAGCCAGCCGACGTGGCCGGAGAGCCAGTAGTGCGAGTGCACCAGGTCGTAGTAGCCCTGGCGGTGGCTGGCCTCGGCGTGCATCACGCCGTGGGTGAAGGCGCACAGCTGCGCGGGGAGGTCCTCCTTGTTCAGGCCCTCGTACGGCCCGGCGTCCACGTGCCGCACCAGGACCCCGGGGGCCAGCTCGACCATGGGCGGCAGGGCGGCCGTGGTGGCGCGGGTGAAGATCTCCACCTCCACGCCGGGGCCCTCCGCGAGCCGCTTCGCCAGCTCGACGATGTAGACGTTCATGCCGCCCGCGTCCCCGGTGCCGGGCTGGTGGAGGGGCGAGGTGTGCACGCTGAGCATGGCCACGCGCCGCGGACGGCGCCCACCGGCATGGCGGCGCAGCCGACGGTGGGCACCACCGGCCAGGACCTTCGCCACGTACTGGCTCACGTCGCGTCCTCCACTTCCTCGACGGGCGGCCGAGCGGAGACCACCCTCCAACCCTGACAACCAGCGGAAGGCCTAGATCCATTTCCGCTTTGCCAAAGCGTGACCGTCGGCAGGGCCCGGATCCGACGGCCGTGGGCTCGGCATAGGCTCGACGCATGCGCGCGACACGGCCGGTCGGTGAGGTGACCCGGGGGACGACCAACCCCAACCGTCTGCGCCGCATGGACCGCTGGATCGCCGCGCAGCACGGACCCGCGCTGCGCCGCAGCGACGACCCGCTCGCCGTGGACCTGGGCTACGGCGCCGCGCCCTGGACCGCCCTGGAACTGCTGCGACGGCTGCGCACCGCGCGCCCCGACGCCGAGGTCGTCGGCATCGAGATCGACCCGGCCCGGGTGGCCGCCGCCCGGCCGTACGCCCGCGAGGGGCTCTCCTTCGCGCACGGCGGCTTCGAGGTGCCCCTCCCCGACGGCCGCAGGCCGGCCCTGATCCGGGCGGCGAACGTGCTGCGCCAGTACGACGAGGAGCGGGTCGCCGAGGTGTGGACGCGGCTGCGGGCCCGGCTCGCGCCGGACGGGCTGCTGGTGGAGGGCACCTGCGACGAGATCGGCCGCCGACACGTGTGGGTGGCGCTCGGCCCCGAGGGGCCGCGCACGGTGACCTTCGCCACCCGGCTCGGCTCGCTGGAGCGCCCCTCCGACCTGGCGGAGCGGCTGCCCAAGGCGCTGATCCACCGCAATGTGCCGGGCGAGCCGGTCCACGCGTTCCTCACCGACTTCGACCGGGCGTGGGCGGCCGCCGCGCCCTTCGCCTCCCTGGGCGCCCGGCAGCGCTGGATCCGCGCGGTGCGCAGCCTGGCGGGCCCGGGCGGCTGGCCCGTCACCGACGCCCCGGCCCGCTGGCGCCAGGGCGAGGTGACCGTCCGCTGGGAGGCCCTGGCCCCGGCGCCGGGCTGATCCGGATCGCCCGCGCGCGGTCCCGGGGAAGGACACCGGCTCACGGCACTGGCCGATTCCGTCTTCCGTGGCACCGCCCACGACCATGTGACGAACCGTCACATATGCTGCGGGGGTGCCCGCGTGAAGCGTACGGCCTGCCTGGCCCGTGCCGCGCTGCCGCTCCCCGCCGCCCGTACCGGTCGCGCACGCCGATACGCCCGGCCCACCCCGCACTCTCCAGGGCGTACGGGCCGAGGTGCCTACGACTTCGCGCACGAACGGGTCCTCGCCCGCGTCATCGATCGTGAGCAGACGCGGCTGCGCACCGTCACCGCCCCGGGGGCGCGCGCTCGCCCGAGCCCGTCCACGCGTCGCGTTCCGGGCGGCGGATCACGGTGGCGGGCGCCGGGTCGACGCCCAGCCCTCGGCGTCGTGCGCCCCCGATGAGCGGACGCGGCCACCCCGGACCGCCGGACCGCTGTGACCTGCGTCCTGTGACCCCGGCCGCGTGGCCCGCGCCACCGCGCGCCGGGCCAAACGTGATGTTGGCCACGCCCGGCTCGTCCCCCCGAGTCCGAAATCCGCAGCTCAGCACCGCATATGACACGGGCGGTTTACCAACAGGGCCTCCCCCGCCGCCGGGCGCTACCGCTATGGTCGCCCTTCAGTGTGCTCGGAGCTGAGCAACCGATCCGACCGATCCGACCGCTCCGGGACGTTGCCCTCGGGGGGAGGGAAGGAATTGTCCGATGTCGCCGATGTCCGCGACCGAGCGGCGCACCGACCAGTACGCCGCCGTGCCGGGGCCGCGCCAGGAATCACCCTTGGCCGACGGCCGGACCTCCCCTGCCCTGACCCTGCTCGTCATCGGTGAGGACCCCGCCGGCGCCTTCACCCTCCCCGACCTGCTGGACGTCTCCGGCACACGGGTGCGCATCCGCCGCGCCCGCAACCTGACCGAGACCGAGCGGTTGCTGAGGGACGATGTCAACTGCATCCTGCTGGAGCTCTCCGCCCACGCCGCCGAAGGCACCTCCGACGGGCTGGACAGCCTGCGGCAGCTGATGCGGCTCGCCCCCCGCACGGCCGTGCTGGTGCTGACCACGGGCACCGACACCGACGCCGAGCGCGCCGCCGAGGCCGTCCGCGTCGGCGCCCAGGACCATCTGACCCCGGCCGACCTGGACCCGTCCCATCTGACCCGGGCCATCCGCTACGCCGTGGAGCGCAAGCGCGCCGACGTCGCACAGCGCCAGCTGACCGAGACCCGGCTGCTCGCCCAGGAGAACTCCCGGCTGGAACGCGGGCTGCTCCCCACGCCGCTGCTCCACGGTGCCGACCTGCGCTTCGCCGCCCGCTACCGGCCCGGCCGCAGCCGGGCCCTGCTCGGCGGCGACTTCTACGACACCGTCCGCACCCCGGACGGCACCGTGCACGCGATGATCGGCGACGTCTGCGGCCACGGCCCGGACGAGGCCGCCCTCGGGGTGGAGCTGCGCATCGCCTGGCGCGCGCTGACGCTGGCCGGACTGTGCGGGGCCGCCCTGCTGGGCACGCTGCAGCAGGTCCTGGAGCACGAGCGGTCCGACGACGAGATCTTCGCGACCCTCTGCCAGGTCGACATCAGTCCGGACGGCCGCGCCGCCGACCTCTGGCTGGCCGGTCACCCGGCGCCGCTGCTGTCGCTGTCCGGGATGGCGCCGCAGTTGCTGCCGTACGAGCACGGCGGCCCGGCGCTCGGGCTGCTGCCGCAAAAGGACTGCTGGGAGGGCGCGCGCTTCGAGCTGGGCGAGGCGTGGAGCCTGATGCTCTACACCGACGGGCTGATCGAGGGCCGGATCGGCCTGGGCGCGCAGCGACTGGGCCAGGAGGGCATGGTCGAGCTGGTCACGCGGCAACTGTCCGCCGGACTCGCCGGCGAGGAGCTGCTGGACGCGGCCATGACCGAGGTCCGGGAGCTCAACGGTGGGGAGCTGACGGACGACGTGGCCCTGATGCTCCTGGAGTCCGGCGCCTGATCCGCGGGCCCGGCCGGTCCGCCGGCCGGGAGGCCGCCGCCTCAGCGGTTGAACGGTCCGTACGGGCCGTCGCTGCTGCTTCCGCCGCGCCGCCGCGGACCCGACACCTGCTTGAGGGCCGGACGCACGTCCACCGTGTAGACGATCACCGCGATCAGGCCGATGACCGGCAGGAACCACATGATCGGCAGGATCGCGATCAGCGCCGCCGCCACGGCGAGGATGATCAGCCAGAAGGCCTTGGTGTTCTTGTCCGCCGCCCGGTAGGCGTCCTCACGCCGGATGGCCGCGTCGACCAGCGCGAACACCGCGAAGACCAGCAGGGCGATGGAGATCCAGCCCAGAAAGTTGTAGAAGCCCTGCACCAGCATTGCCGTCCACCTCCGTCATCGGCTCCCACCGTACCGGCACAACGGGCCGGGCACGCCGCGCGTGCCCGGCCCGTGATGTACCGGCCGCTCAGGACGCGGGCTTGCCCGGCGTCGTGGGCTTCTTGCCCGGCGTCGCGGGCTTCTTGGCCGCGGGGGCCTTCTTCGCCTGACTGTCCTGCACCAAAGCGGGGGCCGGGGCAGGGGAGGGCGCCGGAGCCGGCTTGCTGTCCGCGGCCGGCGCCTGCCGCGCCGCCGGGACGGGCTCCGGCTCGATCGCGACCGCGATGTCCTCGACCTGCTCGGCGGCCTCGCCGCGCCAGGTCGCGACCGCGTCCTTGCCGCGCTCGGCCAGGCCGTCGTAGGCCTCCTTGGCGCGGACCGCGTACTCGGCGGCCCGGCCCACCTGCTGCAGCGCGAAGTCCTGCGCGGAGTCGCGCAGCTTGCGCAGGTCGCCGTCGATGGTGCCCAGG
Source organism: Actinacidiphila sp. bgisy160 (assembly GCF_057707815.1). Lineage (NCBI taxonomy): Bacteria > Bacillati > Actinomycetota > Actinomycetes > Kitasatosporales > Streptomycetaceae > Actinacidiphila > Actinacidiphila sp. bgisy160. The sequence goes on from NZ_JBYIQW010000018.1 coordinate 86,220, forward strand.
AGCTCGTTGACCTTTGCCTGCGCCCTGGTCTGGGCGTCCTTGGCCTGTGCGGTCACCTTCTCCTGCACGGCCTTGGGGTCGGTGCCGCGGATCTTCTCGATCCGCTCGGGGGCCTCGGCGCGGATCTTCTCGATCAGCGGCGGGACCTCCTTGAGCTTCTCGGCCGCGAGGTCCGCGGTCCCGGCCAGCGCGTACAGCGGGGTCGGGTCCTTGAGGGTCTTGACGATGTCTTCGGTGATCGCCATGAGGGTTTCTCCCGTTTGAGGATGGTGGCGTGTACGTCTGTTCAGTCGCTCGTTCCGCGCGGCCGGCCGCGGCCGGTCACCCGGCGGCCGCGGCGTCACCGCCGCCACCGCCGCTGCCCGGCCCGGCCGGTCCGGACGCGTTCGGCTTCAGCACGGCGACAGCCTTCTTCGCCGCCTTCTTCGCCACGTGCTCGCGCGGCGCAGCGGGCTGCCCGTCAAGAGCTTCCTCCACTGCGGCGTTCTCCTTGCGGAACGACTCGTAGATCTGCAGGAGGACTTGCTTCTGCTTCTCGTTGATCGCCGTGTCGGCGAGGATGGCGGTCCGCACCTCCATCCCGTCGCCCTGGTCCCGCTCGTCGAGGATCCCGGCCTGCACGTACAGGGTCTCGGCGGAGATGCGCAGCGCCCTGGCGAGCTGCTGCAGGATCTCGGCGCTGGGCTTGCGCAGCCCGCGCTCGATCTGGCTGAGGTAGGGGTTGGACACCCCGGCGGCGTCGGCGAGCTGACGCAGGGACAGCTGCGCGTTGCGGCGCTGCTCCCGCAGATACTCACCGAGGGTGCCGACGTTCAGTGAAGCCATGTCTCCGAGGATGCCGCGCGGTGCTAACTTTTGCAAGCAAGGTGCTTGCAAAAGTCTCGTTACGGGGATGTGACGTCCCCCTCCCGGCCCAGCCGGCCGCCCCACCGGGCAGAGCCGGGTTCCCCGAACCGGGTCGTCCGGCGGGGCGGACCGGCCGGCGTCGCGGCCCCGGGCCGCTCCGGCCCGCTGTCGGCCCCGGCGCGCATAATGCCGCCGTGAACCTGCGTGCCGAACTCCTACCGCCGCCCGTCAGCCCGGAACGACTGGCGGAGCCCGCCCATGAGATCGAGTGCGTCGCGCGCCTGGCCGGGACCGGCGGGCCCTTCGAGGAGGCGGTGTCCGCCTTCAACGAGCGGACGGGCCATGACTACCTGCCCTCGGACCTCGCCTGGTACCACACCTCGCGCGACCTGGAGGACTTCGCCCGGGAGGCCGCCCGGCCCGCCCAGCCGCGGGTGGCCGGCGTCACGCGCGAGGAACTCGTCGGGATCGTCCGCCGCGTCACGGACGGCGCGGTCGGCGCGGACACCGACCACCACCTGCTGCTCTTCGACTGCAACACCCCTCACCCCAGAGCCTGCGACCTGCTCTTCCACCCGCCGGCCGGCCTCGAGGACGCCACACCCGAGCGGATCGTCGACGCCGCCCTCGCCTACCGGCCGATCGCCTTGTGAACCGGGCCCGGGCAGCCGGTTGACCTTGACCTTGGGGCAGGCCACAGCATCGAAGCGGCCGGGCGGTGTGCCCGGCCCGAGGGAGGGAGCCCGCCATGGACTCGCTGACGATCGGGGCCTTCGCGAAGGCTTCCCGGCTGTCACCGAAGGCGCTGCGGCTGTACGACGAGCTCGGGCTGCTGACGCCCACACGGGTCGATCCGCTGACCGGCTACCGCCACTACGCGCCCGCCCAGCTGGAGCGTGCCCGGCTCGTGGCGTGGCTGCGGCGCCTGGGGATGCCGCTGGCCCGCATACGTGAGGTGTGCGCACTGGACGCGCCCGCCGCCGCGCGGGAGATCCGGGCGTACTGGGCACAGACCGAGGCCGCGCACGGCGCGCGGCGGGATCTGGCCGCCTTCCTCGTCGATCACCTGTCCCGGAAGGACCGCGCCGTGAACGACGCGAACCACTGCCTGGAACTGCGCTACGCCGCCCTCTCCGACGCCGGCCTGGTCCGGCCTGGCAATCAGGACACCGCCTACGCCGACGCCCGACTGCTGGCGGTGGCCGACGGCTTCGGCGGCGAAGGGGCGCCCGCGGGCGCCGCCGCCGTCGACGCGCTGAAGGAGCTCGACACCCGCGCCGCCCAGGGCGGCCTGCTGGACCTGCTGCAGGACGCCCTGGACCGGGCCGACGAGACCGTGCGCGGCTTCGCGGACTCGGGCACCACACTCACCGCGCTGCTGTGGTCCGGGGAGCGGCTGGCCCTCGTCCACATCGGCGACTCGCGGGCGTACCTGCTGCGCGACGGCGAGCTGTTCCGCATCACGCACGACCACACGATGGTGCAGTCGATGGTGGACGAGGGCCGGCTGACCGAGTCCGAGGCCGCCTCGCACCCCCAGCGGTCGCTGCTCGTACGGGCGCTGGGCTCGGGCACCCGCCCCGCCGGGCGCCTGCCCGACCTGCGGCTGCACGACCCGCGTCCCGGCGACCGCTACCTGCTGTGCACGGACGGCCTGTCCGCCGTCGTCCCGGACGAGGAGCTGCGCCGGGTGCTCGCCTCGGGAGCCGAACCCGGCCAGGCGGTGCGCACGTTGGTCGGGCTGGCCAATGCCGCCGGCGGTCCCGACAACGTCAGTTGCGTGGTCGCCGATGTACAGGAGGGGACCGCGGCGGCATAGTCCTCGCCCATGAGCGAAGAATGGTTTCTGCAGACGGGCCACGGGGTGCGCTTCGAGTGGGGGCCGGAAGGCGCCCGGCTGATCGGCGCGCATGTGGCGTGCCTGGTCGTCGTCGACGTCCTGTCCTTCACCACGGCGGTGACGGTGGCCGTGGAGGCGGGCATCGCGGTGCACCCTTACGCCTGGCGCGACGCGACGGCCGCCGCGTACGCCCGGCGGGTCGGCGCGCGGCTTGCCGTGGGGCGGCGGGAGGTGTCCGAGCGCTCGCCGTGGTCGCTGTCCCCTGCCGCGCTGCGCCGTGCGCCCTACACCCCGCGGCTGGTGCTGCCCTCGCCCAACGGATCGACGATCGCCGCTGCTGCCGGGCAGGCGGCGACCGTGGTCGCCGCCTGCCTGCGCAACGCCACGGCCGTCGGAGCGTGGCTCGCGCGGCACGGCTACGGCGTCCGGGAGCGCCCCGTCGCGGTGATCGCCGCCGGCGAGCGCCGGCCGGACGGGGCCCTGCGGCCCTCGCTGGAGGACCTGCTCGGCGCCGGCGCGGTCGTCGCCGCGCTGCAGGGGCACGCCCCCGCGGTGACGCCCTCCCCCGAGGCGCGCGCCGCGGCGGCCGCCTTCGCCGGGACCCCCGATCCGGCCGCCGCCGTGGCGGCCTGCGCCTCCGGGCTCGAACTCGACGGCGGCGGCTTCCCCGAGGACGTCGTGATCGCCACCGAACTCGACGCGGCCTCCGTCGTCCCCGTCCTGTCCGAGGGAGCCTTCTCCTCGCCGCTCATCGCGGACCGGAACTGACCGCAAGGGTGCGTAACGTCGAAGACACCGAGGACGCAGGGAAACCGGCGCCCACGACCGAGCCCACGACCAAGGGGAGCGCGCGATGCCGACGGTGGTACGGAACGAGACTAATGAGCGGGACGCGCTGCTGGCCTACCTGGAGGCGCAACGCGGCGGGGTACGCCGGGCGGTGCTCGGACTCACCGAAGAGCAGGCGTCCTCGCGGCCCAGCGTCAGCGAGATGAGCCTCGCCGGGCTGGTCAAGCACGTCGCCAGGACCGAGGAGTCCTGGGTGCAGGGCCTGCTGCTGGGCCACGAGGACAAGAAGGGCACCGAGGCGGACTACCTCGACGGCTTCCGGCTGCTGGAGGGCGAGACACTCGCCGGCCGGCTGGAGGAGTACGCGCGGATCGGCCGGGAGACCGAGGAGGCCGTCCTGGCGCTGCCCGACCTGGAGGTCGTGGTGCCGCTGCCCGACGCGCCCTGGAACCCGCCGGGCATGAAGGTCAGCGCCCGCTGGATCCTGCTCCACCTCATCGAGGAGACCGCCCGGCACGCCGGGCACGCGGACGTGATCCGCGAGTCCCTGGACGGCCTGACGGCCTTCGAACTGGTCGCCGAGGCGGCTCAGCGGGGCAAGCCGATGGGCTGACCGGTCACGCCCCCGTGGCCAGCGGCTGCTGCAGCTCCGTCACCCAGGTGTCGGGATGCCCGCCGGCCTCCAGGTAGAACTCGCGCGGGTAGCCGGTGGGGCGGCGGCCGTGGGCGTCGATCCAGCGGGCCAGCGTCTGCTCGGAGCGCAGGACGTCGTCCATGGAGCCGCGGTGCACGATCGTCGCCGCGCTCTCGATCGCGGGCAGGTCGACGACCGAGAAGTCGTACTGGCCGTCCGGCTCGACCGCTACCTGCAGCCCCGCGTGCACCAGGACCGCGCCGTTCCCCTCCGCCGCGTCCTCGTAATAGGCCACGCCGGGCCCCACCGGCCGCACGCCCGCCGCGTCCAGCCGCCGGCACAGCTCGTCGTACAGCGGCTGGATGACGGGCCCGATCTGCGCCGGCTCGAACCCCTCCGCGGTCGCTGTCAGCTCCGCGAGCCGCACCCCGGGCACCCTCTTGATCACCACATCGTCGGTGGACATCCGTCCCTCGCTCTCGATCGTCCGGAGCCTCGCCTCGACGCCCGCCAGCCGCGCCGCGTCCGCGGCCATCGCCGCCGCGAGCTCGGCGCGGCGCAGCCGCAGCATGCCGCGCAGCTGCTCCGCGCTCACCTCCTCGTCGAGGATCGACCGCACCTGTTCGAGCGTGAAGCCGAGGTCCTTGAGGGCGATGACGCGGTTGAGCCGGGCGAGCTGCCCGGCGGCGTAGTAGCGGTAGCCGGTGGCGGCGTCGACGCGGTCGGGGCGCAGCAGTCCGACCGCGTCGTAGTGACGCAGCATGCGCACCGACACGCGGCCGTGCCTGGCGAAGTCTCCGATTCCGAACATGACGTCTCCGAGTCCAGCGCCTCACACGGTGTGAGGGTCAAGCGGAACGGCGAGTGCCCCGGCGCGCGGTCCGCGCCGGGGCACCCGTGGGAAGAAGCGGTCAGCCGCGCAGCTCGGCGGCGACGAGTTCCGCGATCTGGACGGCGTTGAGCGCGGCGCCCTTGCGGAGGTTGTCGTTGGAGAGGAAGAGCGCGAGGCCGTGCTCGACGGTCTCGTCCACCCGGATCCGGCCGACGTAGGAGGGGTCCTTGCCGGCGGCCTGCTGCGGGGTCGGGATCTCCGACAGCTCCACGCCCGGGGCGGCGCCCAGCAGCTCGTACGCGCGCGCCACACTGAGCGGACGCTCGAAACGGGCGTTGACCTGCAGCGAGTGCCCGGAGAAGACGGGGACGCGGACGCAGGTGCCGGACACCTTCAGCTCCGGGATGCCCAGGATCTTGCGGGACTCGTTGCGGAGCTTGTGCTCCTCGTCGGTCTCGAAGCGGCCGTCGTCGACGATCTTGCCGGCCAGCGGGACGACGTTGAACGCGATGGGCCGCTGGTAGACCGCGGGCTCGGGGAACTCCACGGCGGCGCCGTCGAAGGTCAGCTCGGTCGCCCGGTCGGCGACCTTGCGCACCTGGCCGTCGAGCTCGGCGACACCGGCCAGACCGGAGCCGGAGACCGCCTGGTAGGTGGTGGCGACCAGCGCGGTCAGCCCCGCCTCGTCGTGCAGCGGGCGCAGCACGGGCATGGCGGCCATGGTGGTGCAGTTGGGGTTGGCGATGATGCCCTTGGGGCGGTCGGCGATCGCCTGCGGGTTGACCTCGGAGACGACCAGCGGGACCTCGGGGTCCATCCGCCAGGCGGAGGAGTTGTCGATCACCACGGCGCCCGCGGCGGCGACCTCGGGGGCCAGCGCCTTGGAGGTGGCGCCGCCCGCCGAGAACAGCACGATGTCGAGACCGGTGTAGTCCGCGGTGGCCGCGTCCTCGACCGTGACCTCGCCGTCCTTCCACGGCACGGCACGTCCCGCCGAACGGGCCGACGCGAACAGCCGCAGCTGCTCCACCGGGAAGTCGCGCTCGGCCAGCACCTTGCGCATGACACCGCCGACCTGGCCGGTGGCTCCGACGATTCCGATCCTCATCCGGTCTCTCCGATCAGTGCGTACGTACGGTCCCGAGTATCCCCCGATGCGGCGAGTGCCCGGAGTGCCGTCCCTAGGGACGGTCGCCCGGCGGGCAGCAGCGGCAGCCGCACGTCGGGGGTCGGGATGCGTCCCTGGACGTGCAGCACCGCCTTGATCAGCGTGGGGTTCGGCTCGGCGAAGAGGGCGGCGGCGAGCCTCGCCAGCGCCTGCCCGCGCTCCGCGTCGTGGGAGCGGGCCTCCTCCACCCACCGCTCGGTGGCCAGGTGCCCGGAGGCCGTGATCGCCCCCTGGGCGCCCAGGGCGAGCAGGGCGGGCGCGAAGACGTCGTCCCCGGCGTACAGCGGTACCTGGCCGACCAGCAGGACGGTGTCCTGGTCGATGCCGCCGACGGCGTGCTTGAAGCCCACGACCCCGTCGATCGCGGCGATCGCGCGCACCGTGTCCGCGGTGAGGGCGAGCCCGGTGCGGTAGGGGATGTTGTAGACGACCAGCGGCACCGCCGACGACCGCGCCAGGGCCTCGAAGTGCGCGACGACCCCGTCCTGCGAGGGCCTGACGTACGACGGCACGGACACCAGCGCGGCGTCCGCGTCCAGCTCCGCGAGTTCCGCGGCGGCCCGGCGCGTGTCCGGCCCCCCGGCGCCCACGGTGTACCGCAGCCCCCGCTCCCGGCACACCCGCCCCACGGTCTCCCGGACGACCGCCTTCTCGGCCTCGTCCAGCATCGCCGCCTCGGCGGTCGTCCCCAGCGCCACCAGCCCGGCGACGCCTCCGTCGGCCACCTCGTGCGCCAGCCGCTCCAGCGCGCCGGCGTCCACGCGACCGGCCTCGTCGAAGGGCGTGATGAGCGGTACGTGAATTCCCATGCCATCGAGCGTGGGCCCACGGCACCCTCAAGGTCCAGTTAATAGTCCTTCATCGCACCAATAAGCAGTACTGCACAAAGGCACCTCCCTGCCCTCAGGCCCCATGAGCGACGACCGGTACGAGATCTCCGCCGACCCCGCCCGCATCGGCGCCGCTATCGCCGCCTCCCTCAACTTCGGCGCCTACGACAGGGCCTCCGGCGCCCAGGGGGCGTCCGCTTCGTCACCGACCACGCCACCTTCGCCTGGCTCTGCGACGTCTACGTCACCCTCCGCCCGCGGCCGCGGCCTCGCCACGGCCCTGGCAACGGCCGCCCGGGACCACCTGGAGTCCCTGGGCGTGCGGCGCGTGCTCCTCGCGACGCACGACGCCCACGGGGTGTACGCGAAGGTGGGGTTCGAGCCGCTGGAGGTGCCGGGGCACTGTATGTCACTGGTGATGTGAGCCGTGCATCGGCCACCTCGTACTCGCGCCTGGGCCCTCCGGCAGTGCGTTCGATACTCACGCGGCAGCACCGCGCTTCAGCCCGATTGCCCCGTTCCGTGCAACCTGAAGAAGCGCAGGCCCAACGGATGAAGTCATGTCAAGCCCAGGATCCGAGCTCACGCGACTTGCCGTCAGTTCCGCGCTCACCTCGTAGGCGTTGCGGCCGACGCCCGTGGTAATCGCCCACAGCAGCCCGTGCAGATCTCCGTGTCGAGCAGCTCGGGCGGGAGCAGCCGCATGCGCCCGAGGCGTCCTTGAGCCGTGAGGCGGCCACAGAGGCGGGATGCCCGGCGAAGAGGCGGCAGATCGGACCATCGAAGTCCAGCAGGACACACTCGATGCCGGCGGATGTCAGGCGGGCTTGGCTAGCCTCGTCCACAGAGAGTCGAACCACTCCTGAGAGAGTCCCACACGTTCCGGCGGCTGCGGGTAAAGCTTGGCCCCGACACCCAGGACGTCATGGATCTTGATGGTCGCATCGCCGATGGTGATGACGTTGTCGGTGACAACGTACATGCCGTCAAGGGCCATGTCGCCGTTGATCAGATAGAGCTTGTGCAGGGGCGTGACCGGCACCAGTCGTACCTCGACGGTCACCTCGGACACGGCGCCTTGACCGACCAGGTTCTCCAGGTTTCTCAGGGCTCGGACGTGAGCCGCCGACAGACTGCTGAGCCGCTCCATGGGACGCTCGTCGTCGGGGTCCTCGACGCTGCGTGGAATGGCCAGTCGCACGTCGGTGCGCGGCAGCAGCAGGCGCAGGTGGATCGAGGACGGCCGGATGTCCCCGCGGATGATCCGTTTGACCTGCTGCACGATGGCCGCGTTGAGTGACTCCGCCGTCAGGCAGTACGCGTCGATCGTGATGTGCTCCGCCTCGAACGCCTCGGCGATGGCGTCGTCCAGCTCGATGCTGCCCGCGCCCGCGGCCGGCACGGCGGTCCCGTTGGCGTGGGCGGTGACGGACTTCCGCCAGTCGCGGGCGAAGACTCCCTTGCCCAGAGCCGACTCCACATAACCCTTGCCCTCAAGCGCCTTGATCGCCTTCTGGACGGTGGCACGGGAGACGTCAAAGCGGTCCACTAACTCCGCATGCGTGGGCAGTTGCTCGCCCACCCCGATCGCGCCGCCCTCGATCTCATGACGCAACACATCGGCCACACGCTCGTACTCACGCCTGGTTCCACCGACGGTACGGTCGTTCGACATGCCGTCGAGCGTACAACCCGGTCTTTGGCTGCGCAGTTGAACTCTCGCCTACACCGGCACCGCGGCTGCTGACAGACGCCCCAATGACGTCACGACGTGCTTCGCTCCCGCCTCGTACAACCGATGCGACTTGGGCTCGTCACGAGCGAAGCCGAGAAACCGCACACCCGCGAGTTCGGCGGCTCGGAGGTCGCTGGGGGAATCACCGATCATCAGGCAGTTCTCCGGCACTGCCCCCGTGCAAGCCATGGCACGCATCAAGCAGTGGGGATCCGGCTTCAAAAGGCCCGGGTCGTCCGCCCGCCCGTAGACATGTCTGCCGAAGTAGCGCAACAGTCCGATTCGGTCCAGGTAGGCGCTTGCCGCCTCAGCCGAGTTGTTGGTGGTGATGGCGACCTTCCGGCCGCTCTTGGCGAGGGTACTCACCAGCCGGGCGGCGTGCGGTGTCGGCAGAGCCGTCTCCGCGGCACACACCTCCTCCTGGGCCAAGCACTTCTCCAGCTCCGATGTGACGTGACGGGAGGCATCACATGTCGCCACAATCCGCAGGACGCGCAGCGGATCGCTGACGCCACTCAGCTCCTCTGAACGAACGCCCAGTTTCATCGCTCGGACCCGCAGGGTCTCGGCAACGCCGGCTGCCGGGTAGCGGGCGAAGAGGTCCGCAAGGGGGCCGTCGAAGTCGAACAGCACGCAGCTCACACGTTCCAGCAGGGCCGACATGTCGCCGACGGTCTCCTGGGTCATCGCGCTAGAAGGCATGGGCCTGGCTGGGGGCCTGCCTCTCCACGAAGCCCCACCTCCAGCGCTGTTGGGGATAACGCCAGGAATGCCAGTCGTTCAGCGCGGCTTCCACCTCCGACTCCCCCGGGACGGAGGCGAGCCCGAGGGGCACCTGGGCCCGCTGCAGTGCCCTCACGACCAGGCTGACGGAGGGCTCGAGCTCCGGACTCCCTGGAACGTCCCCGAGCCTCAGGGCGGCCCGTACGACATCAGCGTAGACGGACTGGGCGTACTCGAAGTCCATGTAGGCCTGCAGGTCCGTCGCCATCCCGGCGGTCATCGCGGAATGGCCGCGCAGGTTGAGAGTCCTCTCCCACTGCCGTTTCATCCGCTCGCGCTCGCGTTCGGTGTACTCCATCCGGACCAGATGAGTCGCGAGGTCATGGAGTGGATCGCCGAACGTGGCCAGCTCCCAGTCGAGGATGAACAGGCTCCCGTCCTTGAGCAGCACGATGTTGTCGCGGTGGAGATCGGTGTGCAGCAAGGAGTAGGGCCTCGGGTAGAGCACTCCGACCCGCTGCCGCACCCCTCGCCGGAAACGCTCCAGCGCGTCCACCGGCACTCCGAGGGCGTCGAAGAGGCTGCCGTACACGGGACGGTGCTCGTGGTGCACTCGCTCGGCGTACTGCACGAGAAGGTCCAGGAACCCGTCACTGTCCTTGTCGCCCGGCCATCGCGCCGGCAGCTTCGGCAACTGCTCGCGGGTGACCGTCGCCGCGTAGGCGAAGACCTCCGCGATGTCCCGCAGGCGCTTCTCGCGGATGGGGGTGCCGGAGGGAGCCTCTTGGGACAGGGGCTTGCCGTCCACGAATCGGTGCAGGGAGGCCCGCCCGAACGTGACCAGACACTGGGGAATACCGAAGTTCGGCTTGAGCCGCTGGCCTGCGACGGCCTCGTTCAGCGTGGCAAGGACCTCGGCCTCGTCCGGCCATGTGCGCATGACGACCTTGGGCGTCGTGAGCGGCACCCGCAGCTTGACCCGTGCGGCCTCGTCCAACGTCACGCGGGCCAGCCGGGCGAGTCGCTTGTCCAGCGTCACCACTTCATTGGAATTGTGATGGCCCGTCAGGATCAGGGACTCCCCGTCACGCTTCCGACGGTTGTAGTGCCAGCGCACAAGAGGCACGTGCAGTCGACTGCGCACGATGTGGCGCGAGGGCGCCGCACCGGCACCCCTGGCATTCGCAGGCGCAGCCATGGTCATAAGTTGCACCGACCGTTTGAGATCGACCCAGCAGGGAATAACCACTTGATACGGCGTTGATGAGCGCAGAGCCTATACCGGCTTCCCGCGTGACGCGAATCGAAACAGTTGTGTCAATCGAGTTTCTGCGCATCACTCCCTCACAGGAGCGCCCCAACAGCCGAGATCGGCCCGGGTGAAAGCTTCCGTCACCTCGCGCATGTCGCTGACCAGGAAATCCGCGCCGGCCTCCAGTAGCCGTTCACCGCGCTCCGGATCGCGCTCATCATGGGCGGCATATGCCAGAAATCTGACCCCCGCACTACTGGCGGCCTTCAGATCACGCACGGAATCACCAATCATGAGGCAATTGCCCGGGTCACCGCCCGATCCGATCTGCCGCATGGCCTTGAGAAGGCAATGGGGGTCGGGCTTCATGAGCTGGGGAGCCTCTCGACCAAAGATTCTTTCACCAAACGGGCGAGCCAGCCCATGTTTCTTCAGGTAGATACGCACCGCTGCCGCAGAATTATTCGTCGTGATCGCGATCGGCAGCCGCGCGCGGGCCAGGAGCTCCACGAGTTCCGCCGCACCTTCCGTAGGGCGCGCCACCTTTGCGGCCCGCCGCTCGGCCCGCACGAGCACCCTGTCGAGGCCGCGGCCTATGCGGCCGGGTATATCGTCCCGCTCCGCGACGTCATACAGCAGTTGGTGCGTATCTGTGTACGAGGCGAAATCCGTCAAGAGCCGTCGCTTGCAGCGCAGATACTTCTTCATGCGCTCGGCCACCGCATCGGCGGTGTACACCGCAAAAAGGTCACAAAGCGGCCCATCGAAGTCGAAGAGGACGACGTTGACGCCTCGTACTCGGCTCAGGAGCCACTCAGGGTCGATCGAAGCCATTCAGTGAGTGTCACACCGATTCGGCGATTGTGTTCCACAAGGAGTCGAACCACTGCTGACACTCCGCCCGTTGCTCGGGCCCCTGAAGGTACAGCCGCGCCCCCAGACCCAGGACGTCGTAGATCTGGACGTCCTTGCCATCCGGGAAATGGACGGGGTGCGCCTCGACCTTGTAGAAGCCCATCAGCCCCCGATGCCGATTGATCAGGTAGTACTTGGCCACCGGCGTGATGGGGAGGGTCCGCACCTCGACAGTCACGTCGACACCCCGTCTGACCAGGTCTTCCAGCAGGTTGCGCAGGGTGAACGCGTAGCGCTTGATCAGCTCGGACAGCCGGTCGAGCGGCCGGGTGTCCTCCGGCTTGCCCACGATCCGCGGGATCGCCAAGTGCGCACCGGGACGGGCCAGCAGGAGCCGAACCTGGATCGACGAGGGCTGGAGCTCGCCCCTGAGCACGCGGCGCGCCTGCGGCAGGAAGGCTCCGTGGAGCGACTCCGCCGTCAGGCAGTACGCGTCGATCGTGATGTGCTCCGCCTCGAACGCCTCGGCGATGGCGTCGTCCAGCTCGACGCTGCCGGCGTCCACGGCCACCACGGCGGTCCCGTTGGCGTGGGCGTTGCCGGACTGCCGCCAGTCGCGGGCGAAGACTCCCTTGCCCTGGGCCGACTCCACGTAGCCCTTGCCCTCAAGGGCCTTGATCGCCTTTTGGACGGTGGCCCGGGAGACGTCGAAGCGGTCCACCAGCTCAGCATGCGTGGGGAGTTGCTCGCCCACCCCGATCGCGCCGCCCTCGATCTCATGACGCAACACATCGGCCACGCGCTCGTACTCACGCCTGGCCCCACCGGCGGTGCGGTCGTTGCTCACGTGACCCACACTACAGCTTCACGCCAGGCAAGTGGAGTTGACTGCATAGAGTTTAGGGATCTGCAGTCAGCGGCAACATGACCGTAGAGGAATGCAGTCAACTGGTCGGCCGACAGTCAAGTTGGACCAGTTGACGCCATCGGGGACCGCTGCCTCTCCGTCCCGATGACGCGCCGGGGATGGCCGCGGGTGACAGTGCGGCGCCATGTCGCATCGCACGCATCAGCATCAAGCTTCCACTGCTGTCTCATGCCGACCCACGGGTCAAATCTGCCCCCTCCGCGCTCTACGCGCGGAGGGATCGATCCAACGCGCCTCGAAGGAGTGAATCGCTATGCCCGCTCTCGCTCTGTGCGCCTTCGCGTTCGAGCAGCTCGTCCAGTGGCGGTACGGCGCGGCAGGCGCCTTCGCCGTCGGACTGTTCACGGTGGGCCACAAGGCCCGGAATACGACGTTCACGTGCGTCGGACTCGCGGTGATCGCGCTGCTCCTGGCCCAGTAGGGCCAGGACGGCAGCGGGCCCGCGCCTTTGGGTCGGCCACCTTGGAAGGGGGTGGGTCATGCTGTGGAGCCATGTGACGGCGGCGTTGCTGGAGCAGTACCTGGCGTGGCAGTACGGGCCGTTGATGGGGCTGGGCGTACTGCTGGTGGGTGCCGGGCTCAAGGCGCGTTCCAGCTATGCGATGTGCGTCGGCGGGGTACTCGTCCTCCTGGTGCTGGTGTCCTTCGGACACCACTAGAACGTGTCGATCGGCCACGGCTTGCGCGCGGTGCGGAACAGCGCGTCGAGGCGGGCCGCGCCGCCCGGGCGGGACTCCGTGACGCCGCCCGTGACGGTCAGGCGCGCCGCGGACTCGTCGCCGAGGTAAAGGGAGGCGAGGGCGGCGGCGGTGAGGGAGACGTCCGGGGCGGCGGAGGGGGCCGCCTCGGCGGTGGCGGTGCCGTCGGCGGCGGCTTCGAGGCGGAAGCGGCCGGCGGCATGGCCGTCGGGGTCGGCGACGTCGAGGACGACGGAGCCCGCGGCCGCGTAGGTGCGGGCGGACAGGGCACGCGGCACGTCGAGCAGGCGCAGCCACAGGAAGTCGCTGGTGGAGTGGACGTGGGCGGCGCGCGGGTCGTCGAGCAGCAGCGGCAGGACGTCGTCCTGGGCGCGGAAGCCGGTGCGCACCGTGGCGACCCAGTCGATGGACAGCAGATACCGCCACAGGGCGCGCTCGGCCTCGGGGGTGGCGGCGATCAACTCCCGCACCGTGAGCGGGACCTTCGGGAACATCCCGTGCCAGGTGTCCTCGGCCGAGTACGCGGCCAGGCCGTCCACGCGTCCGGAGGCGTCGCGGTAGAGGACGAAGATCGGCTCCTTCCAGGGGAAGGAGGGGTTGACCACCGTCCCGGTGGCGTACTCCCAGTTGCGCTCGGTGCGGTTGATCGCGCCGGGCGCGCGCAGCCGCACCCGGTCGTGGAGCTGGGGGCCGAGCTTGAGGACCTCGGACGGGTCCGCCAGGTCGATGCGGCCGCTGTCGGACGGCGCTCCCTGGGGGCGGCCGGCGCGGGCGGTGTCGACCTCCCACTCGGTGACCCCGGCCGCGGGGCCGAAGCCGAAGCGGCCGTAGATCCGGTACTCCGCGGCGACGAGGATCGCGACCGGCTCGCCGCGTCGCACGCAGGCGTCGAGTTCCGCGGCCATCATGCGGGAGGCGAGGCCGCGGCGGCGGTGTGTGGCGGTGACGGAGACGTTGGTGATCGCCGAGGCGGGCAGCACCGCGCCGCCGGGCAGGGTGAGTTCGCGGGGCATGCTCCGGAACGTGGCCACGCAGCGGCCCTCGTCGAACGCGCCCTGGGTGCGGTCGAGGTCCGTCTGGGAGCGCCGGAGGGCGATCTCCTCCTCGGTCACCGACGGCGGCCGGTGGAAGCCGGTGTTGACCGCTCGCAGCCAGCCGGGGAAGTCGGGATCGCCGATCGTACGGACCTCAAGGCTCATGTCCCGCACGCTATGCGGCGCCCGGCCACCGCCGCATCCCGTTTTCGCGGCGCCGCCGTCGGCCGCCGTCAGTCCCCCGCCAGCAGGTCGTCGACCCGGGCCTCGCCCTCGCGGTAGCGGCGGGCGATCTCGGTGCTGCAGCCGTCGACCGTCCGCTGCAGGGACTGCCTGCAGCGCGAGACCTGCTGCTCGTGACGGACCAGCCGGCCCATGGCGTCGTGGAGTTCCTGGTCGGTGCGGGCCTCGAGGTCGGAGAGCTGGACCTCGGCGAGCATCTCCTCGGCGAGCTGCCGGTAGCGCTCGCTGTGCGGGGTGCCCAGCGTGACGTGTCGGGCGGAGGAGCGGTGCCGGGACGGGGTGTCGGTGAGGATCTCGGAGAGCCGGTCGAGCACGGGCGCGTCCGGGGCGGTGCGCCGGGCGAGTTCGGCGCGGAGGATGTCGATCCGGCCCTGGAGGAGCCGCCGCAGGTAGGAGAGGTCGGCCTCCTCCAGCTGGGCCTCACGGCGCGCGGTGCGCAGTCCTTCGAGGGTGAGACCGGCGAAGTCGGGCTGGGAGGTGCCGGCGGTGAGGGGGGAGCGCGGGCCCGGTGCCTTGAGCATGCGATCGCCTTCCGCCGTGCCGGTCGTGATGCTGTGCTTCATCGCTGTCCGTCCCCTCGTCCCCCACGTCGGGCAGATCTCGATCGTGCCACCGAGTAACTGCGTCGCGCAGGCACCTGCACCCGAACGGCGGCTCCGGACAGTTGTGCGTGAGTCCAAGCGGGCGTACGGCCCGGGTGCCGCGCGCCCCCGCCGGCCCGGGACAATGGCGGCATGCGTGCGGTGGCCCAGCGGGTGAGCGAAGCGAGTGTCGTGGTGGACGGCGAGACGGTCGGGGACATCGCCGGTCCCGGACTGTGCGTGCTGGTGGGGGTGACGCACGACGACACGAAGGAGAAGGCGGCTCAGCTGGCACGGAAGCTGTGGGGGTTGCGCATCCTGCCCGGCGAGAAGTCCTGCTCGGACATCGCCGCGCCGCTGCTCGTGATCTCCCAGTTCACCCTCTACGGTGACGCCCGCAAGGGGCGCCGGCCCACCTGGAACGCGGCGGCGCCCGGCCCGGTCGCCGAGCCGCTGGTGGACGAGGTGGTGGCACAACTGCGGGCGCTGGGCGCGCACGTGGAGACGGGCCGCTTCGGAGCGGAGATGAAGGTCTCGCTCACGAACGACGGCCCGTTCACGGTCGTCCTGGAAATGTGAGGCGCGCCCCTCAGGGCTCGACGACCGTCTCCTGGCTCGCCGCCGTCCCGTCCGCGAGCAGCGGCGCGTCCACCGGGGTGTTGCGCTTGATCACGGCGAGGGCGATCGGGCCCAGCTCCCAGTGCCGGGCGGAGGAGGTGACGGTGCCGACCGGGCGGCCGTCCGGCCCGTCCGCGGCGAGGCGTACGGCGGCGCCGTGGCCGGGCAGTCTGACCTCGCTGCCGTCGAGGTGGAGGAAGACCAGGCGGCGCGGCGGCCGGCCGAGGTTGTGCACCCGGGCGACGGTCTCCTGGCCGCGGTAGCAGCCCTTGTCGAGATGGACGGCGGTGTCCAGCCAGCCCAGCTCGTGCGGGATGGTGCGGTGGTCGGTCTCCAGGCCGAGCCGCGGGCGGTGCGCCTCGATCCGCAGCGCCTCCAGCGCCAGCACACCGACGGGGGTGCCGATCCGCCGGGCGACGTCCTCGAGTTCGCCGCGCGGCACGAACACGTCGCGGCCGTACGGGACCTCGCGCACCGGCCAGTCCTCGGGGACGGCGGCGATGCTGCCCGCCGGCAGGTGGACGACGGCGTACTCGCCGGTCCGGTCCGAGACGTCGACCTGGTAGAAGAACTTCATGCTCTCCAGGTACGCGATGAGCTCGCCCTGGGTGCCGGGTTCCACGTGCATCCAGGTGGTCGTGCCGTCGTCGACGAGGTAGAGGGCGTGCTCGATGTGGCCGTGGGCGGAGAGGATCAGCGCCTCGGTGGCCCGGCCGGGCGGGAGGTCGCTGACGTGCTGGGTGAGCAGCAGGTGGAGCCAGGCGAGCCGGTCCTGCCCGGTGACGGCAACGACGCCCCGGTGGGAGAGGTCGACGAAACCGTCGCCGGACGCCAGGGCGCGTTGCTCGCGGAAGAGGTCTCCGTAGTGCGCGGCGACTCCCTCGTCGGGGCCTTCCGCGGGAACGGCACCGGGGAGCGACAGGAGAGGACTGGTCGTTGTTTGTCGCTGCATGCCCACCAGCCTACGTCCGGTTACTTGAACCCTCAGGCGTTCGGGACTTCCCCGCGCAGTCCGCGCACCGGCCGAAGATCGCGAAGTGCTTCATGTCGGTCTCGAAGCCGTACGTCTCGCGCAGCCGCGCGGTCAGCGGTTCGGCGACGGACACGTCGGCCTCGATGACCGACTCGCAGTCCCGGCACACCAGGTGCATGTGGTGGTGCCGGTCGGCGAGGTGGTAGGTGGGGGCGCCGTGCCCGAGGTGGGCGTGGCTGACCAGGCCCAGCTCCTCCAGGAGCTCCAGGGTGCGGTAGACCGTGGAGATGTTGACGCCGGAGGCGGTCCTGCGCACCTCGGACAGGATGTCGTCCGGGGTCGCGTGCTCCAGCGTGTCAACAGCCTCCAGGACAAGCTGCCGCTGCGGCGTCAATCGGTAGCCGCGCTGCCTCAGGTCGCTCTTCCAGTCCGTGGTGACCACGAGAACAGTCTAGGCAGGGGAAAGGGGGACCACGCAGTCGTGATCCCCTCGGGAGCCGTGCGGGGCCGACGGAGCCCGCGGGGCGGCTCAGCGGAAGAAGGCGATGCCGTCGTCCGGGAGGTCCTTGAGGTCCTTCGCCCACTCGCTGGGGTTGACGACCTTCTTCAGGTGCGCCGACATGTACGGGCGGAGCGGGACCTCGGGGGTGGTCTTCTCGCCGACCCACATCAGGTCGCTCTTGACGTAGCCGTACAGCCGCTTGCCGCCGCTGTACGGGGGCGCGTCGCCGAGCCGGGCCACGGCGTCGGTGACCAGGTCGATCTGCGGCTTGCCCTCGGCGAGCTCGCCGTACCAGATCTCGATCACGCCGTCGTCGCGGGTCATGGTGATCTCGACCTTGCGGTCCTTGCCGATCCGCCAGAAGCCGGACTCGCTCTCCAGCGGCCGGACCGGCTTGCCCTCGGCGTCCAGCACCCAGGTCTTGGAGGTGTACTCCAGGAACGACCGCCCGTCGTGGCTGAAGATCACTTCCTGCCCGAAGTTGCACTTCTCGGCACCGGGGAAGTCGAAGACGCCCGCGCCCTCCCAGGTGCCCAGGAGGAAGGCGAGGGGGACGAGGTCGGGATGCAGGTCGGAGGGGATCTCGATCATGTTCAGCGCTGTCCCTGGTAGAGCTTCTTCACGGCCAGAGCGGAGAACGCGATGACGCCAAGGCAGACCAGGACGAGCAGGGTGTCGAAGAAGAACTCAAGGGCGCTCACGAGCGTGCTCCTCGGGCAGGCGCGGACGGTCGGCGGCCCGGTGGGCCAGGTACGAGTCTAGTGGGCGGGTACGGGCGCGGCCGCGTGAGGTCTCCCCACGCGCCGCGCCCGCGCCCGGCCACCCGGGAACGGCCCGGGTCAGCCGAGCAGCTGCGCCTGGAGCAGCACGGTCTGGTGGAACGGGACGGCCGGCTGGGTGCCGGCCTTGGAGAGCACGACCAGCGCCAGGACGTCGCCGGCCTGGACGTAGCCGAATCGGACGTGCTCGGCGCCACGCGGTTTGTCCTCGTCGAAGAGGGAGACGTGCAGCTCGGGATCGTCGAGCCAGGTCGACTCCCACTCCGTGTCGTAGTCGGCCGACTCGGCCTTCGCGGGGGTGCCGTCGACGACGAACTTGTCCTTGACGTCGCTCGAGTGGCCCAGGGTCGCGAACTGCAGCAGGTAGACCTCCGCGCGGGTGCCGTCGGCCATGGTCCAGGCGCGGGCGGCGATGTGCCGAAGGGTGTTCTGCTCCAGGGTCGCGCCCAGCTCCTTGCGGTCTCCCTTGGGGTAGAGCTCGAGGAAGTCGCCGGTCGGCAGCCACCCGGTGGCGCCCGGGAAGCCCTTGTCGACCTTGGCCCCGGCGGGGACGGGAAGCAGCAGGGTGCGGACGTCCGCGTAGTGACGGCGGGGCCGGTTCCGTTCCGTGTCCAGCGCGCGGGGCGCCCCCGCGGGCAGCTTGGGCAGCTTCAGGGCGGGGTACGCCCAGCGGCCGTCGTCCGGAGTCTCCAGGCCCGGGATCTCGGTCCGCTCGGGCTGGGTGACGGCGTACGCCGCGGCGCCGCCGAGGGCCGCGAAGACCACGACTGCGGCCGTCCACCGCAGGGCGGCCCGCAGCCCCCTGCGGTCCCGCAGCCGCTTCCGCGGCCGGGGCGAGGCGGCCTCGGCGAGAACGGACTCGGCGGGAACGGCCTCCGGCGCGGCATCCGCGACGGCCCCCGCGGAAGCGGCCCCGGCGAGCACGGACTCCACCACGGCTTCCGTCGCCTCCCCGTCGGAGACGGCCTCCTCAGGCGCGGACTCGCCAACGGCGGACTCGGCGGGCGCGGACTCGGCGGGCGCGGGCTCCACCGGGGCTTCCGTCCCGCCCTTCGCGGGCGCGGGCTCCGCCACGTCCTCCCCGGAGGGCGCGGTCACGGGACCGGCGTCCGGAAGGGCCTCCGCCGCCGGGGCGGCGGACTGCGCCGGGATCTTCACGTCGTCGCTCTGGGTCTGCTCGGTCATGCGGCCTCTCCCGGGTCCTGTACGCGGTCGAGCTGCTGCTTGAACAGATCCGCGGCGTCGTCCTTGTCCAGCGGCGAGGATCCCGAGACGGACATGCGGATGGTCAGGTCGCCCTCGGTCGCCTCGCAGATCATGGTGTCGAGCTTCGCCCCGGGCTTCTTGGGCGGCAGGACGCAGCGCGCCTTGTCGTGGCCCTCGATCCTCGGCCCGTTCCTGAAGACCCCGAGCGCCTTGGTGAACTCGGTGAAGAACTCGGTTCCGGCGCGCGCCGCGCGCTTGTTCCTCATCTGGACGATCTGCGTCTCGAAGACGGCCTCGCCCATCACGTCGCGGTACGTCCGCAGGCCGACGCCCTGGATGTGCAGCCCCGCGACGGCCTTGTGCAGGCGGTCACGCTGCTTCTTCGGCAGCCCTGCGAGGTCGCCCTCGAACACGGCCACGGCCTTCTTGCCGGTGAACTCCGCGTCGTTGCCGAACTCGTCCACGTCCGGGCCCGGCATGTAGGCATCGGGCACGGGCAGCAGCAGCTTGCCGAGCGCGCCGTAGTGGCTTCCGCCGGACTGGGTGCCGTACTCGCCGGTCTTCTTCGGCTCGGGAGCCTTCCAGGTCTGCGGGCTCGCCTGCTTGCCGTCGTCCTTCTGGTGCTGGAGCACGGCGTAGCCGATGCCGCCGCCCGCGACGACGGCGACCAGCGCGGCGGCGATGCCGAGCGCGAGGCCGCGGCGTCCGCGGCGGGGCGCGGGCGTGGGGACGGCCTCCGGCACGGCCGTCCCGTCCGCGGGCTCGAGCCCCGCGAACGGTGCCATCTGGGCTTCGGGCCGAGCCGTCGGGACGTCCGCGCCGCCCTCGGGCTGCGGCTCCCCGGGGACAGGGGTGTTCTCGTCGCTCACAGCCGCTCCCACTGCCGCTCGGCCAGGGACATGATGGTGGACTTCTTGATCGGCCGTTCCGAGTTCACCCAGATGTCCATCATGACCGTGCCCTTCCGGGCCAGGGCGCGCGCCGAGTACAGCGGCAGGTAGCCCGCCTTCGTCCAGGGCTTGGAGTAGACCCACGCCCTGCCGCCGAAGGCGCCGGGGATGGCCGACCCCGAGTTGCCCGCGTACTTCTTCCCAGCCATGTAGCCGCGCTGCCCGTCGAACATGTCGTCGGTGTAGGTGGCGCTCTCGTCGCGGAACTGGATCAGGTGGATCTCGGTGGTGGTGGTCGTGGCGTAACCGCCCGTCCGCCACGCGGAGACGGCGGCCCTCCGGAAGTCGTTCTCGTTCAGCTCGGCGAACATGTGGTCCGGTTCCTCGAACGAGTCCGCGTACTCGTACAGCGACATCCAGTGGTCCTGGCCGGTCCGGCCGTCGAGGTCCTTGGCGCCCTTCGGCTTCTTGACCAGCAGCTTGCGCAGGTCACCGTCGTACGTGACCAGGGTGTCCTCGGCGGCCGTGAGCGGCTTCGCCGCGGGGGCCGCGCCCTTGGGCTGCACGAGCTCGGACTGGGCGAGCGGGGGGAGCGGGGTCTCGGGGCGGTCGTACTGGATCTTGTAGCCGGCGCCGGCGCCCGCGAGGACGCCGAGGACCGCCGCGCAGGCGATCAGCAGGGTGGTCCGGCCGCGCTTGCGCGGCGGGCGGACGGGAGGCCCGTCCGGAACAGGGGCGTCCTGTTCCGGGACGGGGGTGTCCTGGGACAAGGGGTTCTCCACTGGGGTGTTCGTGGGTGGGTGCGGCCGGCGCGCGGGCCGGTCCGTACGTTCGGTGTGAGGTGTGAGGGTGTGGCCTGTGAGGCTCAGCGGCCGGTCTTCAGGCGCCGGTACTGCTGGTCGAGGATCCGGCCGAGCAGGTCCTTGCCGGGCGTCTTCGCCCCGGTGACGGAGAGCGTGATGTGCACGTCGCCCTGATGGGACAGGACGATCACCGAGCCGGTGCTCTCGGCGGAGGAGGAGGACAGCCGGTAGGCCTTGGCCGGGTTGCGCGACGAGGGAAGCGTGATCCGGGTGCCCTGGTAGTAGAAGGCGTTGTAGTAGGCGGTGGCGGAGCCCGCGCTCGCGAAACGCACGAGCTGGGCGGAGACCTCGTACTCGCCGTCGCCGGTGAGGTAGGTCCGCTGGGCCGCGGCCTTGAAGCCGTAGGTGGCCAGGGCCTGCTTCACCTCGGCGGAGTCCGCGACCTCGGAGCGGGACAGCTGCGTGCCCTCCTCGTCCCCGTAGACCTCCGCGTCCGCCGGCGGGGTGAGCAGGAAGTAGCGCAGGTCGCCGCGGTGCCTGCCGTCGTCCACGGTGCCCTTGAGGGTGCGGGTGGGCGAGGGTGCCGCGGTCGCGCTGCGGCTCGGGGACGCCGTCGGTGACGGCGTCGCCGGGCCGGTCGTCTCCGGACCCGGGCTGCTCGGCGGGGACCCGCCGGGGAGCGCGGACACGGACGGCGGCGAGGACGAGGAGCCGAACGCCACGACGGCCCCCGCGGTCAATGTCGCGAGCACAACAAGTCCGGTGATCGTGGCGATCACCACGCCGGTACGCGAAATGGTGCGCGCTTCCACAAGCCCCCCCGGGCAGAATTCCGCGGCCGGCGCGCTGATCGCGCCTCCGCGGCGAACGCATTATGCCGAGCGTCGGCAAACGCTCCCAGTATTTTTCCTGTGAGACGAGCCACCCTAAGGTATAAGCCATGGCGAAGAAGCTCGTGATCAAGGTAACCGCGGGTGCGGACGCCCCCGAACGCTGCTCCCAGGCGTTCACGGTGGCGGCGGTGGCGGTCGCCAGCGGCGTCGAGGTGTCGCTCTGGCTGACCGGCGAGTCGTCGTGGTTCGCGCTGCCGGGACGGGCCGCGGAGTTCGAGCTGCCGCACGCCGCGCCGCTGCCCGAGCTGATCGAGGGCATCATGGCGGGCGGGCGGATCACGCTGTGCACGCAGTGCGCGGCACGCCGGGACATCACGGAGAAGGACGTGCTGGACGGCGTCCGGATCGCCGGGGCCCAGGTGTTCGTCAGCGAGGCCATGGCCGAGGGCACGCAGGCGCTCGTCTACTGATCCGTCGTGAACCGTCCCGGGTCCTTGTGCCGCGGGTCCTTACCGCGCTCCTCCTTGCGCCTCGGGGCCTCGCGGCGCGGGCCGACGCGCGGACGCGTCGGGCGTCAGCGCTGGTCGCGATGGTCGTCGCGGCGGTCCAGCTCGCGCCACCACTCGTCGGAGGTGGGGTCGCCGGTCTCGTCCCACCAGTGCTCGTCCGGTCCGCGGCGGTTGGCCACGACGGCGGCGACCGGCGGGATGACCATGGCCACCACGCACATCCCGACGGCGACCGGCACCGACCACAGGCGCACGAGGCTCCACGCCAGGACGAAGAGCAGGACACAACTGCCCATCATGGCGTAATACCAGCGACGACGACGCCTCGTGGACACCCTTCCACCGTACGACCCGAAGGGCCGCACTCCCACCCGGTGGCCCGGTGGGATTGCGGCCCTTCGTCGTCCACGTGATCGCCGGGTCAGACGGCGATGGCGACCTCGGTGAGGTTGCCCTGCTGGGCCACGACGGCACGGTCCACGGTCGCGCCCGGCACGAGGGCGCGCAGCGTCCACGAACCCGGGGCCGCGAAGAAGCGGAACTGGCCGGTCGCCGAGGTCGGGACCTCGGCCGTGAACTCGCCACCGCCGTCCAGCAGCCGGACGTAGCCGGCCACCGGCTCGCCGTCGCGGGTCACGGAACCCTGGATGATCGTCTCGGTCGCCACGTCGATGCCGGCCAGGTCCGGGCCGCCGGCCTTCGCTCCACACATGGTGCTGTTCCTCCGGGTCGGGGTCTCGTGGGCTTACTTCGCGGCGCCGAGCTCGATCGGCACGCCGACGAGGGAGCCGTACTCGGTCCAGGAACCGTCGTAGTTCTTGACGTTGGGCTGGCCGAGCAGCTCGTGCAGGACGAACCAGGTGTGCGCGGAGCGCTCGCCGATGCGGCAGTAGGCGATGGTGTCCTTGGCCAGGTCCACGCCCTCGCCCTCGTACAGCTCCTTCAGCTCGTCGTCCGACTTGAAGGTGCCGTCGTCGTTGGCCGACTTCGACCACGGGATGTTGCGGGCGGTCGGGACGTGGCCCGGACGCTGCGACTGTTCCTGCGGCAGGTGGGCCGGGGCCAGCAGCTTGCCGGTGAACTCGTCGGGCGAGCGGACGTCGACCAGGTTCAGGCTGCCGATGGCGGCGACCACGTCGTCGCGGAAGGCGCGGATCGAGACGTCCTGGGCCTGGGCCTTGTACTCGGTGGCCGGGCGGGCCGGGACCTCGGAGCCGTCGACCAGGTCGCGGGAGTCCAGCTCCCACTTCTTGCGGCCGCCGTCGAGGAGCCTGACGTCCTGGTGCCCGTAGAGCTTGAAGTACCAGTACGCGTAGGAGGCGAACCAGTTGTTGTTGCCGCCGTAGAGGACGACGGTGTCGTCGTTGGCGATGCCCTTCTCCGACAGGAGCTTCTCGAAGCCGGCCTGGTCGACGAAGTCACGGCGCACCGGGTCCTGGAGGTCCTGCTTCCAGTCGATCCGGACGGCGTTCTTGATGTGGTTCTTGTCGTACGCCGACGTGTCCTCGTCGACCTCGACGATGACCACCTTCGGGTCGTCGATCCGGGCCTGGACCCAGTCGGCGTCCACCAGGACGTCACTGCGGCTCATTGCTTTTCTCCTCCGGGGCAGTTGCGGATGTCTCCGGCGCACGGACGGGTGCGCACGGGTGCCGGGCTGCGCTGCACGGGCGCGTCACGGCTGTTGCGCGGGGAAGGACGGGGCGGCGTGCGGCGCCGGGAGACGGCGCGGGGCCCCTAGAAGACGCGACAGAGCATGGCGGCGACACGGCACAGGTCGACTGCCCGCCGCTTCGTGAGATCCGCCTGTCGCTTCATGGGCTCGATCGTAGGGAAGGGGAGCTGCCGATGTCACCGGCGGTCCGTATCCCGAGAAGAGATTGTCCGTACTTCGAGATGAACATCAGGCGGAGGGCCGCGGCCCGACGGCCCCGCAGTCGCCCGGAGCGGGATCGACTGCGGAGCGGACGCCCCGTCTCACTGAGCGAGAACGACCTTCTTGCCGGTGGCCGCGATACTGATGCCGTCGGCGTCCGCGGTCACCGACGTGAGCTCGATGCCCTCCGGCAGGCCCGACAGCGCGCGGGTGAAGTCGACGCGCTCGCGGATCAGGTCCTCCACGACCGGGGGCAGCGACTCCAGCCCCGGTATCTTGCCCGCGGTCAGCTTGATGCCGCCCTTGCCTGCCAGGCTGACCTCGCTCACCACGCTGCGCTTGATCGTGCCGACCGGGGTGGAGACCTCGACCCCCACCTTGACCTGGCCCTTGCCGTTCGCCGAGGTGCCCCCGTAGGCGATGGTCACGCCGCTCGGGGCGGCCTTGGCGAGGTCCTCGTAGCTGACCAGGGCGCTGCCCTCGGCCGTGTCGGCGACCGCGCTGCTGAAGCCGCTGCCCAGGCTCACCCCCTGCAGGTCGGCCTGGAAGCGGGCGACGCGCAGCGTCTGGCCGCCGGTGCCGGTGGCCTGCACGCCGTCCGCCGTCACCTCGACGTCGTCCAGCTTCTTGGCCAGCACCTGCGTGAGGAACGGGAAGCCCTTGATGTCGATCCCCGGCGGGGAGGTCAGACCCAGCGTCTGCTGCGCCCGGCCCGCCGCCTCGGACTCCGCGAAGTGCACGGCGATCCGGTCCGCCGCGACGAACAGGCCGCCGAGGACCACGACGAGGACGAGCAGGATCCGTACAGCGCGCATCAGTCAACCCCCGAGTCGGTGTTCGGACCGACCCTAACGGGTGTCAGCCCAGCAGTGCCCGGGCGGCGACGTAGACCGCGGGCGCCGCGGCGGTCAGCGGCAGCGCCGCACCCGCCGTGAAGTGGACGAACCGGGACGGGAAGTCGTAGCTGGCCACCCGCAGGCCGATCAGCGCGCAGACCCCGGCGGCCAGCGCGACCAGCGCGGCGTCGGAGGTCCCCAGTTGCCCGAGGGCGATCCCGCTGCCGGTGGCGGCGGCGAGGGCGACCAGGACGGAGACGACGCCGGGCAGCGGGATCGCCCGGGCGAGCGTCGCGACGGCGACCGCGATCACCGCGGTCACGACGGCGTCGCTGCCCCGGGGGTCGGCCGTGGTCGCCAGGAACCCGGTGGCCAGGATCGTGATGAGCGTCGAGGCGGCGGTCGCGGTCAGCGAGGACAGCCGCTCCTCGGGGCTGCCGTGATGGCGCAGTTGCAGAACGAGGACGAGCAGCAGCCAGACGCCGAGGGTGCCGATGATCACAGCCGGGGCGTTGTCCGCCCCGTCGGCCAGCACGGCGGCCTCGGCGGTGACGCCCGCCAGGAAGGCCAGCACGATGCCCTGCCGGGCGGGCCACATGCCGTTCAGCCGGAACCAGCCGGCCGCGGTGACCGCCTGCAGCACCACGCTCGCGGCGGCGAGCGCGGGTCGGCCCAGCAGTGCTCCGCCGGCCAGCAGCAGCGCCAGGGCGGCCGTGACGAGGGCGGGCTGCATGCCGGGGGCGATGATGGGCGAGCCGGTGCGGGAGGCCTGACGGCGCCGGGCGGCACGGCCGCCTTGGGGCGGCTGCGGGGCGCCGCCGACGGGCGGGAGGACGGCGGTGGTGTCGTGGGCGGGCATCGGGCCCGCGCCGCGGTCGTACCAGTCGTGGTTGTCGGTCACGTGCTCATCCTCCCGCGAACGGCGGGAGCACCTCGACGGTGCCGCCGTCCACCAGCCGGACCCCGGCGTGGTCCCGGGTGCCGACGGGGTTCCCGTCGACCAGGAACGAACAGTTCGCCAGTACGCGGGCGAACTCGGGGCGCGACGCGTGGCGCTCGCGCGCCGCGTCCAGCGCCTCGGCGAGGGTGCCCTCCCGGTACGGCTCCTCCGCGGCGCCGGCGGCGGCCTTGGCCGCGGCCCAGTACCGGATGGTTCCGTGTGCCGCCATAGCGGTCCTTCCGTTCGCCCGTGCGGGTCCTGCCGCGGTCCATGATGACGCAGCGCGCGCGCCGCGCGGCGGCCGGGCCCGGCCCGGGGGGCCGCGGGGTCAGCCGGGTGTGCCGGCGGGGCGGGCCCGCTGGGCCGCCCACTGGGCGATGCGGTGCAGGAGGGCGGGCGACGCGGCGTTCTCGGCGTGGCCGAATCCGGGCTCGATCCACAGTTCGGCGGCGTCGCCCGCGGCCTCCGCGAGGGAGAGCGGGTGGTCGAGCGGGAAGTATCCGTCCCGGTCGCCGTGCACGATGAGCAGCGGTGTGGGCGCGATGGACCGCACCGCCTCGACCGGGGCCATCGGCACGGGGTCCCAGTCCTTGTCGTGGATGCGCGTGTGGAGCAGCCCCCGGGAGACCAGGCGTCCCACGGGCTGGGTGATCGCCCAGTGGACCCGGCGCATCGGTGCCGTACCGCGGTAGTACCAGCGCGCGGGCGCGCTCACGGAGGCCACGGCGTCAACATGCGCCCCCTCGTGCGCCGTTTCGCGCCCCGCGTGCCTCAGGACCACGGAACCGCCCATGGAGAAGCCCACCGAGGCCACCGCGGGGTGGCCGAGCCGCCGCGCCCAGCGCACCGCGGCGTCCAGGTCCAGGACCTCGCGGTCGCCGACCGTGGAGCGCCCGCCGGAGCGGCCGTGTCCCCGGAAGGAGAACGTCACCACGCCGCCGACGCCGTCCGCCCGGGCGAAGATCTCCGCCGCACGGCGCACGGCGGGCCGTTCCAGAGCGCCGGTGAAGCCGTGCGCGACCACGATCGCGGGGCCTCCGGGCGTCGCTCCGGGCAGGTACGCGGCGTCGATCGGCACCCGGTCCCCGGCCGTCAGCACGGCACGCAACCCACCGGAAACGATCGACGGGACACACGACCGCACGGCGGCGGACTCACTCACGGACTCCATGTGGGCTATTCTCTTGGGTCAAGAGGATCCGGGCAGCGTCGCCCCCGGGTCCTTTCGTGCTTTCCGGGCGACCGGAGGGCACACGTCGGCGCACGCACACGTCCTCGCAGGGACCGAGGAGGGTCGCAATGGGCAAGCGGTACACGCATGACCGGACGATGAACGACGGGAGCGGCCGGTGAGCTCTCTCCTCCTCCTGACCAACGCACTCCAGCCGTCCACCGAGGTGCTTCCCGCGCTCGGGCTGCTGCTGCACAACGTTCGGGTGGCCCCGGCCGAGGGCCCCGCGCTGGTGGACACCCCCGGCGCCGACGTCATCCTCATCGACGGCCGCCGCGACCTGCCGCAGGTCCGCTCGCTGTGCCAGCTGCTCCGCTCCACCGGGCCGGGCTGCCCGCTGGTCCTGGTGGTCACCGAGGGCGGCCTGGCGGCCGTCACCGCGGACTGGGGCATCGACGACGTCCTGCTGGACACCGCGGGGCCCGCCGAGGTCGAGGCGCGGCTGCGGCTGGCCATGGGCCGCCAGCAGATCAGCGCCGACGACAGCCCGATGGAGATCCGCAACGGCGACCTGTCGGTAGACGAGGCCACCTACAGCGCGAAGCTCAAGGGCAGGGTCCTGGACCTGACCTTCAAGGAGTTCGAGCTGCTGAAGTACCTCGCGCAGCACCCGGGCCGGGTCTTCACCCGCGCCCAGCTCCTGCAGGAGGTGTGGGGCTACGACTACTTCGGCGGCACGCGCACCGTCGACGTGCACGTACGGCGGCTGCGCGCCAAGCTCGGCCCCGAGCACGAGTCCCTGATCGGCACCGTGCGCAACGTCGGCTACCGCTTCGTGACCCCGGAGAAGGGCGAGCGCACGGCGGAGGAGAAGGCGGCCTCGCGGACCGAGCAGGCGGCGGGCGAGGGGGCGGCCGTCCCCGCCTCCCAGAACGGCTGATCACGCGGTGGTCACGCCTGTGGACAGACGGTGGGATGCGCGGGTGTACCCGCGTAGACTCGGCCCGTGGCAAAGGTGACGCGTGACGATGTGGCAAGGCTTGCGGGGACCTCGACCGCAGTCGTCAGCTACGTCATCAACAACGGACCCCGGCCGGTCGCACCGGCCACCCGCGAGCGCGTCCTGGCGGCGATCAAGCAGCTGGGCTACCGCCCCGACCGGGTGGCCCAGGCGATGGCGAGCCGCCGCACGGACCTCATAGGGCTGATCGTGCCGGACGCCCGGCAGCCGTTCTTCGCGGAGATGGCACACGCCGTCGAGAGGGCGGCCGCCGAGCGCGGCAAGATGGTGCTGGTCGGCAACTCGGACTACCTCGACGAGCGCGAGGTGCACTATCTGCGCGCCTTCCTCGGCATGCGAGTGTCCGGCCTGATCCTCATCAGCCAGGGCCTGAGCGAGCACGCCGCCCTGGAGATAGACGCCTGGGACGCGCGGGTCGTGCTGATGCACCGTCGACCCGAGGCGATCGACGACGTCGCGGTCGTCACGGACGACGTCGGCGGCGCCCAGCTCGCCACCCGGCACCTGTTGGAGCACGGGCACGAGTACGTGGCCTGTCTCGGCGGCACCGAGGCCACCCCGAAGTCCGGCGACCCCGTCACCGACCACGTCGAGGGCTGGCGCCGCGCGATGCAGGAGGCCGGGCGCTCCGTCGAGGGGCGCCTGTTCTCCACGCCGTACAACCGCTACGACGCCTATCAGGTCGGCCTGGAGCTGCTGTCCCGCCCCGACCGGCCGACGGCGATCGTGTGCGCCACCGACGACCAGGCCATCGGCGTGCTGCGGGCGGCCCGCGAACTGCGGATCGACGTGCCGGGCGAGCTGGCCGTGGCCGGCTTCGACGACGTCAAGGAGGCGGCGCTCACCGACCCGCCGCTGACGACGGTGTCCTCGGACCGTGAGGCGATGGCCCGCGCCGCGGTGGACCTGGTGCTGGACGACGGGCTGCGGGTCTCCGGCTCGCGGCGGGAGCGGCTGCGGCAGTTCCCGTCCCGGCTGGTCGTGCGGCGCAGCTGCGGCTGCCACTGACCGCCGCGCCGGCCGCGAGGGGCCCCGCCCGCCCCGGTCGGCGGCCTGTCTACGGGCCGTGTAAGCCTAGGCCCTGACCTGGGGCTTCGTACTTTATATCGGGCATACGGAACTCTGCCCCGGTTCTCAGGTCACACTCAGGCGGCTCTCATGTTCGGTGAGCACAGTCATAGGCATGAACGAGAGCACCCGTCGCAACGACGCCTACGACCCGCAGCAGCCGCAGCAGTCCCCCGGCGCCGGCGGGTACCCGCCCCGGCCGCCGTACGAGCCGCAGTTCCCGTACGGGCACCCGGCGCCCCACGCCTGGCGGCAGCAGCCGCAGGGGCAGCTCCTGCCGATGGCGGCGGCCGCGACCGGGGCCCCGAAGCCCCGTACGCGCCGGCCCGTGGCCCTGGTCGCCTCCGTGGCGCTGGTGTCCGCGCTGATCGGTGGCGGGGCGGCCGCACTGGTGGGACGGGCGACCGCCGCACCCTCCGCGGCGGGCACCCCGGCCAAGGTGATCGGCACCAGCAGCTCGGGCAGCACCGGCGTCGCGGCCGTGGCCGCCGCCGTCAGTCCGAGCATCGTGGAGATCAGCGCCACGTCGGGCGCCGGGGAGTCGACCGGTTCGGGTGTGGTCGTCTCCGGCGACGGCGAGATCGTCACCAACAACCACGTCGTCTCCGGAGCGGACTCGGTCAAGGTGACCTTCAGCTCCGGCAAGACGGTCACCGGGAGCGTCGTCGGCACCGACGGCAGCAAGGACCTCGCGCTGGTGAAGGCCGAGGATGTGAGCGGCCTGCCGGTCGCGTCGCTGGGCGACTCCAGCCGGGTCTCGGTCGGCGACCAGGTCGTCGCCATCGGCTCCCCCGAGGGCCTGACCGGCACGGTCACCAGCGGCATCGTCTCCGCGCTGGACCGCGACGTCACCGTCCCCACCGGCCAGAGCCAGGGGCAGCGGCCCGGCGGCGGGACCGGCAGGTGGCCGTTCGAGTTCGGCGGCGGCCGGTACAACGGCGACGTCGGCCCCTCCACGACCACGTACAAGGCCATCCAGACCGACGCCTCGCTCAACCCCGGCAACTCCGGTGGCGCCCTGATCAACATGAACGGCGAGATCATCGGCATCAACTCGGCCATGTACTCCGCCGCTTCCTCCACCTCCGGCCAGGCGGGCAGCGTCGGCCTCGGCTTCGCCATCCCGGTGAACACCCTCAAGGCCGACCTCGGCACCCTGCGCAACGGCGGCAGCGACAGCTGACCGCACCGCATCGAAGGGATGTGGGCACCATGAACGTCTTCCTCAGCACCTCTCTCCACCCCGCGACCGTCCCGTCCGGCCCCGCCGACCGCGCACTGATCCCCTACCGGGAGCCGGCCGCCCGCGAGCCCGAGATCGCGACGACCCGCCGGTACGCGCGCCGCTACGCCCGCCGGGCGATTGCGGCCCACCGCCTCGCCGCCGTGCGAGGCTGAGAACCGGCGCACCCCGCCGCACCCCGGCAGCACCCGTCCCCTCTCCCACGACCCTCATCCCGCGAGGTGGAAGACCATGAGCCCCGGCGAGAACGGCGAGGCCCCCGCCCGCATCCTGATCGTGGACGACGAGCCCGCGGTCCGCGAAGCACTCAGGCGCAGCCTCGCCTTCGAGGGATACGAGACCGAGCTGGCGGAGGACGGCCTGGCCGCGCTGGACCAGGTCGCCTCCTGCCGGCCCGACGCGATCGTCCTCGACGTCCTCATGCCGCGCATGGACGGCCTCACCACCGCCCGCAGGCTCCGGTCCGGCGGCACCACCACGCCGATCCTGATGCTCACCGCCCGCGACACGGTCGGCGACCGGGTCACCGGTCTCGACGCCGGCGCCGACGACTACCTCGTCAAGCCCTTCGAGCTGGACGAACTGCTGGCCCGGCTACGGGCGCTGCTGCGGCGCAGCGCGTACGCGACGGTGCCGGGCGGCGACACCGGCGACGAGAGCGTGCTGTCCTTCGCGGACCTGCGGATGGACACCTCGACCCGCGAGGTCACCCGGGCCGGCGTACCGGTCGAGCTGACGCGCACCGAGTACACCCTGCTGGAGATGTTCCTCGCGCACCCGCGCCAGGTGCTCACCCGCGAGCAGATCCTCAAGGCGGTCTGGGGCTTCGACTTCGAGCCGAGCTCCAACTCCCTGGACGTGTACGTCATGTACCTGCGGCGCAAGACCGAGGGCGGCGGCCTGCCCCGGCTGGTCCACACCGTGCGGGGCGTCGGTTACGTGCTGCGCTCCGCGGAGGGCAAGGGCTGATGCCGCGCATCCCGCGCTTCCGTTCCCTGCCCCTGCGGTCCCGGCTGGCGATCCTCACCGCGGCCGCCGTCGCGGTCGCGGTGGCCGCGTGCGCGCTGGCCTGCTGGTTCATCGTGCAGAAGCAGCTGATGGACCAGCTGGACGAGTCGCTGCGCGCGCCGGGCAGCGCGGCCCCCGCCGCCCGGAGCGTGCTCGGGGACTACGGATGCCTGAGCGAACCCCAGAGCGACACGTCCGGCGGGCCGCTCTCCTTCAACCCCAACCACTCGTCCGTGCTGCTGGTCACCGAGAGCGGCACGGGGTGCTGGGTGCTCGGCGACGAGATGCTCCCGGTGACCGAGGCGGACCTGGCGATCGTCAGGGGGGAGTCCCAGGAGGCCGTGCAGACCGTGACCACGAAGGACGGCACGGAGATGCGGGTGCTGACGCGGGCCGCCCAGATCGAGTACTCCCGCCAGCGGACGGAGCGGGCCGCGATCTCGGTCGGCCGCCCGCTCGACGAGGTGACCGGCCCGCTGAACACCCTCGCGCTGATCCTGCTGGCCGTCAGCGGCATCGGGGTGCTCGGCGCGAGCGCGGCCGGCCTCGGGGTGGCCCGCGCGGGGCTGAAGCCGGTGGACCGGCTCACCGACACCGTGGAGCACGTCGCGCGCACCGAGGACCTGAGCGTCCGCATCCCGGTCGAGGGCCGCGACGAGATCGCCCGGCTGTCGGCCTCCTTCAACTCGATGACGGCCGCGCTGTCCTCCTCCCGCGAGCTGCAGCAGCAGCTGATCGCGGACGCCGGGCACGAGCTGCGCACCCCGCTCACCTCCCTGCGCACCAACATCGAACTGCTGGAACGCAGTGAGCTGACCGGCCGGGAACTGCCCCCGGAGGACCGCCGGGAGCTGATGCTGTCGGTGAAGGCGCAGATGAGCGAACTCGCGGCGCTCATCGGTGATCTGCAGGAGCTGTCCCGTCCGGACGCTGCGCACGACGGCGCGCCCTCGCAGACCGTGGCGTTCCACGAGGTCGTCGAGGCGGCTCTGGAGCGGGCGCGGCGGCGTACCGGTCCCGACCTGAAGATCACCGCCGAGCTGGCCCCCTGGTACCTGCGGGCCGAACCGTCCGCACTGGAAAGGGCGGTGATCAACCTCCTGGACAACGCCGTGAAGTTCAGCCCCCCGGCCGGCACGATCGAGGTGGACCTGCACGGCGGCGAGCTGACGGTCAGGGACCACGGTCCGGGCATCCCGCCGGAGGACCTGCCGCACGTGTTCGAACGCTTCTGGCGTTCGGCCTCCGCCCGCAGCCTGCCCGGCTCGGGCCTTGGCCTGTCGATCGTGGCCCGTACGGTGCAGCAGCTCGGCGGTACCGTCGGCCTGCACCCCGCGCAGTGCGGCGGCACCGTGGCGGTCGTGCGGCTGCCCGGGGCGCAGACCCCGCCGCCCGAGCCGCCCGGGACCGCATGACCGGATCGGCCGGCTACCCGGCGTGCCAGCGCTGCGCGCCGCCGGTGCCGGCGGTGGCGAAGGAGAGGGTGGAGCCGGGGGCGGAGCCGTCCGGCTGCATCGCGGTGCCGAGGTCGATCCGCGGGCGGACCCGGCCCAGTGAGTCGACCAGGAACCGCAGGTTCAGCGCGTTGCCGCCCTCGACCGACGAGCAGGCCCAGATGCCGAGGCCGCGGTCGGTGTCACCGCGCGAGTCCAGGCAGAAGGCGGAGTCCGCGCCGTTGACCAGCAGGCCGCGGGAGTCCACCCGCCACTGCTGGGAGGGCGAGCCGGAGTCGCAGCCGGCGACGATGACGTCGTCGCCCTTGTCGAAGTCCTCGTCCCGTACGTCCAGGCAGAGACCGGTCGCGTCGTTGACGATCTGGGCGTAGCCGCTGCCCGGCACCCTCCGCGGCGGGACGGAGCCCGGCGTCCGCGTCGGCAGCACGGGCGACCGGGTCGCCGAGGCGCTCGCCGTGACGGACGGGCTCGGGGTGACGGACGGGCTCGGGGTGACGGACGGGCTCGGGGTGACGGTCTGCGTGGCGGTCGCGGTGACCGTGACCGAACCCGCCGGCGGCTGGGGCAGTGCCCTGTTGTTGCCCGTGGGTGCGGGGTGATCGCCTGTCGCGTACACCAGGCCGGTGGCCGCCAGGCTGGCGGCGGCGACCAGCAGCAGGGAGACCAGGGGCGAGGGGTAGCGGGCGCGCAGGCTCAGCAACCGCTCCAGCGGGCCGGGTTTGCGGCGCCGGCGGGAGGTGGGTGCCGTTGGCGGGGCGGGTGCGGTGGCGGGCAGCGCGGGCGCCGAGCGGGCCGCCAGATAGGCGGGTCCCGCCCATCCGAGCAGGGCCGTGGCGAGCAGCGGCCGGGGGGCGCGTTCGAGGGCGACCAGCGTCTCCAGCGCACCGGAACAGCCCTGGCAGTGCGCCAGATGCTGCTCCACGTCCTCGTTCTGCCGGGCGTCGTCGCGGCGCGCGGCGGCGTCGAGGAGCCGGCCGAAGCCCTTGCACCGGGGGTCCTCGCTGCGGTCCAGGTACGTCCGCAGGTAGGCATCGCGCAGCGCGTCCCTGGCCCGGGCGGTCAGGTCCGGGACCTCAGAGGGCCGGTCGCCCGTCCAGCGGGCGACGTCGGCGTCGCTCTCCCGCTCGACGACCGCGTGCCACAGCACGCCCTGGGTGTGCTGCGGCAGGACGGCGAAACCGCCGAGCAGTACGGAGCGTTCGGCCAGATGGAGGCGAGGGTGGACGGGCAGGCCCGGCAGCCCGGGCAGGCGCTGCTCGGCGCCGCGGATGTCGTCGATGAAGGCGGCGTACTCGTCGCCGAGCCGTTCGCGGCGGCTGCCGCCCGCCCACACGGCGGCGGCCTGGTGGACGAGCATCAGCAGCCGGTGCCGCCAGGGACCGCGCGGGTCGATCCCCCGGTGCACCTCCTGCCAGGCCAGCGCGAAGGCCTGTGCGATGAGTTGGTCGGCGGCGCTCTGCCCGCGGGCGCACAGCCGTGCGTAGCAGAGCACGGCGGGGAGGTGGCGGCGGCGCAGTTCCTCGGTCGCCGGGTAGGCGGTCGGTGCGCCGGCCCGTACCCGCTCGGTGAGAGCGGCGTCGGACAACTCGTCGTAGACGGGCGCTTGGTGCGTTTGGGACACGGCGGACCACCCGGACACGTCGAAGGGCCTGGAGGGACGGGGCTGCCCATGGTGAAGCACAAGTTACTGTCGAGGAAAGTGTTTCTGATGGTAACTCCCCTG
The DNA here is from genome assembly GCF_057707815.1 of Actinacidiphila sp. bgisy160. NCBI lineage: Bacteria > Bacillati > Actinomycetota > Actinomycetes > Kitasatosporales > Streptomycetaceae > Actinacidiphila > Actinacidiphila sp. bgisy160. Next base: position 120,661 of record NZ_JBYIQW010000018.1, read on the forward strand.
CACGGCAAGGGGGTAAGCGCGTTCACGCACGCGCTGCTGCCGACGGGTCACCCTGCGCCGCCGCTCCGGCCTCCACGGCGGTGCGGGTCGCGACGGGCCGGCCGCCGAGATCGCGCAGCGTCAGCCGGCCCGTGCGGGCGCCGAGGGACTGCCGACGGTGCGGACGACGACGCAGCGCGTGCCGGACCCCTCGTCGCGGGCGGCGGAGCCGCCCCGTGACCGGCCCCGGTGGCACCGCGTCACGGGGACGGCATCACCCGGCCCGGGGTGACATGTCCGGTGGACGCGCCGGACCGCCGCGACCCGTCCCGCCCAAGTCCCGCCGAGGTCGCGCTCAGCGGATGACGTGCGGCAGGAAGCGCGCGTACGTGTCGGTGACCAGGCCCGCCGACTCGCGGATGCCGAGCCCGGCCGCCTCGTCCGCCACGACCCACGCGCCGAGCACCACGTGGTTGCCGTCGAACGCGGGCAGCGGGGCCAGTTCCTGGTAGCAGCAGGGCCCGTCGGGGCGCGGGACCGCGGACTCGCCCGCCCGGTGCACGGTGACGCCGGCGCCCTCGCGGCCGAGCAGTGGCTTGGCGACCCAGCCGGTGGTCCGGGCGAGCTCGCGGGGACCGTCGAGGTGGGCGGCGAGCAGGTTGGGGTGGCCCGGGTTGAGCTCCCACAGGACGGCCAGCAGGGCCTTGTTGGACAGCAGCATCTTCCAGGCGGGCTCGATCCAGCAGGTGCTGCCGGTGCCGCCGCCGTTGTCGAGGGTGTCCAGGACGTGGCCGCCGAAGGGGTCGCCGACCAGCCATTCCCAGGGGTAGAGCTTGAAGCAGCTTCGGATGAAGCGCAGACGGTCGTCGACGAAGCGGCCGGCGAGCTCGTCCCAGCCGATCGCCTCGACGGACAGGGCGTGGGTGTCGAGTCCGGCCTGTTCGGCTGTCTCCCGCAGGTAGGCCACCGTCATCAGGTCCTCGCCCAGCTCGTCGGCCTCGGTGTGCGCGAAGTGCACCGGGCCGGGCGGCAGCAGCGGGGCCTGGCGCCGCCACGCCTCGACGAGGCGTTCGTGGAGGGAGTTCCACTGGTCGGCGCCGGGGAAACGGTCCTCCATCCAGAACCACTGGGCACTGGCCGCCTCCACCAGCGAGGTGGGGGTGTCGGCGTTGTACTCCAGCAACTTCGCCGGGCCGGTCCCGTCGTAGCGCAGGTCGAAACGGCCGTAGAGGGAGGGGAGTTCGGCGCGCCGCCGCCAGGACTCGGCGATCCGTGCGGCCAGGCGCGGGTCGTGGACGCCGAGCTCGCCGAAGCGGTCCTCGGCCACGATGTGCTCCGCGGCGGCCAGGCACATCGCGTGCAGCTCCTCGACGGTCCCCTCCAGGGCCTCGACCTCCGGGAGCGAGAACTCGTAGTAGCCGCTCTCGTCCCAGTACGGCCGCAGGGAGCCGTCGGGATAACGGGTCAGCGGGTAGACGACCCCCTGGTCCTCCACGATCCGCTGCCAGCCGGGGCGCGGCTCGACGGCGTGCCGCCGCATCAGCCGCCTCCGGACCCGTGGCCCGAGCCGTGACCGCCGAAGCCCCCGGTCTTCACCGACGACTTGTCGAAGCTGCCGCCCTTGGCCTTCCCGCCCCGGACGCTGCCGCCGTAGTAGTAGCGGCCCTGGCCGCCGCTGTCGTCGCACTCCTTGGCGGGGAGCGTCCGGTAGGTGTCCGGGTCCACGCAGCGCTTGTCGGGGTCGGAGCCGCACGCGGTCAGCGCGGCGGCCAGCACGCCCATGCCGCCCAGGATCACCGTGCCGGACCTGAACCGCCGTCGCTCCGTGGTCGTCATGTCCACAGCGTAGGCAGCGCGGGCCGCTGCGACGAGAGCGGGGTCGGGGGCGGCCCGCACGAAGGACGGGGGCGGGGGGGGGGGGGGGGGGGGGGGGGGGGGGGGGGGGGGGGGGGGGGGGGGAGGGG
>NZ_JBYIQW010000019.1:0-118184 GCF_057707815.1 Actinacidiphila sp. bgisy160
CCACGGCTCTGGAACGGCCTCGCCGGCTCAGGCGGTGAGGTGCTTGTCCAGGTCGTCGAGGACCGCGTGCGCCGCGGTGACCCCGAGCCCGAGGTACCAGGTCTCGTCCGGCACGTCGAAGGCGTGGCCGTCCTTGACCGCCTTCAGGTTCTTCCACAGCGGGTTGCCCTGGGCCTTGGACTTCTCGGTGGCCTTGGGGTCGCCGTAGACGCCGGTGAAGATGTAGTCGCCGTCGGCCTGGTCGATGTTCTCCGCGCTGATCTCCGCGGCCAGGTCGTCGATGTCCTGGTTCTTCGGCCGCGGGATGCCGACGTCCTTGAGGATGGTGCCGATGAACGAGTCGTTCGCGTAGAGGCGGATCTTGCCCTCGGGCATGTAACGCACCATCGACACGGTCGGCTTGTCGGCTCCGAGCTTCGTGCCGAGCTCCCGGGCCTTCTTCGTGTACGCCTCCAGGCTCGCCTTGGCCTGCGCGGTCTTGTCCAGCGCGGCGGCGTTGAGGAGGTAGTTCTCCTTCCACGTGAAGCCGGGGCGGATGGAGAAGACGGTCGGCGCGATCTGCGACAGCTCGTCGTAGGAGTCGGCGGCGCGCAGCTGGCTGCCCAGGATCAGGTCGGGCTTGAGCGCGGCGATCGCCTCCAGGTTGAGGCTGTTGATGGTGCCGATGTTCGCGGGCTTGCCCGCGTCGCCCTCGAGGTAGGACGGGAGTTCCGGCGAGCCCTCGGTGGGCGCGAGGCCGACCGGCTTGACGCCGAGCGAGACGACGTTATCGAGCTCACCCACGTCCAGGACCACGACGCGCTTCGGCCGCGCCTTGAGTACGGTGCTGCCCATGGCGTGCGTGATGGTGCGCGGCCACTCGCCCGGCTTGGCGGTGGTGCCCATGGCCGCGGTCTTCTCGGCGGCGTCCCCGAAGTCCTTGCCGCCCTTCGCGACGGACTTGGAGTCCTTGGACCCGGCGGTCGCGGAGGCGGCTGCGCTGCTCTCCTTCCCGTTGCTGCTGGACCCGCCGCAGGCCGCGAGGGACAGCGCGGCGGCGATGGCGACAGCGACGGCGGCTGTGCCGCGGCGCCGAAGAGACATGTGGAGACTCCTGTACGTGGTTCACCTTTGAAGCGTTAGGCGAGCCTAACCTTATGCGCTGTCCGCGTGCCCTCCGCAGGCGGGGGTCCCCGCACGCTCTCGCCACCCTCGCTCGAACCTCACGGGGCCCTGGTGGTTGCGGCGTTCGTCGGGCGGCAGGCCGTCGTCGTCACTGTGGAGAATGGGTCACGTCCCTGACGCGCTGACCCCCGCCAACGGCTCCCCGTGCTCACCGAGGGCGCGGACGCGGCCCGGGTCCGGGACGTCCGTCGCCGTTCCCCGTACGGGAGCCGCCGCTCAGCGGCGAGCCCCAGGCCGGATCGTGCCAGACCTCGTCCGCCGTCCCGTCGACCAGGCACCGGGCCGCCGTCCCCGCCGTCTCCTCCGGCGCCCCGACCGCCGTGAGCGCACCGGCGATCCGCGGGACGGCCTGCCGGGCGTGCCGGCGGCCGTCGTTGAGCAAGGGCAGCAGGAGCAGCAGCCGGGCGGCGGGATCGGTCAGGCCCTCCCGCGGCCCGGCGGCCGGCACCGCCGCGGCGACGTGCAGCAGGTGCCGCCAGCCGAGGCCGGGGCCGCGGCGTTCGCCGTCGTACGACAGCAGCGTCCGCGCGCCGGCCCAGCCGGGATGGGTGAGCAGGAAGTCGAGCCCGAATGCGTCGGCGAAGTTCCGGAAGACCACGACGGCGCAGTGCCCGTCCCCGAAAGGCACTCGGAGGACCGGCCAGGCCGACTCGTCGTACAGCACCTCGCCCAGGGCGTCGCTGTCGGCGCCGTCGTCCCCGAACCACTTCGGCTCGGGACGGCCGCCGTCCGGCCCTGCCGCGCACCACTCCAGGAGGTGGTTCGCCCAGAAGCCGGGCCGGGCTGCCAGGGGCTCACCGGCCGTCAGCGGCCCGCCCTCGTACCCCTTGATCTGCACGCGCACAGGATGCCACGCGGCGCGCGTCAGGCCCGCGGCTGGGAAGTGCCCGACGACGCGGCGGCGGACACGCGGTCGTGCAGGTCGAGCCGGAGCCGCAGGAAGTCGAGGCCACCCGGGCCGGGGCGGCGGTGGCCGTCCGGGACCCACCCCTGACGGGTGTAGAACGCAAGGGCGCGGCTGTTGCGCTCCCAGGCGTCCAGCAGACCCGTCTCCAGGGAGGATTCCCGCAGGAAGCGCACGAATTCGGCGTGCAACAGCCCCCCGACGCCGCGGCCCCAGCGGTCCGGGCGTACATGGATCCGGTGCAGCTGACCGCAGGAGCGCGCGGCCTCCGCGCCTTCCTTCGGCGGCCCCATGGCCACCACACCGACCACCTCGGTGTCCTCGACGGCGCACAGCACCGTCATCGCGCCCGACTGGATGGCCTGCGCCCAGGACGCCCGGCGGCGCGCCCACCCGTCGGGACTGTCGATCTCGGAGCCGGGCAGGCCGCCCGCCTGGTAGTACGCGGCACGTGCCTGCGTGTGCAGGTCCACGATGGCCGCCAGGTCGCCGAACCGCGCCGGGCGCATCAGGGCTGGAGAAGTCGTCACCTCCTGTCAGACGTCCGCGATGTGGGACGGGTTCCCGGCACGCCGGACCGGCGTGGGGGCCACCCGGCAGGTGACCCCCGCGCCCGCGCGACCGGTTACGGCTGCGCGGTGACCTGCGGCACGTTGTAACCGTCGACCCGCAGTCCGGGCCGCTTCGACGGCAGCGCCCCGGCGGGCCAGGACAGCGTCACCGTGCGGCTCTCGCCCGGCAGCAGCCACAGGTAGTTGTCGCTGTACAGCGTGGGCAGCACCCGGTCGCCGGAACGGGAGTCCAGCAGGCAGAGCCGGACCAGGGCGGCCACCGAGGACCCGCGGTTGCTCAGCCGCGCCGTCAGCCCGTGGCGGGCGCCCGCGAGGTCGGTGTCCGTGACGTCGGCGCAGACCCGGGTCCGGGCGGCCTCGTTGAGCGCCCGCATGTGCTCGGGCTTGCGGTAGCGCCAGTAGACGTTCTCGGACAGCACCTCTCCGTGGCGGTCCGTCAGGCTCAGGCGCAGCAGGTGGAAGTCCGGCAGGTCGTCCGTCCAGGCCACCGTGAAGGCGTCGGCCTTCGCCGACGCGGCCACGTCCACCGTCCCGTGCCGCTCCGGGGACAGCGGACGGCCGGACAGGTCGAACAGACGCGCGGACACCTTCGCGCCCGTCAGGGCCCGGGGCGTGTGGTTGACCGCCACGACCTTCCCGCTGACGGGGTCGGCCTGCACGTGGACGGGCTCGGCGGCCTTGCGGACGCCGTAGTAGGCGCCGTTGACGTCGAAGTCGTAGTCGTACGTCTGCCACACCGTGCTGTACCAGGCGGGGTGCGACATCCACAGCATCAGACCGGAGGCGTCGTCCCACAGCCGGCCGTTCCAGGCCTCGAACATGGCGCGGAAGTTCTCGTAGTTGACGAACTGCGCCTTGCGGCAGAAGTCGTAGAGGTCCTCCGCGGTGCCGAGCCGGCCCTCGATGGCCGCGTGGTAGTTCTGCGGGGCCTGGTTGCCGCGGGTGCTCCAGTCGTGGTGGTACCAGACGCCGCCGACCGGCCACGCGGGCTCTTCGCCGGCCATGCGCCGCATGGTCTCGGCGGTCGATACGACGGGCATGCCGATCTCGGTGTGGAAGCCGAAGACGCCGCCGCCGTAGGTGGACGCGGAGTAGTACCGCTCGGGCTCGACCCAGCCGTACGGGCCGCCGCCCGAGACGATGCCGCCCGCCGAATTGTTCTGGTACAGCAGGGCGGGTGCCTCCGCGCGCACCGCGGCGCGCATCCCGTCGTCGACCGGACCCGGGGGGTTGCCCTCGTTGGCGCCGCACCACACCACGACGCTGGGGTGGATGCGGTAGCGCCGCACGGTGTCCCGGGCCAGGTCCAGGAAGGCCTGGCGGTTCGGCGGGTCCATTGCCCAGGCGTTGGGGAAGTCGTTCCACACCAGCAGGCCGTACTCGTCGCAACTGGCGTGGAACTCCTCGCGGTTGCTGCTGGCGACCCAGTTGCGGATCATCGTGAAGTTCATGTCGCGGTGCATGCGCACGGCCGCGTCCATGCGGTCCGCCGGCATGCGGCGCAGCAGCTCGTCCCAGCCCCAGTTGCCGCCGCGGGCGAAGACGCGGACGCCGTTGACGCTGATCTTGAGCGGTACGGTGGAGTTGTCGACGGACTTCACGTCCGTCCAGTGGTCGCCGTCGTCGGAGACCTGGACGGTGAAGGTCTTGGCGTACGCCTGCTCCCAGGTGATGGCGACGCGGTCGAAGCGCACCGGGGCGCCCAGGTCCACCCGGATCCACTGCTCGTCCTCGTACTTGGAGGACCAGCGGGTGCCCGGCTTGCCGTCCACCGCGTTGGCCGGCTCGCTGCCCTCGCCCTCGAAGGACGAGGCGGTGGCCTCCTTGCGCAGCGCGAGGTCGACGCCCGGCGTGCCGCTGTCGACCACCGACAGGCCCCACATGGACGAGCCCCAGCTGGTGGCCCGCGTGTGGCACAGGATCCGCACGTGGCGCGCCGTGGTGGCGGAGAAGTCGACGTTCTGCAGGCTCGCCGCGCCTCCGGTCCGGAACGGCAGGGGGACGGCGGAGTTGTCCACCGATGCGGCGTCGGTCCAGTGGTCGCCGTCGTCGGAGACCTGGATGGTGTACGTCTCGGCGTACGCCTGCTCCCAGGTGATGACGACGCGGTCGAAGGACACCGCGGAGCCCAGGTCGACCCGGATGAACTGGTCGTCCTTGAACTCCGACGACCACCGGGTGTCCGGGTTCCCGTCCGTGGCGTTGCCCGGCTGGTTGGCCGGGTCGTCGGTCGAGGAGGCGTAGGCCTCCTTGTGCAGGGCCAGGTCGACGCCGGGCGCGGAGCTGTCGGCCACCGTGAGGCTCCACATCGACGAACCCCAGTCGGTCGCCCGCGTCCGGCACAGGACCCGCACGTGACGGGCGGTCGTGCGGGCGAACGTGACCGTCTGGGCGTAGGCGTCGGAGCCCGACTGGAACGTCAGCGGGACGTCGTACTCGTAGCCGAACTGACGCATGCCGAAGCGCGTGGTGCGCCGGTCGCTCTCCTGCCCGGCGACGGAGGCGGTGAGGGTGAGCCGGTGCAGCTCCGGCTCGCCGTAGCCGTTGGGCCACCACAGCTTCGGGTTCCGCACGCGCAGCCGGGGGTCGGAAGCCGGGGCGAAGACGACGTCGGTGCTCCCGCCCCCGGGCACGGTGACCGTCCGCCGCACGCGCACACCGTCGAAGGCGGCGGTGACGGTGACGGACCGGGCGTCCGCCGCTGCGTTGCGGACCGGGACGACGATGGTGACTTCGGCCGTGCCCGTGTCGGGCAGGTCGGGCAGGACGGTGTCGACGCGGGGGTCGCCGAGTACGGCGTCGCCTGTGGAGCGCAGGCGCACGTGATTCCAGATGCCGGCGGCCCGGTCGCGCACTGCGGGCATCCAGTCCCAGCCGGAGGAGGCCAGGTAGGTCGGCGAGTTGCGGTTCATCATGTTCGCGCCGGCGTCGACGAAGGCGAGACCCGCCGGGCCCTTGTCGCCGGGGCTGCCGGGGAACGGCATGGGGCTGATCCTCACCGCGAGGGCCTGCGGGCCCTCGGCGGCCAGCAGCCCGGTCACGTCGTAGGTGGCGCGGGCGAAGGGGAAGGTGAGGGTGCCGGCCTGCTTGCCGTTGAGCCAGATGTCCGCCTCGTGGTTGACCCCGTCGAACTCGAGCCAGACGCGGCGTCCCGCCCCGGTGGGCAGGCCCTTGGGCAGGCGGAACTCGCGCCGGTACCACCAGGAGTGGCGGGAGAGGGCCTCGGGGATGTGCAGGTTGGCGAAGCCGGCGACCGGGTCGGGCAGGTGCCCCTCGGCGACGAGGGAGGACAGGACGGTCCCGGGCACGACGGCCGGCAGCCAGGCGCTGGTGTCCACGGACGGGGCCGACAGCTCCGCGGCGGTGCCGCCCGCCCAGTCGTCCATGGTCAGGTCCCAGCCGGACTCCAGCGGTACGGTGCCGTCGTCGGCGACCTCGAGGGCCGGGGGCGTGCGGTGGTGGGTGCCCCAGTCGGTCCAGCCGGTGGCCTCGGGGCGCTTTCCGCGCGGGGTGCCGTACACCTGGAGGCCGTTGAGGCCCAGCGGGTTGGCGTTGGAACGTTTGGTGACGGTCATCCGCACCCAGCGGGCGGTGACGGGCTCGGCCAGGGCGATCTCCACGACCCCGCCCTTGCCGTCGTCGGTGCGGTGCACGACGGTCCACGACTTCCCGTCGCGCGAGGTCTCGATGACGAAGGCGACCGCGCAACTCGACAGGATCTCCTGGCCGGTGGTGTTGTCGCGCGGGTTGCCGCCGGTCGAGGGGGTGTACGGCGGGTCGTCGGCGGTCGCCTCGAAGGTGAGGCGCACGGACTCCACCTCGCACAGCCCCTGGAGGTCGACGGATATCCACTGCGGGTCGCCGGCGGCGGCCCGCCACCCGGAGCCCCGCACGCCGACCCGGTCGAGGCCGTCGACGGCGAACTCGGCAGGTGTGGGGGCGTAGTCGGTGGAGGACACCGTGACCGGGCGGTACGCGGCGAGTTCGCTCCGGGCACCGGCGGGGTTCGAGGGCCGTGTCTGCGCTGCCGCGGCGGCGGGGAAGGCCATGCCGAGCCCGAACCCCGCGAGGAGGGTGGAGCCGGTGGAGAGTACGGCGCGACGGGAGGGCAAGGAGGACTTATCCGGCATGAACAGCGGCTCCGTTCAGGGATGTTCAATGACGAGACGGCCTGACATCATGGCGATGACAACGTTGCCATCGCGATGACAACGTTGCCGAACATGCACCCGCCGGGAAGAGCCTGTCAAGGTTCCGGGCGCGCCGCGTTCCGGGATTCTCCTGAATTAGGAATACATGTTGACATGAGTCGGGCTTCGCGTAAGAGTCGTTGGTCCGCCCGCGCCAGAGGCCGTCCGGGGTGGCGGCCCGGGACGGGAAGGTGTCGCCCGCCGCGTGACCGTCAAGGACGTCCGTGTCGCCGCGAAGAGAAGGCTGCCGGGCGGTGGGTTGTCCGGAACGTCCGGTGCGCCGGGCTCGTCACTCGTCGAGTACGTGCCACGTGCCGCCGGGCGGCCCCGTGTGAAGGTCTGCTTCCCGCCCGACGGTCGTGCAGTTGAGCCGTCTTGCCTCACGGAGGTTCTGGGCTCCGGTGTCGCCCGAGCACAGAACGAGGTGGGACGCTCACCGTTCCGTGACGGCCGTGTCATCGTGATGGCTTGGCCGGGGACCGCGGCAAAAGCTCCGCCGCAGCAGCGGCGTCGGCTTACGAGTCCGGCGCGCCCTCGGCGTTGTCGGTGTGGTGGTCGGGGGCGCGGTCGCGCTCGGCGGTCCCGGACGTGACCTGACTCATGATCATTCCCCCATCCGCAGTTCGGTTCCTTCTCCCCGTCGTCCGGTCAGCCAGGCCTGCACGGCCAGCACCACGCAGGCCAGCACCACCAGCGCGGCCGACGGCACCAGCAGCGACGCCGCGTCGGTGCGCAGCACCGTCCCGGACGCGCCGGTGACCGGCTCGGTCGTGGAGAAGGCGAGGGCGGTGAGATCAACCCCCTGACGCAGCAGCGGGACCGTGGCCAGGCCGACCAGGATGCCGCCGAGAGCGCCCAGCAGGACCTGTGGCAGCGTCTCCGCGACGGCGAGCCATTGCCGTTGACGGCCCGTCATGCCCATCGTCCGGAGTCGGGCGAGGAGGGCCTTGCGCTGCGGTGTGTGCACCATCAGGGAGAGCAGCAGGGCCAGCGCGCTGTAGCCCGCGCCGGCGGCCACGGCCGCCAGGTAGACCCGTCGGGCGCCGGTCTGGAGTGCCGAGGAGGTGAACGAGGCGCGTTCCGCGGAGCGCAGGACCACCGTCAGGTCCGATGAGACGGCGCGCGCGGCGGCGTTCAGGGCCCGCCCGTCCAGCCGCGGCCCCGTCACGTAGAGCGTGTTCGCGGCCTGGGCGGGGGAGCGGGCGGACTCGGGATGCGTGCGGGCCAGGCCGGCCGCCGGGATGACGACGAAGTCGCCGCCCAGGACGGCGGGCGTCACGTCCCGCACCGCGACGGTGCGCACCGGGGTCGCTCCGGCGAAGGCCTGCACGGTCGCGGTAGTCCTGCCGAACTCCCCCGCCAGGCCGGGGGAGACGATCGCGGGGAGCGGTCCGGTGCCGTCGTCCTCGAGTGCCGCGGCGGAGAAGGGGGCGCCGATGCCCGTGGACGCCGCCAGGGCGGCGTACCGCGCCGGGTCGACGACCACCAGGTCGTAGGAGGTCCCGGCCGGCGCCGTCGACAGTCCCGTCTCGACCCGCACGGGCGAGGTCCCGAGCACGCCGGGCAGCCGCCGGACCCGCGCGTCCAGTCCGCCGGGGAGCGTGGTGAGGGTCTCGATCCGCGCGTCGCCGCCGACCGCCCGCGTGGCGGCCCGGTCGCGGCCGCTCTCGACGCCGGTGAGGACCGAGCCGCCGAACGACGTCACGGCCAGCGCCACCAGCACGGCCACCAGCGGCAGCGCCGTGGCGGAGGGCGTACGGCCGGCCCGGGCCAGCCCCAGGTACAGCACCGAGCCCCGCAGCCTGGCCGCGGGCCCGGACAGCAGGCGCAGCGGCAGCGGGTACAGCCGCAGCAGGACGAGGGCCCCGATCACCGCGACCAGCACCGGCGCCGCGGCGGTCAGCAGGTCCGCGCCGCCGCCGGCCGTGCCCCGGCGCCGCAGCGCCACGACCGCGCCGGTCACGATGACCGCCACCGTCAGCTCCGCCATCGTCCGGCGGCGCGAGGGCGGGGCCTGCACGAGGTCGTCACGCCGCTCCGGGCCGACCCGGCGGACTTGCGCCACCGCCCGCAGCGGCAGCGCCGGCACGGCGACCGCCGCCACCAGCACCCCGGCGAGCAGGGAGGCCGCGAAGCGTTCGGCCGGCACCAGCAGCAGCGCGAGCAGCACCCCGGCCGCCGCGGACGGGACGACCACGACCGCGCTCTCGGTCAGCAGCCGCGCGCACAGACCCGTCAGACTGCTTCCGCGAGCCCGCATCAGCCGCAGTTCGGTGCGACGGCGGGTCGCCGAGAGGCCGCCCGCCATCAGCAGGACGATGCCCGCCACCGCGCCCACGCCGACCGTCGCGATCAGCACCAGCGGCGCGGCCGCTTCCCGCTCCCGTACGAACGGCCCCAGGAGCGAGGCGAGTCCGTCCTCGTCCACGGTGATGGCCCCGCTGCCCGTCATGGTGCGCAGCTGTGTGGAGTCCGGCCCGCCCGACAGCGACGCCAGCCGGTCGCGCAGCGCGGGCACGTCGTGGGCGGAGAGCGCGTCGACGTCGGCGGGGTGGTGCCAGTAGAGGCGGGCGCCCTCGGGCAGGCCGAGCAGCACGCCGCCGGCGTCCTGGCCGATCAGCGCGGTGAAGTGCCAGTAGTGCTCGGGGTCCTCACCGGGCGGCCCGGGGACGCTCACCAAGGTAGGGGCGAGCAGGTCCTGTTCGGCGTTCCAGAAGGCCTCGCCGGGCGAGCGTGGTTCGACGATCCCGGTGATCCGGACGGTCAGCCCGGTCCCCGTCGTGTCCAGCAGGCGGACCGTGGAACCCGAGCGCAGACCCATCACCTTGGCGGTCCGGGCTGTGAGCACTGCCTCCACCTCGCGCTCCCCGGAGGTGGACGCGGGCATGCGCCCGGCGACGAGCCGTGAGCGGGCGGCGAAGCCCGGCTGCGAGACGAGCGTCGCCCGCGGATCAAGGTTCTTGGTCGGACGCGGCAGGCCGGGATCGGTCGCGGCGGCCGCCACCGTGTTGCGCACCCCGTACACCGTCTGCGCGGTGTCCAGGGCCAGCGGCGGCCGCACCACGCTCCGGAACGCGTCCTCGTTCCTGGCGAGCGCGCTCGCCAAGAACGGCGAATCGCCCCCGACACGCGCGCCGGCGAACGACACGTCCAAGGTGGCGGTGACGCTGCGGTCGGGCAAGGAGGCGTGCCGGAGCGTGTCGCGCAGCGCGGCGTCCTCGTACGCCTCCACGGAGCGGGGCAGCGCCGCCGCGAGGAAGGCGGTCACCAGGACCAGGGCGGCCAGCGCCAGCGCCCCGCCCGGGGCCGCGCGCAGGCGGGCAGCGGTCCACGAGGCGGTCCGGGCCGCGCGCACCTCGGCCATGTCATTCCCCTCCCTGGCGGCGCAGCGCGCGGACCGGATCGGCCGTGCGCAACGCCGCCACCGCCACCGCCAGCAGCGGCAGCACCGCCACCGCGGTCAGCAGTTCCAGCAGCGGCACGGCCGGCAACTGCACCCGTACCGCGGGCACCGGGCTGTCCGCGCGCGCCGTCAGCACGATCAACGGCACGATCGACCGGGTCAGCAGCCCGCCCAGCAGCGCCCCCACGCCCACCGCCGTCAGCACCAGCAACCCCTGCTCCGCCGCGATCACCCGGGCCAGCGACCCGCGTGGCGTGCCCAGCGCCCGCAGCAGCGCGAACTCCTCCGACCGCTCTCGTACCGCTCCCGCGGCGGCGACCGCGAAACCCACCGCGGCCAGCACCGCGGCCGCCACCACCGCCGCGGGCAGGGCCGACAACGGGCCCGCGCCCAGCGGATCGCGCCGCAACTCCGCCCGCGCCTCGTCGCGGACGACGATCGTGGCGGCGTCCCCGCGGGCCCGCAGCGCCGCCGCGACACGGGGAGCTCCGGCCGGACCGGCGGCGAGCCACCACTCGGTGGGCTCCAGCGGGCGCTGGTCCTGGAGGACGAGCGCGCGATCGAGGCTCGCCAGGTCGAGCAGGACGGCGCCGCCGCCGGTGCCCGAGGAGCCGTCCGGCCCGGTGGTGGGCAGCGCGTGGACCGACCCCGTGACGCGCAGGGACAGCCGTGTGCCGGCCAGTTCGACCGGGACGGTGCTGCCGGGTCTCGCGTCGACGGCGCTCAGGAAGTCGTCGGTGACGACCGCGGGCAGCACCGTGGGCGGCCGGGGCGGCCCGGCCCGCAGGGTGAGGGAGGCGCCGTCGGCGCCGCCCGGGGCGTCCTTCTGGAAGGGCTCCTCGCCCGTGTCGTAGCGGACGGTCAGCGGGGTGTCCGCGGCGGAGCGCGGCTTGCCGGCGTCCGAGGGGCGGTATCCGAGGCCGGGGGCTTCGGGGAAGTCGGGGTTGTCGATCTGCGTGCGGGCCGACCACGCCGTCGTGGTGGGGGAGGGCACGTCGCGGAGGCCGTCGGCGGTCATGGCGTGTACCCGGGTGACGGTCAGGCTGTGCCGCTCGTTCCGGCGGGGCACGCGGTACTCGGCCCTGAGCCCGGTCATGCGCAGCGGCCCGGCCGGGCCCGCGCCGCGTGCCCGGCCCGTCACGGCGGCGAAGTCGGCTTCCAGCACGTGCTGTTCGCCGTCGGCCCGAACCTCGCCGAGAGGAAGGGTGTACGGGACGCCGTACCGGTCGGTCACCGTCACGTACAGCTGGTCGGTCACCGTGCCCGTGATCGTGCGGTCCTCTGCCCCCAGGGACCGCAGACGGACCGTCAGGCGGAGCCGGTCCGTGCCGTCGGGCAGGACGAACCCGGCGCCGCGGGCAGCGGTTTCGCCGTCCGCGCGCAGGGGCCGCATGAGGTCGGTGAGGGATTCGGTGGACAGGTCGTCGCGCAGCCGCAGGACCTGGGCCGCCGCGGTGGTGTCCACGGCCACGACGGTGGCGTCACGGTCGCGGGGGAGGGACACGGTGTCGCGGGCCGCCGGGGTGACGGCCGCGATGCCGGGCACGTCGTCGTAGATGCCGCCCTGCCCGAACGCGGGCGTGGCGGAACCGGACACGCGCAGGTCGGCGCCGACCGCGAAGTCCGCCTGGTCGTCCTGCGACCGGGTCCAGGTGCTGTTCTCGCCGATCGCGAACATGCTGATCGACACGGCGAAGACCAGCAGCAGGGCAGGCCCCGCCCCGCGGCCCGGGCGGCGCGCCAGCTGCCAGCCCACCAGGGACGCCGGCAGCCCGCGGGCCTTCGCCGCGCGACGCTCGCCGAGCCGTGCCGCCAGCGGCAGCAGCCGCAGCGCCAGCACCGCACCCGCCAGCAGGCACAGCGCGGGCGCCCCCACCAGGACCGGATCCAGCCCGAGCCGTCCGGAGGTGTCCGTGCTCAGCGCTCCGCTCCCCGCCTCGCGGCGGGACAACTGCCAGAACGCCAGGGCGGCCACGAGCACCAGGCCCGCGTCCGCGCCCGCCTGCGCCGCGGCGGGCAACGCCCGCCTGCGCCGCCGCGCCGAGTACTCCTGCGCGTACGTCCCCGAGCGCCGCAGTACGGGCACGACGACGGCGAGGGCACAGGCGAGCGCGGTGAGCGCCGCCACCCACCAGGCGGTCACCGGCGAGGGCTCCAGCCGTACCCCCGCCCGGGCCAGTGCCCCGTGACCGGCGAGCAACCGCACCAGCGGACCGGAGAGCAACGGCGCCAGCACGACGGCCGGTACGGTCAGCAGCAGGGCCTCGGCCGCGGCGAAACCGGTCATCTGGGCGCGCGAGCCGCCGCGGGCGCGCAACTGCGCGGTCTCGCCGGAACGTTCCTCCGCGAGCAGTCCGGCGACCAGGAGCAGAGACAGCGCGGCCAGCAGCATCAGCTGCAGCACGCTGATCAGCAGGGTCGACCGGCTGACCAGCAAAGTGCCACGCAACTCACCGAACAGGAGCGGGAGTTCGCTGTCCGCCACGACGGAGTTCGCGGCCGGCAGGGCTTCCAGCCGCTGCACCGTGCGCTGGACGCTCCCGCTGACGTCGTCGGCGCGGGCCGTGGTCATCGCGGCGAAGTCCCCGTGCGTCTGCCACTCCATCTCCACCGCGGGAACGCCGCCGGGCCCGAAGGCCCCCGGGCCGGTCAGCATCGGCCCGTAGGTGGTGAAGGAGAGCGTCCGTACCCCGCGGCCGCCGAGTGGGTCGAGCCGCCAGTACAGGGAGTACGCGTCGACCGGCCGGTACGTCCCGGTCACGCGGACCCGCAACGTGCCGTGGTGCAGCCGGTCGGCCAGGGTGATCAGCTGCCCGGCGCGTACCTTGAGCGCCTCGGCGGCCGCCTCGGGCAGCGCCACCGGGACGGGCTCGCCGGCCGCGGGCGTGCCGGGGAAGGACCCCTCGGTCATGGTCACCTGCGCCCGGTCCAGCGTCGACAGCACCGTCAGGTCCGGGTCCGCGGTGCGCGGGGCACCACGTGGCCGCAGCGCCGCCGGCAGCCCGTACGGCCCGGAGCGGGTGACCCCGGTGACGGACGCCGGCAGGCCGTCGTAGGCGCCGGTGGCCGTCGCGCGCACGGCCTCGTCCACCGCGCCCGGGTCCTTGCCGTCGACGTCCGCGGTGATCTCGACCAGCGTCCGTGCCGCCGACTGCTCCTGCAGCGCGCGCCGCAGACCGGCGTCCCCCACGGCCGAGCTGAACGCGGCGAGCGCCGCGACCGCGCAGGTCGTGAGGAGTACGGAGAGCAGGGCGGCACCGAGCAGCAGACGATGCGCGCGCAGCCGCAGGAACACGAACCCCGGCACCACGCCCCCCGTTCTCGATGGCCTGTGCAAGGAGATTGGCACAGACTAACGCCCTCCCGGCCCAGCGGAGAGGCCCCGGCCGTCACCGGTTCCAGAAGCAACGCCACCGGTTTTGGGCGCTGTTGGACGAAGGGTGTGAACGGCGCCTCCCGGCTCGCGGCCGGGAGGCGCCGTCGCCGGCCGCGCTCAGTGGGTGACGTGCTGGGCGCGTTCGTAGAGCGGCCGGGTGACGGTGGAGGTGAACTGCGGGCCCACCAGGTGGCGTGTGCAGCCCGGGGCCGGGTCCCTGGGGTCGCACGCGCTGCCCCCGGCGTCGAGCCCGTGCCCTCGGAGTCGTCGCCGACGACGGTGCCCGGACCGGACTGCGCGTCGAGACCGGTGATGCGCGGGCCGCCGCTGGAGCCGCCGCCCATGACGCACGCGGTGCCCCACATTCCCTTCGCCGTGCGGGCGCCTCGCGGCGGCCGCGGCTCAGGCCTTCGGCTGTGTGAAGCGGATGTTGTTGCCGAAGGGGTCCCGCAGGCCGCAGTCGATTCCGTACGGGCGCTCGGTTGGCTCCTCGGTGAACTCCACGCCCCGGTCCCGGAGCGTCTCGTACGTCTTGCGGCAGTCGTCGGTGCTGAAGATCAGGTGGCCGCCGGCGGCGCCCTTGGTGACCAGCTCGCGGACCTGCTGCGCGGTCTCCTCGGACATCGCCGGCGGGCCCGGCTTCTCCAGCAGGATCTGGCGCTCCGGGTGGCCGGGGACGCTCACCGTGAGCCAGCGCATGAAGCCGAGGTCGACGTCCGCGGTCACCTCCAGGCCGAGCTTGCCGACGTAGAAGTCGAGGGCCTCGTCCTGGTCGAGGACGTAGATCTGCGAGTGCGTGATGGCGTTGAACATGTGCATCACGCTACTGGCCGGGCCGGACGAAAACTTATCCAAAACTGCTCAGCCCGTTCGGCCTGCCGGCCCGTTCAGCGGGCGATCAGGCCCTCGGCCGCATCCATGCCTTCGCGAAGCACGTCGGTACGTCCATGGCCGTGGCCTGCTTGCGGTACGCCCGCGGTGACGTGCCCACGATGTCGCGGAAGGTGCGGCTGAAGGTCCCCGGGCTGCCAAAGCCGACCTCGAAGCAGATGTCCGTCACGCTCCGGTCGCTCTCGCGCAGCAGGAACATCGCCCGTTCCACGCGGCGGCGCTGCAGGTAGCGGTGCGGCGTCTCCCCGAAGGCAGCCCGGAAGGTGCGCGTGAAGTGCGCCTGCGACACATGGGCGATCCGCGCCAGCGCCGGCACGTCCAGCGGCTGCGCGTAGGCGCGGTCCATCGCGTCCCGTGCCCGGAGCATCCGGCGGTTGGTCTCTTCGGCGGCGCGACTCACACCGCCCATGAGACCACAGCCCATCGGCGCCCCGGACGGGGCCGGGGGCGCGTAGGAGGCCCGGTCGTCACATTGGCCCGGGAAGGCGATGTGGTCGGGGATCAGCCGGGCGCGCCGAAGAGGACCTGGACGACGTCGCCGGCGACGGCCATGGCGTCGTAGCAGGTGCCGAGGATCAGCAGGGCCGTCCGCGGCCGTAGTCCGCGGCCGGGCGTCGCCGAGCGGGCCGGCGACGCCCGGCTTGCGGGCCACGGCCGGGCGAGCGCGGGCAGCGCGAAGCCGGGGATCGGCGCCCAGGTGACGTTCCAGGTCATCGCGCCCGTGATGGACAGGGCGTGGGTACGGCGGCCATGCGTTCAGACCGCGACCGGGTCCGGTGAGCACGCCTCCATCAGGTGCGCCGCGGTGTCCGGGGCGAAGAGCGCGGCGGCGGCCGGGGAGGGGGTGCGGCGCGCGCGGCGCGGACGGGTGAGGCCGTCCAGGACGTCGATCAGCGTCCACGGATCGGGGGCGAAGCGGGTCAGTCCGAGCGCGGCCATCTGGCGCGCCCCGGCCTTGCCGTGGCCCGGGATGGGGCGGTAGCCGACGACGGGCAGCCCCATGGCCAGTGCCTCGAGCGCGGTCTGCCCCGCGGCGTTGTCCACCAGCGCGTCCGCCGCGCTCATCAGCCCGGGCATGTCGCGCTCCCAGCCCAGCGCGAGCGTCCCGGGGACACGGGAGAGCCGGGCCCGCAGCCGCCGGTTCTCGCCGCACAGCGCCACCGGCAGGAAGCCGGCCTGTGCGAGCAGCGCGGCGGTGTCCGCCAGGTGCGTGCCGGCTCCCCAGGCACCGGCGGAGAGCAGGACGACCGGCCGGTCCCGCGCCCGGTCACGGAACATCCGGTGCCAGGGACCGGCGTCCGGGGCGGACGCCAGGAAGCGGGACGCCACCAGGGGACCGGTCGCGGCGGCCGGGCGGCCGGTGGCCTCCCGCACCCGGCGTGCGGCGCTCTCCGTGAGGCAGCAGTACAGGTCGTTGCCGGGGTGCAGCCACTGGCTGTGCACGTCGAAGTCCGTGACCACCACGGCACTGGGCACCGAAAGCGATCCGCGGGCCCGCATCCCGCCGGTGAGCTGCGCCGCGAGGTGGAACACCGGGACGACCAGGCCCGGGCGCTCGCGCCGGACGAGTTCGGCGAGCCCGCGCTCGGCGAGCCCGGCGAGCCCGCCCGGGCCGGGCGTGCGGCGTGACCCACCCGGGCGCAGGAACGTCGCGTAGATGCCCGCGTAGAGCAGCGGGAGGTGCAGGACGCTGGCGCGGTAGAAGGCGCGCAGTACCGCGCCGGCGTGGGCGGGCAGAAGTTCCAGGACGTCGGCCCGGCGGGCCTTGCCGCCGCGGGCGGTGAGCCGCGCGACGAGCTCGTCGGCGACCGCGTCGTGACCGGCGCCCATGGCGGCGCTGAGCACGAGGAAACGCCGCGGCGCACGGCCCGCCCGCTCGGTGTGCGTCACCGCGACACCACGTCCCGCCGGGAGGAAACGGGCGGCGCTGCTGCGAGCACATCCGGCACGTGATCACCTCGTACACCAGTTGCGGACTATTCGGGTCTAACCGATTTGCCCTGTCTTGAAACGAACCGCCCACGCCACCGGCCGACGGGCCGAGCGCGCTCGGCGGCCGGATCGCCCACAGAGCCGGTCCGGCGATCGGGCGGTTTACTGAGACCGGAGGGGGACGTGCCCCGGGGGAGCCGCACCGGCCATCCCGGGCGGCAACTGCAGCGGCAGGGACAGAAAGCGAAGCCATGACCTCTCACCCTCCCCAAGCGGTCTCCGGCGGCAAGGCGGTGCGCGGCAAGCCCGTGCGCGGCCCGGCGGACCCGGCCGGCGGACCGGCCCCGGTCGCGCTGGTGACCGGGGCGTCCTCTGGCATCGGTGCCGCGATCGCCGACCGCCTCGCCGCTGAGGGCTGGCGGTTGCTGGTCAGCGGCCGCGACCACGAGCGCCTGCGGGCGGTCGCGGAGCGCACCTCCGGGACCGCGCTGCCGGCCGACCTGGAGGATCCCGAGGGCACCGGCCGGCTGGTGCGCGACGCCGCGCTCGTCACGGGCGGCCGGGTCGACCTCCTGGTGGCCGGGGCGGGCATCGGCTGGGCGGGCCCCTTCGCCTCGATGCCGCAGACCGTCATCGAGCGGATCCTCACGGTGGACGTCGTCGCGGCGATGGAACTGGTCCGCCGGGTGCTCCCCGGCATGCTGGCCCGGCGCAGCGGACACATCGTCCTGATCGGCTCCTTCGCGGGCAGCGTCGGCGTCCGCGACGAGGCCGTCTACTCCGCGGCCAAGGCGGCGCTGGGCGCCTTCGCCGACTCGCTCCGCTACGAGCTGGCGGGCAGTGGCGTGCGGATCACCCACGTGATCCCGGGCGTCGTCGACACGCCGTTCTTCGCGACGCGGGGCGTGGCGTACACCCGCTCCCGGCCCCGCCCGATGCCCGCCGAGCGGGTCGCCAGGGTGGTGACCGACGCGATCCGCCGCGGACGGGACGAGGTGTACGTCCCCCGCTGGCTGCGGATCCCGGTCGCCGTACGCGGCGTCCTGCCCTGGGTCTACCGGCGTCTCGCGGGCAAGTACGGATGACGCGGTGCCCGTCCTGACCGTCGTGCTGGCACTGCTGGCGGCCCTCGCCAACGGCGCGGCCTCCGCGCTGCAGCGGCGCGCCGCCCTGCAACAGGAGGAGGAAGAGGGCACGGGGCACGGCGTGCGCGGGCGGGTGCGGCATCTGCTGCGACTGGTCCGGCGCCCGTTCTGGGCGGCCGGGATGGCGGCGCTCGTGGTCTCCGGAGCCCTGCAGGCCAGCGCGCTGGCGGTGGGGCAGCTGTCGGTGGTCCAGCCGTTGATGGCGACCGAGCTGCTGTTCACCCTGATGGCGGGAAGCCTGGCGTTCTCCCGGCGGCCCGACGCCGGGACCTGGCTGTGGTTCCTGGCGCTGGCCGGGGGACTGGCGCTGTTCCTCGGCGCCGCGGCGCCCTCCGGCGGGCAGTCGCAGTCCCTGCCGGGCACCTGGCCGCGCGCCGGTGTGCCACTGGCGCTGCTGGTGCTCGTCCTGTGGTCCGCCGGGCGGGCGCTGCGCGGTGGCGCGCGCGCCTGCGTCCTGGGGTGCGCCACCGCCGCCTGCTTCGCCTGCACGGCGGCGCTGATCAAGGACATCACGGGCCGCGTCCCCGAGGGCCTGCCCAGGGTCCTCGCCTCCTGGCAGCTGTACGCGGTGGGCGCCGTCGGGCTGCTCAGCCTGCTGCTGCTCCAGGTCACCCTGCGGGCCGGCAGCCTGGCCGCGTCCCAGCCGGCGCTCACCATCGGGGACGCGGTGGTGAGCGTGGCGCTGGGCTGGGTGCTCTTCGGGGAGCGGATCGCCCTCGGGGCGCACGTGGTGCCCGAGGCGGCCGGCGTCGCCCTGATGGCCGCCGGAACCGTCGGGCTGTCGCGCTCGCCCGCCGTGGCCGGGGGCTGGGACGTGCCGCGCGAGCACCGCTCGGGCAGCCGGGAGGACCGTCACCGTACCGTCCACGGAGGGCCGGGATGAGGCGCGGCGGCGAGGTCCGGCGGGCGGCGCTGGCGGGGGGCGTCCTGGCGGCCGGCCACATCGTCCCGGCCGCCACCTGGCTCCCGGGACTGCGCCGCCGGGCCTTCCCCGCACTGGCCGGCATCGGGCGCCCCGACCACGTGGCACTCACCTTCGACGACGGGCCCGATCCGGTCTCCACCCCGCGCTTCCTGGACGTCCTCGACGAACTCTCGGTCCGGGCCACCTTCTTCGTCCTGGGCGCTCGGGTGGACGGACACCCCCGCATCGTGCGCGAGGCCCTGCGGCGCGGCCATGAGATCGCCGTCCACGGCTGGACCCACGACCGCCCGTGGCTGCCCGGCCCCGCGCGCGACCGGGCCGACCTGGCCCGCGCCGTCCGGGCGGTCCGCGAGACCTGCGGCGCCACGCCGCTGTGGTACCGCCCCCCGTACGGCATCCTCACCGGCGGCCGCTGGGCGGCGGCCGCACGTGCCGGCCTGACCCCGGTCCTGTGGAGCGCCTGGGGCCGCGACTGGACGTCCGGCGCCACCGCGGAGTCCGTGCTGGCGACCCTCCGGCCCGACCTGGGCGCGGGTGCCACCGTCCTGCTCCACGACAGCGACCACGCCTCCGCCCCGGGTTCCTGGCACGCGACCCTCGCGGCGCTTCCCGGCCTGGTGGCGGCCTGCCGGGACGCCGGTCTGACGGTCGGTCCCCTCGTGGACCACGGGGTCGGCGCGGGCGTTTGACGGTCGACCGGAGCCGGCGCAGACTCAATTGATAGATGCCCGATACATGTCACTGAGAGTGACCATCGCGCCGCGGAGCCGCCCAGGGCCGCACCGATCCGTGACGTTGCGTACGACGGTCGGGCACAGCAAGAGCCCGGAGGACACGCATGTGCGGAATCGCCGGATGGATCTCGTTCCGCAGGGATCTGCGGAACGAGCAGGCAACGGTCGACGCGATGACCGAGACGATGGCCTGCCGCGGCCCGGACGACCGCGGCACCTGGGTGGACGGGCCCGCCGCGCTCGGACACCGCAGGCTCGCGATCATCGATCTGCCCGGCGGCCGGCAGCCGATGAGCGCCGAGGCACCCGAGGGCGGCGCGGTGGTGATGGTGTACTCGGGTGAGGCCTACAACTTCACCGAGCTGCGCGAGGAACTGACCGCGCGCGGTCACCGCTTCACCACCACCTCCGACACCGAAGTGGTGCTGCGCGGCTACCTGGAGTGGGGGGAGGCGGTCGCCGAACGACTCAACGGCATGTACGCCTTCGCCATCTGGGACAGCCGGGAACAGAAGCTGGTCATGATTCGCGACCGGATGGGGATCAAGCCGTTCTACTACTACCCGACCGACGACGGCGTGCTATTCGGGTCCGAGCCCAAGGCGATCCTGGCCAACCCGCTCGTCCCTCGCCGCGTCACCCTGGACGGGCTGCGGGAGCTGTTCGCCTTCGTCAAGACGCCCGGCCACGCGATCTGGGACGGCATGCGCGAGGTCGAGCCCGGCACAGTGGTCACCGTCGGGCGGAACGGCCTGCGCACCCACGTCTACTGGTCGCTGCGGACCGAGCCGCACACCGACGACAAGGAGACCTCGATCGCGCGCGTGCGCGAGCTGCTCGAGGACATCGTGCGCCGTCAGCTCGTCTCCGACGTGCCGCGCTGCACCCTGCTCTCCGGCGGCCTGGACTCCTCGGCGATGACCGCGCTCGCGGCGCGGCAACTCGGCGAACAGGGCGAGAAGGTGCGCAGCTTCGCGGTCGACTTCGTCGGCCAGACCGAGCACTTCGTCCCCGACAGCCTGCGCGGGACGCCCGACACCCCGTTCGTCCACGACGTAGCCGGGCTCTGGGGTACCGAGCACCAGGACATCGTCCTCGACTCCGATCAGCTCGCCGATCCCGACGTGCGCGCCACGGTGATCCGCGCCCGCGACATCCCGGCCGGGCTCGGTGACCTGGACACCTCGCTCCACCTGCTCTTCAAGGCCATCCGGCAGCACTCCACCGTAGCCCTGTCGGGCGAGTCCGCGGACGAGGTCTTCGGCGGCTACCGCCAGTTCTTCGACGAGGAGGCCCGCAGGGCCGACACCTTCCCCTGGCTGGTGCGCTTCGCGACGGAGTTCGGCGACGACGGCGACATCCTCACCGACCAGGTGGCCAAGTCCCTGGACCTGGAAGGCTACGTCCACGACGGCTACCGCCGGGCGGCAGCCGTCGTCGACCGCCTCGACGGCGAGAGCGACTTCGAGTACCGGATGCGTGTCATCAGCCACCTCCACCTCACCCGCTTCGTGCGCATCCTCCTCGACCGAAAGGACCGGGCGAGCATGGCCAACGGCCTGGAGGTCAGGGTCCCGTTCTGCGACCACCGGCTGGTCCAGTACGTCTACAACGCGCCCTGGTCGCTGAAGTCCTTCGACGGCAGAGAGAAGAGCCTGCTGCGCGAGGCCACCGCGGACGTGCTGCCCCGCTCGGTCTACGACCGGGTCAAGAGCCCCTACCCCTCCACCCAGGACCCGAAGTACTTCGTCGCGCTCCAGGAGAACGCCAAGGACCTGCTGGCCAGGCCCTCGCACCCGGTGTTCGAACTGGTCAGCCGGACCCGGCTGGAGGACGCGGTCAGGACCGACACCCCGGTCAGCACGCAAGCCGCCCGGCACGGGCTGGAACGCGCCCTCGACCTGGCGCTGTGGATGGACCTGTACACGCCCACGATCGGGATCCCCTGACCCGAGGGAGACGACGCGAGGGGGCGGACGATGGCGGTGGTCGGCGAGAACGAGGCCCTGGACCTCGTGGTGTCCCTGCACCGCCTGGTGCGGCTGCTGCGCCGGGCCCGCCCGGAGCCGTGGGTGCAGCCGACCCCGCTCATCGTCCTCGCCCTGCTGAACCAGTACGGTCCCTCGCGCGTCGGCGTCCTCGCCGAACGGGCGGCCTGCAGCCAGCCCACGATCACTGCCGCGGTGGTGCAACTCGAGGCGGCCGGGCTGGTCCGCCGCGAACCCGACCCGGTCGACGGCCGCGCGACGCGGGTGGTCATGACCGAGCCGGGCGGGCGGGAACTGGCCCGGATGGCCCGTGGCGAGGCGGAGGCCCTCGCCGTGCGGCTGGGCACGCTGCCGCCGGAGGACGTGCACAAGGTCCTCGAGGCGGGCCGCCTGCTGCGCCGCCTCACGGACTGCGAATGACACCCGGATGCGACGGAAGCGCGCACCGCGCCCACGAGCTCAGGAGCCGGGAGCGCATCCTCCGGGTGGGCGCGCGACGCCTTCGCCGTCGACCGCGAGAGCCGCGCCCCCTGTCCTGAGCGAGGGCAGTCGGCACGCCGCCGCGCGCCTGCGAGGCGGACGGCGCCCCTCGGTTCCGGGCTCTTGCCCGGGCCTCAGACGCGCCGGGTCGTCGTGCCTCCGGGGGACAGCGCCGTGCGCAGCTGCCGGCGCCCGGAGATCCCGAGCTTGGTGAAGACGTTGCCGAGGTGCCATTCCACCGTGCGCGGACTGATGAACAGCTGGGCGGCGATCTCGGAGTTGGTCCGCCCCTCCACGGCCAGGGCCGCGATCTGGGCCTCCTGGCCGGTCAGGCGGTCCGCCGTGTCGGGCGTCCGCTTGCGTACCGTCTCCCCGGTCGCCAGCAGCTCACGGTAGGCGCGCCCGGCGAACCCGTCCGCCTTGAGCCGGCTGAACACCTCGTGGGCGGCGCGCAGTTGGGTACGGGCCTCCTGGCGGCGGTTCCGGCGCCGCAGCCACTCGCCGTACAGCAGGCGGGCGCGGGCCAGGTGGACGGCGATGCGGCAGCGGCCGAGGTGCTCGATCGCCTCCCGGTAGAACGCGTCGGCGGCGTGGTCGTCCTCGCACAGCAGCGCGCGGGCACAGGCATCCATGCCCCGCGCCCACTCCGTGCCGCTGGCGCGGGTGCGTTCGGTGAGCCGGTCCAGCGCGGTGGCGGCCGCCTCGGGCCGGCCGCCGCGGGCGGCCGCCTCGATCAGTTCGAACAGCGTCCAGCCGAGGAAGCCCAGGTCCTCGTAGCGGCACGCGCGCTCCGCCGCCTCCAGCGCGGCGTCGTAGCGGCCCAGGCCGTTGTAGAGCACGGCGGTCGAGCACTCGGCGAGGCTGAGTGCGCGCCCCTCGCCACGCTCGCCCACCTCCCTGATGTGGTGCTCGATCAGCTCCAGGGCGCGGGACTCCTGCCCCCGCCAGGCGGCGAGCAGCATGGGGGTGTACATCATCGGCGCGCTGCCGGTCGCCTCCGAGATCGCGGTCGCCTCATCGATCAGGGCCTGCGCGGTGCCGAACTCCCCGGCGTGCACGTGGAAGCAGGCCTGGTAGCTGAGCGCCATCGGCAGGACGGCGAGCGCACCGCCCGCGCGGGCGACGCACACCGCGCCGGACGCAAGTTCGTGCCACGCGTCGTCGTCCCACAGCTCCAGCGCGAGGGGTTCGGGCGTCACGGGGCAGGCCAGCCAGAGCCACATCCGGGAGTCGTCCGCGCGGACGGCGCCGGAACGCAGTTCCCGGCGGACCCGGCCGAGCGCGTCCCTGAGGGTGTCCACGCTCGCCGCGTAACCGTCGAGGACGAGGGCCGCCACGCTGTCCAGGAGTACGTCGAGGGTCCGCGGGACCGGGGGCGCGGGCGCCCTGCGGGCCTCTTCCGCGACCTCGCGCAGCCCCGGCCCATCGCTGAGGCCGCCCGCGAAGATCGCCGCGCCGACCGCCTCCAGCAGGGTCTCCCGGGCCAGGGCGGTGTCGAGCGGTGCCATCCGGTGCGCCGCGTCGAGCAGCAGCCGGGGCGCGACGCTCCCGCGTACCTGCAAGAACTCCAGGCGGGCCCGCAGCCGTTCCAGCCGGGCCCGCTGGAGTCCGTCGAGCGGGCAGGACTCGGCGGTCGCCAGCAGGGCGCGGGCCCGGTCCACTCCACCGGCGTCGATGGCTGCCTGGGCGGCGGCCACCGCACGGCCGGCCCGGCGGGCGGGATCGGGGGTCAGATCGGCCGCCTGACGCAGGAACGCCGCGGCGGCGGCCGCCCCGCCCCGGCCCTGCGCCCGGCACGCCGAACGTTCCAGATCGGAGGCGACGCTCTCGTCGGGCCGCGCGGCGGCGTGGGCCCGGTGCCATGCCCGGCGATCGGGATCCAGACCGGGATCGGTGGCCTCCGCCAGCGCGTGGTGTGCCGCCCGGCGCTCCGGCGCCGGTGTCCGCTGGTAGACGGCCGAACGTGCCAGGGGGTGGGGGAAGCGCACCGTGGCGCCGAACTCGACCAGCTCCGCAGCCTCCGCCGGCCCCGCGGCCTCCGCGGCTATCCCCTGCGCGGCGGCCGCCCGCCACAGCAGTTCCACGTCGCCGGTGGGCTCCGCCGCGGCGGTCAGCAGCAGCCGGCGGCTGTCCCGCGGCAGCGACAGGAACCGCTGGTGGAAGGCCCGCTCCACGTGACCCGCCGCCGGACGCCTGCCGGGGAGCCAGAAACCGCCCGCCAGCTCGGACGCGCTGAGCGTGCTCGGCAGGTGCAGCAGGACCATCGGGTTGCCGTGGGCCTCGGCGACGATCCGGTCCCGCACCAGCGGGTCGAGCGGTACGCGGACCGCGAAGTCCAGCAGGGCGCGCGCGTCGGGTTCGCTGAGGCCCTCCACGGTCAGCGCGGGGAGTCCGGCCAGCCCCGGATCGTCGTCGGGCTCACGTACGGCCAGGACCAGGGCCACCGGTTCGGCCATCAACCGCCTGGCGACGAAGGCCAGCACCTGCCGGGATCCGGCGTCGAGCCACTGCGCGTCGTCGACGAAGCACGCCAGCGGCTGCCGCTCCGCGGCGCCCGCCAGCAGGCTCAGTGCCGCCAGGCCCACCAGGAACCGGTTCGGGGCCGGGCCCTCCCGCAGCCCGAACGCGACGGACAGGGCGTCCCGCTGCGGTCCGGGCAGTCCGTCGAGCCGGTCCAGCAGGGGAGCGCACAACTGGTGGAGGCTGGCGAACGGCAGCTCCATCTCCGCCTCGACGCCCGCGATGGCCGCGGTGCAGAAGCCGGTGGCCCGGGCGGCCGCGTTCTGCAGGAGGGCGGTCTTGCCGATGCCCGGCTCTCCGCGGACGACCAGCACCGCGCTGCTGCCCGCCCGTGCCGTGGCGAGCACGCGTTCCAGCGCGGCCAGCTCCCGCTCCCGGCCCCGCAGCCCGAGCCGTGCGTCGATGGCGGGCACACCCATGGGTCGATCTTCCTGATCTCCAGCCTGACCCGGTCATTTTAGTTCATTCATGCGATTTGGGTGGCTTTCGGGGTGTCGTCCACCCCCGGGCCGCGCCCTGCCCAGGGGTGCGGCCCCGGGGTGGAGCCCGGGCGATCCCCGGGGTTTTCCCTGGGGCGATGCCCGCCCCTTTCAGGCGATTTTGGGTGAGCCGGCGACGCAGGGTCGCCGCATATGACGAGGAGACTTAGATGTCCTTCACTCCGCAGAACCCGGAGATCCGTCCGTTCACGTTCGAGTTCTCCGATGCGGACCTCGCGGACCTGCGCGCACGCATCGAGGCGACGCGCTTCCCCGAGAAGGAGACCGTCGGTGACCAGTCGCAGGGCACCCAGCTCGCCACGATCAAGGAGCTCGCCCGGTACTGGGCCAAGGAGTACGACTGGCGCAAGGTCGAGGCGAGGCTGAAGGCCCTGCCGCACTTCATCACCGAGATCGACGGGCTGGACATCCACTTCATCCACGTGCGCTCGAAGCACGAGGACGCGCTGCCGGTGATCGTGACGCACGGCTGGCCGGGCTCGATCGTCGAGCAGCTGAAGATCGTCGAGCCGCTCACCGACCCGACGGCGCACGGCGGTGACGCCTCCGACGCCTTCCACCTGGTGATCCCCTCGATGCCGGGCTACGGCTTCTCCGGCAAGCCCACCGCCAAGGGCTGGGGCCCGGAGCGCATAGCCGCCGCCTGGGGCGAGCTGATGAAGCGCCTGGGCTACACCAAGTACGTCGCGCAGGGCGGCGACTGGGGTGCGGTCGTCACGGACCTCATGGGCGTGCAGGAGCCCGAGGGCCTGGTCGGCATCCACACCAACATGCCGAAGGTGATCCCGCCCGCCATCGAGGAGGCGATCGTGGCCGGCAACCCGCTGCCGTCGGACGTCGTCCTCGCCAACGACGAGGAGAAGGCCGCGGTCGAGCAGCTCGACTTCGTCTACCGGCACGTGTACTACGCCTACATCATGGGCTCCCGCCCGCAGTCGCTGACGGCCCTGGCGGACTCCCCGGTGGGCCTGGCGGCCTTCATGCTCGACCACGACAAGGCCAGCCTGGAGCTGATCACCCGCTCCTTCAACGGCGTGAGCGAGGGCCTGACCCGCGACGACGTCCTGGACAACATCACGCTGTTCTGGCTGACGAACACCGCGATCTCCGCGGCGCGTCTGTACGGGGAGAACACGACGCCGTTCTTCGGCGCGAAGGGCGTCAAGCTCCCCGTCGCCGTGAGCGTCTTCCCCGACGAGCTCTACCAGGCTCCCAGGAGCTGGGCGGAGCATGCCTACCCGAACCTCGTCCACTACAACCGGCTCCCCAAGGGCGGTCACTTCGCCGCCTGGGAGCAGCCGGAGCTGTTCGTGAGCGAGGTCCGTACGGGCTTCCGCCCGATGCGCTAGTCATCCCCGGGTTGCGGAATCCCGCCGTCCTCGCGGACGGTGGGATTCCGGGCCCATGAACGAGGAGGTGCCGCCATGGACGTCCCGACCCTGGCCGGGCTCCTGCACGAGGCCGAGGAGCACCACGGCGCGTACGAGGCGGCCGCACCGGAGCACCACTGGTGGGACTGGTACGCCGCCTACCTGTTCGCCCGCGAGCAGGGGCGCACCCCCGACGAGGCCGCCCGCGAGGCCGCGGCCCACATGGAAGCGCTGCTGAAGTAGGGCACGCCGGGGCGGGCACGACGTCGTCGCGCCCGCCCCGGCGGTTCATGGGGTCAGCGCCGCGGCCCAGTCCCGGAACCACTCCCGGGGTCGCAGGCCGGCGATGCCTTGCCGCCCGGAGACCCAGGTGGGTGTGCCGCGGACGCCGTACCGCGAGGCGAGCGACCTCGACGCGGCCAGCGCGTCGGTCATCGCCGAGGAACGCCATGCGGCGCGCAGTCCGTCCGCGTTGCCGCCGGCCTTCCCGGCGAGGGAGACCAGCAGGTCCTCGGACTCGATGTCGAGGCCGTCGGCGAAGTAGGCCGCGAAGACGGCGGCGGTCGGCGGCCTCCGGATCGGTCGCGGCGAGCCACTCGTGGGCCGCCAGGGCCGGGCGCGAGTGGCCGATGCGGTCCGGCCACCGCAGCGGCAGGCCCGCGGCCTCGGCCTCCGGGCCAGGAACGAGTAACCGGGGCCGGTCCGCGGACCGGCCGGGATGCCGCCGGGGCCGATCCGGGGGTGGATCCACAGCGCGTGCCCGACCACGTGGATCCCGTGCTCGCGCAGGATCCGCGTGCGGTCCTGGGCGACGTAGCAGTAGGGGCAGATGAAGTCGAACCAGTGCTCGGCGGTCGCGATGCGCGGCGGCGAGCCGGTCCCGAGGGCTGAGGTGACGGACATCCGGTGCTCCTCACTGGGGTCCAGCAAGTTCCGTTACGATGAGTTTTTGTAACGTAATTCGCCTCGGAGTTCTTCCCGCCCCCGGCCCCCGGGCACGTGCGGAGCGAGGGCTCAGGAGGCGACGAGCGCGCGCAGTGCCGTCGCGACGAGCTCCGGGTCCTCCTCCGCCATGAAGTGGCCGCAGCCGACCGTGGTGTGCGTCAGGCCGGGGGCCCAGGCCTCCCAGACGGCGCGGGCGTCGTAGCCGAGGGCGGCGCCCCAGTCCTGCTGGAGGACCGCGACCGGCATCCGGAGCCGCCGGCCCGCGGCCCGGTCGGCGCGGTCGTGGTCGGCGTCGATCGTCGCCGAGGCGCGGTAGTCGGCCACGATCGAGGGGACGGCCGCGCGGCACGCGTCCAGGTACGCGGCGCGCACCTCGGGCGGGACGGCACCCGGAAAGCGGTTCCACGCGTCGAGGAAGTGCCCGAAGAACGCGTCCGGAGCAGCGGCGATCATCTGCTCGGGCAGCCCCGGGGGCTGGGCCATCAGGTACAGGTGGAAGGCGACGGCCGCGTCGGCGCCGTGCAGGACGTCCCACATGTCGAGGGTCGGCAGGACGTCGAGACAGGCCAGCCGGCTGACCGCGTCGGGATGGTCGAGCCCGGCCCGGAAGGCGACCAGGGCGCCGCGGTCGTGGCCGGCGAGCGCGAAGCGGTCATGGCCGAGCGCGCGGGCCAGCGCGACGACGTCCGCGGCCATGGTGCGCTTGGCGTACGTGGCGGGCCCCACGGCCGCCGGTTTGTCACTGGCACCGTAACCCCGCAGGTCGGGGCAGATCACGGTGTGGTCGGCGGCCAGGTCGGCGGCGACGTGGCGCCACATGAGATGAGTCTGCGGGAAGCCGTGCAGCAGCACGACGGGGCTGCCCGAGCCGCCGACGGCGACATTGAGGGCGACCTCGTCGGCGACGGGGACGCGGTGGTAGGTGAAGCCGGGGATGACCGGTGTCATGGTGCGTTGCTCTCGTTCCGCGGTGAGGGAGTGATGTGCCCGCCGGCGGCGGACGCTCCGAGCCTCCCGCCCGCGAATCAGCATCCGGTCAGCGCGTAGCGTGGCAGCGGGGAGGACGGCCGGAGAGGTGGGCAGCGTGCGGGTCGCGTTCGGTGTGCTCGGGCCGGTCGCCGCCTGGGACGGCGACGGCCGCGCGCTCGCGCTCAAGGGCCCGCGGCACCGGGAGGTGCTGGCGCGGCTGGTCGCGGCGCGCCGCCGCGTCGTACCCGTGAACCGCCTGGTGGCGGACCTGTGGGACGAGCCGCCGGCCGGTGCTGTGGGGTCCGTGCAGACCTTCGTCGGCGCGCTGCGCCGGGTGCTGGAACCGGAGCGGCCGCCGCGCGCCCCCGCCCGGTTGCTGGTCACCGCGGGCACCGGGTACGCGCTGCGGGCGGATCCGGAATCCGTGGACGCCTGGCGGTTCGAGGCCGCCATCGACGCCGCCGCGGCACTGCCGCCCGCGGCGGCGCTGACGCGGCTCGAAGTGGCGCTGGAACTGTGGCGCGGCCCCTCGTACGGGGAGTACGCCGACCGGGAGTGGGCCCGCGGCGAGCGTTCCCGACTCGCCGAACTGCGACTGCGGGCGGTGGAGCGGCGTGCCGAGGCACGGCTGGACCTCGGCATGGCCGCCGAGGCGGTGCCCGACCTGGACGCGCACCTGACCGAGCACCCGTGGCGGGAGGACGCCTGGCGGCTGCTGGCGCTCGCGCTGTACCGCTCGGGCCGCCAGGGGGACGCGCTCGCCGTGCTGCGCCGGGCCCGGACGATGCTGGCCCGGGGGCTGGGCCTCGACCCGGGATCTGCGCTGCGCCGCCTGGAGGCGGACATGCTCGCCCAGGACCCGCTCCTGGACCCGCCGTCGCCCGCGCCCGCCGGGCCGGTTGACACGGCCGCACGGGTGTGGGCCCGGGCGGCCGAGGCGTACGACCGCACGGTGGCTGCCGGGGCCCGTGCCCGCCTGGAGTCGACGGTCGGCCTCCTGCGCAATCTCGCGCTGACCGGGGGCGGCGGCCTGGCGGCCACCCGGGAGCACCGCCTGGCGGCCGTGGCCGCGGCGGAGGAGTCCGGCGACCCGGAGCTGACGGCCCGGGTGATCGGCGCCTACGACGTACCCGCGATCTGGACCCGCAGCGACGACCCGGAGCAGGCCCGCCGCATCGTCGCCGCCGCCGAGCGCACGCTGGCCGCCCTGCCCGCAGACGCCGCGCACGAGGCCGTGCGCTGCCGCCTGCTGGCCACGGTCGCGGTGGAGTCGCGGGGCATCCGCTCCCCGCGCGGACCGATGGCGGCGCGGCAGGCCGAGGAGGCGGCCCGCCGGCTCGACGACCCGGCGCTCCTGGCGTTCGCGCTCAACGGGGTGTTCATGCAGACGTGCACCCGGGCGGGCCTCGCGCCGCGGCGGGACACGGTCGGCGCGGAACTGGTGGCGCTGGCCCGGCGGCACGGCCTGACGACGTACGAGGTCCTCGGGCACCTGATCCGCCTCCAGGCCCGCGGCGCGCTCGCCGACTTCGCCTGGGCGGACGAGCACGCCGCGGCGGTCGACGTGCTGGCCGAGCGACACGAACTGCCCCTGGCGGGCGTGTTCACGCAGTGGTACCGGGCGCTGCGCACGGCCGCCTCCGGGGGCGGGCCACGGGCCGAGGCCGCCTACCGGGCCGCCGCCGCACGGCTGGAGGGCGCCGGGATGCCGGGTGTCGAACGTGGTTTGCTGCCGCTCGCGCTGCTCTGCCTCGACCTGGCCGACGGCACCCTCCCGGCGACACGGATCGCCGAACGCGTGGATCCGGCCGCGGACTGGGGGCCGTACCGGCCGTGGGCCGAACCCTTCCTCCTGCTGCGTGACGACCGCCGCGCCGAGGCCCTGGCGGTCCTCCGGGCCCTGCCCGAGCCGCCGCCCGATCTGCTCTACGAGGCGCTGTGCTGCCTGCAGTGCGTGCTCGCCGTCGAACTCGGCGACCGTGACCTCCTGGGGTCACTGCGGGCCCGCCTGCTGCCCGCCGCCGGCGAACTCGCGGGCGCCGGGAGCGGTCTGCTCACCGCGGGCCCGGTGGACCGCCACCTGGCCGCCGTCACCGCGGCCCTCGCCCGGTAGGCCCGGCGCCCGGGGTCCCTCAACGAGGAGGGGCCGGCACCCCGTGAGGTGCCGGCCCCTTACATCCCCGGTGGGTCAGAGGGGGAGGATGTTCTCGGCCTGCGGGCCCTTCTGGCCCTGCGTGACGTCGAAGCTCACCTTCTGGCCCTCCTGGAGCTCACGGAAGCCCTGGGTGGCGATGTTGGAGTAGTGGGCGAAGACGTCGGCGCCGCCGCCGTCCTGCTCGATGAAACCGAAGCCCTTTTCCGAGTTGAACCACTTCACGGTGCCGGTCGCCATGGGAATCTCCTTTGGGAGCAGTACACGAAGGCCGCACTTTGCGGACTTCCGTCGCCGCAATGACCCCTCCGGAAGGACCGGAAAACAAAAAATGCACCTGACGGTTACATCCCGGCAGGTGCACAAGAAGTTCATGGGTACCAAAACTGCAACGCGAAGAACCTAGCACATGCGGGGCCGCACGGCGGGAGGCCGGACCCGCCACGCGTCGGTGGCGGACCCGGCCCCGCGGTCCCCGGTCAGTAGGTGAATCGCTGAAGCCCGTTGGCCCAGGGGTTCACCAGGTAGACCGTGCGTGTGGCGGGGTCGACGAACAGGCCGCGTCGGCTGGTGAAGTCGAAGTTGGACGTGCTGAGCGTGGAGTTGACGAGGTTGGCGACGGGGTGCCGGGCGAGCACCTCGCCGGTGCCGGGGTCGAGGACGGTGATCTCACTGAGGGCGTTGTTGTCGCCGGTGGTGGCCTCCTCGTAGAGGTGGGCGACGAGGGCGACGTGGTTGCGGGTGTCGAGCACCGGCCACATGACGCCCCGGGTGCCCAGGTCGGCCGGCGCGGAGGTGGCCAGGGACTTCTGGTCGGCCGAGCGCCAGGTGCTGGTGGGGAACTCACCGGTGGTGTAGCTCGGGGTGGCGGGTCCCGCCGTGACCTACACCCGGTCGCCCTTGCCGTCGGGCAGCAGCCCGGCGGTGCAGGCCGGCATGGTGGTCAGCGGCGACACCGTGGCGGTGGTGGGGTCGACCGAAACGGCCCAGTAGGGAACGCGCCCGGACAGGCAGGGCCCCATGGTGCCGCCGGTGGCGGCGAAGAAGGTGCCGGTCGAGGTGTCGACGGAGACGCTGTTGAAGGTGCGCCCCGGGTTGTCGGGGTTGAGCGGGATCGGCGCGGAGACCTCGCCGGTGGACATGTCGACGGTCCACAGCGAGGCCACTCCCGAGACCCCGTCGAAGGTCGTCACGGCCGCCCGGTGGCGGGCCGGGTCGACGATCCCGCCCTGGAAGTAGAGTGACGTCGAGCCGGTGCCCGGGTCGAGCGCGCTGAGCCTGACGCGTTCACCGGTCGCGGTGTCGCGCAGGTCGACCTCGGGGAGCACGCCGCCGTCGAACGGCCGGTGGGCGACGAGGGTGTGCCCCGAGCCGGGGTCGGCCCCCAGCACCATCTGCATCATCGAGTTCCCGGTCTCGTGGGACACCGTGGTGCCGAGGGTGCCCTCGGAGAGCGAGTACGTGGTGGTGGCCGAGCCCTCCAGGTGGATCCAGCCGTCGTCGCCCTCGGCGAAGTCGTCGGTGGCGATCAGCGCCTTGCCGTCGCTGACCTCGAAGTTCTCCAGGGTGCCGGAGACCGTGTCGCCGTCCAGGTACTGCACGAACGACGTGGGCGAGGCCTGCCCGATCGGCTTGCCGGCGCGGGTGGGCAGGATCCGGACCGGGTACTGCAGACCGGTGGGGAGGCCGAGGGCCCTGAGGTCGAGCACCGTCCGTCCCTTCACCGACGGCAGGGGCCGGAAGAGGGTGGAGGCGTGGTCGACGCCGTTGTCGTCGCGGCCGCTGCCGTTCTGGTTGGTGGCGGTGTTGAGCGCCCCGTACAGGGTGGGCGCCGGGGTGAGGAACTCGATGGCCGCGCCGTCGGCGTGCCGCACCGAGGAGGCGTCCCAGGAGACCGTCAGCCTAGGCTCCGGCCGGGACAGCTCAAGGGTGTGGGCCGTGGCGGACTTCCCCTGCCCCAGCAGCGGTGCCTGCGGCCGCTGGTCGGCGCCCGGCCCGACGCGCAGTGCGCGGAATTCCCCGAAGACCTGGCCGTCGTAGAGCGTGACGCCGATGCCGTACAGGCCGGCGCCACCCGGCTCGAAGGCGGAGGCGGGGATGGTCACCGTGCCCTTGGTGCCGGTGAGCGGGGTGCGCCACTGGGCACGCCACTTGTCGCTGGTGGTGAAGGGCGTCCAGTGACCGACCGAGGAGAGCACCAGCTCGGGAGCGGTCGCGTCCCGCAGGCCGGTGAGGTCGTAGTGCACGGTGACGGGCTTGCCCAGCGGGGACGAGCCCGGAGCGGTCGGGGCCTTCGGCTGCACATAGGTGCCGTCGGCCGCGCCGAGGGTCAGCCGCCGACCGGCCGAGGCCACCACCTTGCCCCCGGAGAGCGCCTCGAAGGTCACCTGCACGGTGCGCGGTTCGTCGGAGGCGAAGGGCAGTCCGGCGGCGGCCAGCAGCTCCCGCGGCAGGACCCGCAGGCTGGGACCGGCGGACGGGATCGTGCCGTGGTCGCCGACGCGCAGACGGTATGTCAGCTTCCGGTGTCCCCCGGTGAGGTCGAGGCCGAACGTGATGGGCGAGACCGCGTTCTGCCCCGACGGGTTGCCCCAGGCGTCCGCCGGGCCCGCCAGGTCGATGGCGGAGGGATCGGTGGCCTCGACGAAGGAGGTCGTCGGGCTCACCGACAGCAGCTGGCGCTCGGCGACGGAGAGCCGCACCGCCGCCGAGGTGAGGGAATGGCGCCTGGCGAGCACCTTCTCCACCGCCGCGGTCATGTCCAGCTGTGGCCCCATCCGCAGTTCCCGGTCGGCCTGCGGCGGCTGGGCGATCGGGCGGCCGGTGTCCACCAGCAGCTTCCTGACCTCCCGCGGGCTGAGCTTCTGCCCGGTCGCCTCGGCGGCCGCCAGGACGTTGGCCGCCGCGGCGGCGATCATCGGGGCCGAGGCCGAGGTGCCGCCGTTGAGCACCACGCCGGGTCCGTCCGGAGTGTGGATCAGCGAGGGCAGGTTGTCGCCCGGTGCGGCCAGGTCGATCCGGCTGCCGAACCCCGAGGAGTAGCCGGCGGACCCGTTGTAGCGGGTCGTCGGGTAGACGGCGGTCCGTACGTCGTCCGAGCTGAGGGTGTCGTCGACGGTGGTGCCCCCGGCCGCGATCACCCCGGTGTCACGGACCAGGGTGGGCGTGGTGGTGGGGGCGACGTCGTCGATGGAGGTCTGTGAACCGGGGCGCGACGTCACGTCGGTCGGGGTGCTGCCGCCGTCGGGACCGACGGACACCGGCAGGCCCAGGCGGGTGCCGTCGTTGGACGACACGACCACCACGATTCCCGAGTCCACGATGGAGCGCAGGGTGTCCCGGATCTCCGGGTCGTCCTCCAGCCACCGCGAGGGGAAGCCGATCGAGCCGTCCGTGCCGAAGCCGAGGCTCGCCGTGATGACGTCCGGCCGGGGCTTCTGGGCGGCCGCGGCCCGCAGCGCGGCCGCGATGCCCGTGGCCGAGGGCTCCTCGGGGACGACGAGGCGGTACTGCGCGCCGGGCGCGATGCCCAGAAGGTCGGTGGCGCCGCTCCCGGTGGCCTCCGGGCGCTGCCGGTCGTGCGGCAGCGGGGCCATCATGGAGAAGTCGAGCAGCACCTCGGCGAGGTTGGGGTCCTGTCCCTCGATGGCGCCGGCCGGGTCGAGGCGGCCGTTGTTGTCGCTGGTGTAGGTCGGTATGAGCGGCAGGGAGGGGAAGTCCAGGTAGCGCTTGCCGTCACGGAGCACCGTGGTGGGGCCGTTGAGGCGCACGTAATCGTCGCCCGCGTCGGCCATGCCCTGGTCGGTGAGGTCGCCGAGCGACACGTTGGTGACGACCTGGCCCTGACCGGGCAGCGCGTCGAGGTACCGGGCGGTGTCCCGGAAAGCACCCACGGCGTTGACGCCGCCCGCGTTGAGGTAGGACTGGAAGGACGTCGTGAGCCCCTCGTTGGCGGGCAGGTCCTCGGCGGCGGTGGAGGGGACGACGGTGCGGGCCGCGCTGCGGTCGCCGAGGCCGTCGATGGCCTCGCGGACCGCCTTCGGGAGCGGGACGGCACCGGAGTTCATGGTCCGGGGGCGTACCGCGGAGCGGGCGCCCGTCGACGCGCCCACGGCGTACGGCGTCAACGCGGCGGCGTCGGCCCGGCGCTGGAGGATCTCCGCGGACGGGGTCAGGGAGCCGCCGAACGCGCTGCGGCCCTTGGTAACGGCGACGGGGAAGGCCCGGATGGTGCCGTCCTTGCGGGTCAGGGTGCCCGACCCGTCGTCGGACCAGCGCAGCACCGAGCCGTCGGCGAGGGTGAGGGAGTGGGCCGCGGGGGCCCCGTGGGCCGCGGACCGGGACGCCGGGGCGTCCGGATCCGCGGCGTGGGCGACGGAAGGCGCGGCGATCGTGGACAACAGGGCGGCGAGCGCCGTCAAACGCGCTCGTCTGAAGCGGTGGGACATGCAACGCCCTTCGATGATCGGGAGAGGAACGTGCAGAGCGCCGACGGGACTTCGGGACGGACGGGCGGACGGAGCTCACCTTGACGGTGCCACGTCACGCGGGACAAGCTCCGGCAGCTGCGGGTTTGCGCAGTTGCCCACATGCGCGTGGCGCGGCACGGCCAGGCCGGGTGGTCACGCGCCGTCCCGCTCCGCGACGCGGACCAGGTGCACCGCCGTGCTGGCCCAGTCCCCGGACGGCAGATCGAGCGCGAGCCCGTAGCCGCCGAGCACGGCGGCGTGGTGCACGTTCCCGGTGCGCGTGTCCCGGTAGCGGGCCCCGGGTGTGAGGCCGCCCAGCCGCACCGGTCCCCGCGGGCCGCCGTGCCGCTGGACGCGCTGCCAGGCGAGCAGCAGCGCCTCGCTCCCGTCGTGCGCGGCGTACTCCACCACGGTGGGGCCCTCGTCCGCGGGACCGCGCAGCCGGTGCAGCTCGCCGTGCTGGACGAGGTGGCGGACCCGCTTGTACTGGGCCACCAGCCCGGCGCCTTCGGCCAGTTCCTCCTCGGACCAGCGGGTGAGGTCACCGCCGATGCCGAGCAGCCCCGCCATCGCGACGTGGAAGCGGAAGCGCAGCGGCACCGTGCGGTGCGTCAGCTGGTTCGGCACGTCGGTCACCCAGGCGGCCATGGTGCGAGCGGGGTAGACCTGGCCGTAGCCGTGCTGGATCGCCACGCGGTCGGCGGCGTCGGTGTTGTCCGAGGGCCACGCCTGGTCGGTACGGGAGAGGATGCCGAGGTCCACCCGGCCCCCGCCGCCGCTGCAGGACTCGATCCGCAGCCGCGGGTGGTCGGCGCGGAGCCGGTCGATCACCCCGTAGAGGTTGTGCACATAGCCCGTCCACAGCCGGTCGGCCCCGTCGTCACGGCCGGGCCAGCCTGCCTCGCTGAAGGCGCGGTTCATGTCCCACTTGAGGAAGTCGACACCGTTGGCGGCGACGAGCCGGGTGAGCCAGCCGTACGCCCAGTCGGCGACGTCCTGCCGCGCGAAGTTGAGGACCAGCTGGTTGCGCAACTCGGTCCTGGCGCGGTGCGGGACGTGCAGCACCCAGTCCGGGTGCTCGCGGTACAGGTGGCTGTCGGGGTTGACCATCTCCGGCTCGACCCAGAGGCCGAAGCGCATCCCGAGCCGGTGCACCTCGTCGGCGAGGGGGCCGAGCCCTGCGGGGAAGCGGTCGGCGGCCGGGGTCCAGTCGCCGAGTCCGGCACGGTCGTCGCGCCGTGCCCCGAACCACCCGTCGTCGACGACGTAGAGCTCCACGCCGAGCGCGGCGGCACGGGCGGCGAGCGCCATCTGGCCGGGCTCGTCGACGTCGAAGCCGGTGGCCTCCCAGGAGTTGTAGAGCACCGGCGCGATCTCCCGCGGGTGCGGCAGGACATGGGCCAGGGTGTGGGCGTGCCAGGCGCGGCTGGCGGCACCGAAGCCCCCGTCGGTGCACACGGCGGCGAAGCCCGGAGTGGTGAACTCCTCGCCCGGGGCGAGCGGCACGCTCGTCCCGTCGTGCCCGGCGCCACCGGTGAAGCCGGCCCGCCCGTCGGGAGTGCGCTGCGCGGTGATCCGCCAACTGCCGCTCCAGGCGAGCGCGGCGCTCCACACCCGGCCGTGGGTCTCGGTGGCGTCGCCCGCGTCGAGCATCACCCAGGGGTTGGCGTGGTGGCTGGTGATGCCGCGGCGGCTGGTCAGCACGGTCTCGCCGTACGGCAGCCGTTCCCGCCGCAGTTGGCTCTCCGCCGACCACTGGCCGGTGACATGGCTGAGCCGGTAGTCGGGCAGGGGCGGCAGGGTCCAGGCCGCGGAATCGGCGCGGAGCACGGTGAGTTTCCGCTCGCCCGCGTTGCGCAGGACGGTGTGCCGCTCGATGACATCGCTGTCGTCGTGCACACGGTAGCGGAGGGTGACCTCCAGCGGGTGGACGCGGTCGCGGAACCGAAGCGACAGCTCGCTCACACCAGGCGCCGGCTCCCGCACGTCATGCCCCGTCGGCAGCCACTCGAAGGCCCGGGTCCCGTCGGCGAAGCGGACCTGGAGCGACGGCGGCCCGAAGCGCGCTCCGCCGTCGACGGGGAGCTCCTCGCCCACGGGGGACCGGCCCTCGAAGCTGCTCGCGTCCGGCCCCGGGGGGACGGCGAGTTCCGCCGCCTCCTCGAGGGTCAGCCGCGGGCCCCAGGCGACGTGGCAGGGCGCACCGGTCGCGTCGATGTGCAGCGCGTACGACGTGCGCGGGGTGCTCAGCAGCCAGATCCCGGTGTCCGGGGCATGGGAGATCACGGGCATGGGTCCTCACGTTCAGTGGCGCCGGGAGACAGGCGGCAGCCAATCCTTACCTTGGATCAGATGTCAACACCCACCAGGATTTGGCGTTTGCAAGTTGACAGACCCTCACAGGGACAACTTCCCAGGATCCTTGCTTCTTTTATTGACAGCAGAAAAGAACCCACCTAGGTTCCCGGCCATGCCCTCGATCCCTCCGGGGGAGGCGTTCCCGGCCCACACCCCGGCCGCCTCCCAGATCTTCACCACCGTCCTGTGCCACGGTCCGCTCACCCGCACCGGGATCGCCAAGCGGGCCGGAC
This sequence comes from Actinacidiphila sp. bgisy160, assembly GCF_057707815.1. NCBI lineage: Bacteria > Bacillati > Actinomycetota > Actinomycetes > Kitasatosporales > Streptomycetaceae > Actinacidiphila > Actinacidiphila sp. bgisy160. The sequence continues at coordinate 37,221 of NZ_JBYIQW010000019.1, forward strand.
TGTCGGCGGCCGCGGTCACCAAGGCGGTCCGGCCGCTGATCGAGGCCGGCTACCTCGTCGAGGACGTGGACGAGGAAGCGCGTCCCTCCCTGGGGCGACCGGCCAACCCCGTGCGGGTGGACGGCGGCCGGGCGCTGTTCATCGGCCTCAAGATCACCGGGGACGAGATCATCGGCGTGCTCACCGACCTGTGCTGCCGGATCCGTACCTCCCGCCACATGCCGCTGGCCGCCCCCGACCCCAGGGCCGTCCTGGCGTCGGCGGCGGCGCTCGTACACGAACTGCTCGCGGAGGCGGACGGTTTCGGGGTCCCCGTCAGTGGCCTGGGCATCGCGGTCTCCGGTGACGTGGACCGGGCCGGTGGCGTGGTGCGCTACTCGCCCTTCCTCGACTGGCGCGACATCCCGCTGGCCGAGCTGGCGCGGATGACCACGGGCCTGCCCGTCACCGTCGACAACGACGTCAGGGCGCTCACCGTCGCAGAGCAGTGGTTCGGCGCCGGGGTGGGCCTGTCCGACTTCGCCGTGGTGACGGTCGGTGCCGGCATCGGCTGCGGTCTCGTCGTGCACGGACGGGTGGTCTCCGGCGCGTACGGGGTCGCCGGTGAGATCGGGCACCTGTCCATCGACCCGGCGGGGCCGCTGTGCCACTGCGGCAACCGCGGCTGTGTGGAGGCGATCGCCGCGGACCCGGCGATCGTCCGCGCGGTCAGCGAGGCGACGGGCACCCCCGTGGCCGACGCCGCCGAGGCATTGCGACTGGCCCACGGCGGCGACCCGGGGGCCAGGGAGGTGTACGCGCGGGCCGGAGAGGCGATCGGACGGGCCATCGGATCGGTGGCCAACCTCTTCGGCCCGGAGCGCGTGATCATCTCGGGCGAGGGCCTGGTGGCCCACGACCTGTTCGCCGACCAGATCCTCGAGGCGTTCGCCGCCTCCGCCTTCGGCACCGCCGGGCAGTGCGACCTGCGGACCCGGCCGCTGCCCTTCGAGGAGTGGGCGCGCGGGGCCGCGGCCACCGCGATCCAGTCCTTCATCAGATCAGACACGTTCTAGGAGTAGCGATGACGCTGCAGAGCCGCACCGTCCTGACCGCGCGTCAGCCAAGCCGCCGCACCGTGGTCGGCGGGCTGTTCGGGCTCGGAGCCGCGGCGCTTGCCGCCCCCGTCCTCACCGCCTGCGGCGGGGGAGCGGCGGCCGACCCCAAGACGGTGAGCTTCGGGTCCAACGGGGCCGACGCCACGCCCAAGTCCGCCTACGCCGCGGTGACCAAGGCCTTCGCCAAGGAGAGCGGCCTGACGGTCAAGACCAACACCGTCGACCACGACAGCTTCCAGAAGAGCATCTCCAGCTACCTGCAGGGCACCCCGGACGACGTCTTCACCTGGTTCGCCGGCTACCGCATGCAGTACTTCGCCAAGAAGGGCCTCGCCACCCCCCTCGACGACGTGTGGGAGAAGATAGGCGGCGGCTTCAGCGAGGCCACCAAGCAGCTCTCCCGTGGCGAGGACGGCAAGTTCTACTTCGTCCCGCTGTACAACTACCCCTGGGGCGTCTTCTACCGGAAGAGCCTGTTCAAGGAGCGCGGCTACACCGTCCCCCGCACCTGGTCCGAGTTCACCGCGCTCGCCAAGCGGATGAAGAAGGACGGCCTCTCCCCGATCGCCTCCGGCTACGGCGGCGGCGACGCCTGGAGCATCCTCGGCGCCTTCGACTACCTCAACCTGAGGGCCAACGGATACGAGTTCCACATGTCGCTGATGCGCGGCGAGGTCTCCTGGACCGACAAGCGCGCCGCCACCACCCTCGACCTGTGGCGCGAGATCAGCCCGTACTACCAGCAGGGCGCCGGCGGGCGCTCGTGGCAGGACGCGGCCCAGTCGCTGCTGGACAAGAAGTCCGGCATGGCGGTCATCGGCCTCTTCCTCGGCCAGCAGGTCTCCGACGAGGCGCTCCGCGCCGACATCGACTTCTTCCCCTTCCCCGAGATCGACCCGGCCAACGGGCAGGACGCCGTCGAGGCGCCCACGGACGGCTTCATGCTCAGCCGCCGCCCCAAGAACGAGAAGGGCGCCAAGCAGCTCCTTGAGTTCCTCGGCAGCGCCAAGGCCGAGAGCCTCTACATGGGCGTCGACCCCAGCAACGTGGCCGTCAACGCCCAGGCCGACACGGGCTCCTACAACCCGCTGCAGAAGAAGTCGGCCGAACTCATCGCCTCCGCCAAGCACATCACCCAGTTCGCCGACCGCGACAGCGACCCCGGCTTCATCTCCACGGTCGTCCTGCCCGGACTCACCCAGTGGCTCGGCCACCCGGACGACGGCTCGGCCCTGCTGAAGCGCATCGAGTCGCAGCGCTCGCGCTTCTTCACCTCCTGACCGGACCGGGAAGGTTCACCGTGCCCTCCGCGTCCCCCACCGCACCCCCCGCCCCCGGGCCGAAGGCCCCCGACACCGGGACGCCCCGGCGCCGCCCCCGCCGGCTCGGCGGCGGTGACCGGCTCTTCCTCGCGGTCGTCGTCGGCGTGCCGCTCCTCGCCCTCCTGGTCTTCGTCTGGCTGCCCGCACTGGCCTCCATGGGCCTGTCGTTCACCAGCTGGGACGGCATCCACCTGTCCGACATCCACTGGGTCGGGGTCGACAACTACCACCAGATCCTCACCAACTACCCGCCGTTCTGGCCGGCGGTGCGGCACAACGTCATCTGGATGGTCTTCACGGCGCTGCTGCCCACCCCGTTCGGGATCTTCCTCGCCTATCAGCTCGACCGGAAGCTCCGCTTCACCCGGGTCTACCAGACGGCGATCTTCCTGCCGATGGTGCTCTCCCTGGCCGTGGTCGGCCTCATCTGGGAGATCATCTACAACCCCGACACGGGCCTGCTGGACGGCATCGTGGGCGCGGTGTCCCCCGGCCACCACATCGACTGGCTGGGGGACCCCGACCTGAACCTGTGGGCCGTCCTGGTCGCCTCGGCCTGGCGGCACACCGGCTACATCATGATCCTGTACCTGGCCGGGCTGAAGGGCTTCGACCCGGCCCTGAAGGAGGCCGCCGCCCTCGACGGCGCCAACGGCCGCCAGACCTTCCTGAAGGTGGTCTTCCCCGCCCTCAAGCCGGTCAACGTCATCATCCTGGTCGTCACCGTCATCGAGTCCCTGCGGGCCTTCGACGTCGTCTACGTGCTCGGCGGCGGCGTCGGCAGCAAGCCCGGCATGGAACTGCTGTCGCTGCTGATCACCGACAACATCATCGGCGAGTCCAGCCACATCGGTTACGGCTCCGCCCTCGCGGTCGTCCTGCTCCTGGTCTCCCTCGCCGCCATCGGGACCTTCCTCGTCCAGAACTTCCGCAAGGAGGACCGGTGACCACGACCGCCACCGCGCCCGTCACCCCGGCCCGCCCCCGCCACGAGCCGCCGCCCGGCGGCGCCGCGTCCAACCCCCCGCGGCAGACCGGCAGGCACCTGATGCTCGCCACGATCGCACTGCTGTGGCTGCTGCCGCTGCTGTGGGCCGTCTACACCTCGCTGCGCCCCTACGCGGACACCAGCAAGCACGGCTACCTGTCCTGGCCGCGCGGCATCAGTCTGCAGAACTACACCGACGCCTGGAACCAGTCCGGCATGCCGCACTTCTTCTGGAACTCGGTCCTGATCACCGTCCCCTCCGTCCTGGGCACCCTGCTGTTCTCCGCGGCGGTCGCCTTCTTCGTCTCCCGCTTCGACTTCCGCTGGAACATCGCGCTGCTGATGCTCTTCACCGCGGGCAACCTGCTGCCCGCGCAGGTGCTCATCACCCCGCTCTACCGGCTCTACCTGCTGGTCCCGCTGCCGGCGTGGATGAGCGACTCCCTGCTCCTGTACAACTCGACCTGGGGCATCATCGCCATCCACATCGCCTACCAGTGCGGCTTCTGCACCTTCGTGCTGAGCAACTACATGAAGACGATCCCGGGGGAGATCACCGAGGCCGCCCTCGTCGACGGCGCCCAGGTGTGGCGGCAGTTCTTCCAGATCGTCCTGCCGCTGTGCCGGCCGGCCTTCGCCGCGCTGGCCACCCTGGAGTCGATCTGGATCTACAACGACTTCTTCTGGCCGCTCGCCCTCATCGAGACGGGCGACAAACGCCCCATCACCTCCGCCCTGGCCAATCTGCAGGGCCAGTACTTCACCAACCCCAACCTCATCGCCGCCGGTGCCCTGATGACCGCCGTGCCCACCCTGCTGGTGTACTTCGCGCTGCAGCGGCAGTTCATCAGCGGCCTGACCATCGGCTCGGGCAAGGGCTGACGCCTCAAGGCCCGGGACACCCACCCGCACCGCAACCGCCGTACCCCATCCCAGGAGGTCCGACCCATGAGGTCACCCTCGCGCTCCACCCTGCCCTCGACCGCCGCCAGGACACTGCTCGTCCTGGCCCTCACCGCCGGCGTGTCGGCCGCCGTCCCCGCCGCCCAGGCGACCGGCCCCGGAAGCGTGGCCGCAGCCCCCGCCGCCTCGCACACCACCGCGCACCAGGTCGCCGCCAAGCCCTACATGGGCTGGTCGAGTTGGAGCATGCAGTCCTCGAAGTACCCCGGACTCAACCCCACCGGGGACTACAGCTACCTCACCGAGGCGAACGTCCTCAAGCAGGCCGACGCCATGGCCGCCAAGCTGAAGAAGTACGGCTACAGCTACGTCAACCTCGACGCCGGCTGGTGGCGCGACCAGTCCTGGAAGCCCGAGTTCGACGCGTACGGCCGGCAGACCCCCGACCCCGAGCGCTTCCCGCGCGGCATGAAGGCGGTAGCCGACCACATCCACGCCAAGGGCCTCAAGGCCGGCATCTACCTGCCCGTCGGCCTGGAGAAGGAGGGGTACGGCGACGGCAAGGTGCCGATCTGGAACACCCCCGACTGCACCACCGCCGACATCGTCTACGACGACCTGCGCACCACCAACGGCTGGGACAGCTCCTACAAGATCGACTTCTCGAACCCCTGCGCGCAGAAGTACGTCGACTCGCAGGCGCGGATGCTGGCCGACTGGGGCTACGACTTCCTGAAGATCGACGGCGTCGGTCCCGGGTCCTTCAAGAGCGGCGACAACTACGACAACCGCGCCGACATCGCCGCCTGGCAGAAGGCCATCGCCGCCACCGGGCGCCCCATCCACCTCGAGCTGTCCTGGTCGCTGGACATCGGCCACGTCGCCGACTGGAAGAAGTACTCCAACGGCTGGCGCATCGACACCGACGTCGAGTGCTACTGCGACACCCTCGTCAGCTGGGAGAACTCGGTCGACGACCGCTTCGACGACGCCGCCGCCTGGAGCCGGCACGGCGGTCCCGGCGGCTGGAACGACCTCGACTCCCTCGACGTCGGCAACGGGCCCATGGACGGCCTCACCAAGGCCGAGCGGCAGACCTACATGACGCTCTGGGCCATCGCCAAGTCCCCGCTCTACACCGGTGACGACCTCACCCGCCTCGACGACTACGGGCTGTCCCTGCTGACCAACCGCGAGGTCATCGCCCTCAACCAGTCCAGCACCCCGCCGGCCCGCCCCGTCACCCCCTCCGACGGACAGCAGGTCTGGGCCGCGAAGAACGCCGACGGGAGCTACACCGTCGCCCTGTTCAACCTCGGCGACGCCCCCGCCGCCGTGACCGCGGACTGGACCTCACTGGGCTTCTCCGGCCGCGCCTTCGTCCGCGACGTGTGGAACCACGAGAACCTCGGCACGTACAAGGACAAGGTCACCAAGTCCCTCCCCGCGCACGGCTCACGCCTGTTCACCGTCACCCCGCACGGCCCCGCCCAGCCCACGACCGGATACGAGGCCGAGGCCCCGGGCAACACCCTGTCCGGCAACGCCTCGCTGGCCGACTGCGGCGCCTGCTCCGGCGGCCGCAAGGCCGGCAACCTCTACCTCGGGGGCTCGCTCCGCTTCAACGACGTCGTGGTGAGCAAGCCCGGCACCTACATGGTCAAGGTCGCCTACGTGAGCGGCGACGCGCGCACGGTCCAGGTCTCCGCCAACGGCGGCGGTGCCACCGGCCACAAGTTCCCCTCCACGGGCGACTGGGGCACCGTCGAGACGGTCAGCCTCCCCGTCACGCTCGAGGCGGGAGCCAACACCATCACCTTCGACAGCGGCTCCTCGTACGCCCCGGACATCGACCGGATCGATGTGCCCAAGTTGTCCTGACCCCCGTGGGGCCCGGCGAACGCCGGGCCCCACGGGGCCGGAGGACGGGACGGGCCGGCAGACACGGACGGGGGAGCGCGTATCTGCCGACCCACCGTCACCATAGGGCCCTCAAGGGGGCCGCCGCCCACGCATCGGGGATGTCCGCCGGTTTCGGCCACGAACCCGGCCGGGAGCCGCCACCCCCTTTCCGCCGTGCCCTGCGTGCCTCACACGCGGGCGGCGGAGCGCAGGTCATGGTCGAAGGCGCGAATGTCCTCGGCCGTGAGGGTGGTGCGGGTGCGGGCGACCGCCTGCAGGTAGTCCTCGGTGCGGTGTGTCAGGTCCGCCGCGGTGCGCGGGTCCGTCGCCAGGTGCCGCTCGAAGGCGGTCTGCGCGGCGGCCTGAGCCGCGTACTCGATGTCCGCCGGGGTGAAGCGGTCGCTGGCCTCGACGAGTGCGTCCAGGTCGATGTCCGCCACCCGGTCCGGCCCGATGTAGCGGATCCAGATGGCCCGGCGGGCCGCGGCGTCGGGCGGGCCGACCGGGATCAGGAAGTCGAAGCGGCCCGGCCGCAGGAAGGCCGGGTCCAGCGAGCGCACCGCGTTGGTCGCGCAGATCAGCAGCCGGCGCTCGCCGCGCCGGAACTGCGGGATGAGCTTGAGCAACTCGTTGGTCACCCGGTGGGCCAGCGTGGACGGGTCCTGCCGCTCCGAGGCGATCTCCTCCGCCTCGTCGAAGAAGAGCACCACCTGCTCAAGGTGCTCGACCCGGGCGAAGAGCCGCCGCAGCCCGTCCGCCACGCCGTGCGCGTCCTCGGCCAGCTGGTACGGCAGCACCTCGATGAACGGCCATGCCAGCCGGGAGGCCACGGCCTTGGCGAAGGTCGTCTTGCCCGTGCCCGGCGGACCGAACAGGACCACCGCACGCGGCGGCACCAGGTGGTAGCGCTCCGCCACCTCCGGGTTCTCCAGCGGCAGCACCAGCCGTCGTTCGATCAGTGTCTTCTCCGCGGCCATGCCCGCGATGCGGTCCCACAGGCCCCCCTCCGGAACCACGCCGCCGAGCTGGTCGAGCAGCGTGGCCTGCGCGGAGTCGGCGGACAGCACCTTCTCGAAGTAGCCCAGCCCCGGGCGGAAGGAGTAACCGGAGTTCCTGAACGCCTGCTCACCGACCTCGCCCGCGGGAAGCAGCGCCCCGATCCGGCGCACCCCCACCTGGCCGAGGCTGTCCTCCAGGGCGGCCAGCAGCGCCGAACCCACCCCGTGGTGCCGCCACTGGCGGGCGATGGCCAGCCGCAGCACCCAGGCCCGCTCCTGGGCCGTCGAGGACACCGCCGAGCCCACGACGCGGTCGCCGACCATCGCCACCACGGCCGGCGCCCGCGCGCGCAGCGCCCCGACCACCTCCGCCAGCGTCACCGCGGGGTCCTCGGCCGTGTCGCGCGACTCCTCCCAGATGCGCACGACCTGGTCCAGGTCACCCTCCTCCAGATCACGAACCCGCCAAGGCGTCATCGCGCTCACCTCCCGACCATTCTGGCCCAGGCGGCGCCTGAGCGCTCAGCCGGCGGGGCGGCCGGCCTCCTCCTCCGCACGCGCGGGCGGGGCGTCGGCCTGGCGGAGTTCGGCGAGCAGTTCGGTCTGGCCCGCGAGGAGTTCGGTGAGGATGCGGCGGGCCGCGCGCAGGAGTTCGGCGACGTCCCCGCCGGCGAGGGCGTAGCTGACGGTGGAGCCCTCGCGTATCGACACCACGATGCCGGACCGGCGCAGCACCGCGAGCTGCTGCGACAGATTGGAGGGTTCGATCTCGATCTCGTTCAGCAGGTCCCGCACCGGCACCGGGCCGTTCTGGAGCAGCTCCAGGACCCGGATCCGCACGGGGTGCCCGAGCATGCGGAAGAACTCCGCCTTGGCCTGGTACAGGGGTACCTGCATCGTCCGATCGCTCCTGCCCGGTTTCCGACGGCCTTCCCGCGTCGCGCCGGCGGCCGCTCCCGCTGCCGCCGGCGCGACGCCGCGTCCAATCCTTCCCCCTCCGGGGCACGTGCGCCGGCGTGCTTGTGCGCATCAGGATGTGCCGAATTGAAGGATTCTTCAATTCCCGGGCACACGAAGCCCCGGACCCGGACGGGCGGCTACAGCTCGAGATCGGCCTCGATGCGCCTGAGGCGGTGCCGGGCCATCGCGAGGTTGGCGTTGCGCCGGTCGAGCACGAGGTAGAGGAACAGGCCGTTGCCGTCCCGGCTCTTGAGCAGCCGGATGAGGTGGTACTGCGTGTCCAAGGTGATCAGGACGTCCTCGATCTCCTCCTTGAGCCCGAGTTCCTTCATCGTGCGGGCCTTGGCCCGGATCACGTCGGTGTTGCCGGCGGCCGCGACGGTCAGGTCGAGGTCCTTGCCGCCTCCGATCGTGCCCAGCGCCATGCCGCTGGTGTAGTCGACCAGGGCAGCGCCCACACTGCCCTCGATCGATGTCATCGTCTCCTTGAGGGAGGTCTCCACATTCGCCATCGGCGTTCGCTCCTAGCCGTCGCTCTCCGGCGGCCGCGCCTTCGCGCGCCGCCGCCCCGGTTGGTGACGGAGAAGCTACTGAACGTGACGATTCCTGTGAGGGAATCACCAATGCGGGGGAACGGCCCGGGCGGCCCCGGGTAGGATGCGCCGCTCCCTGTGGTCAGCGCCCCCCGTCGGCGATCAGCTCGCCGAGGACGTGCCGAGCGATCGACGCCATCCGCTCCTGGGTGCCCTGGTAGTGGCGCAGCTCCATCAGCGCGATCGACAGCGCCCAGCCGCGGCCACGCGCCCAGGTCGCGTCGTCGGTGCCCAGCGCCGCACGGAACGCGCCACGGGCCGAGGCGGGCAGCACATACCACGCGGCGATGGTGTCGACGGCGGGATCACCGAGCCCCGCGCACCCGAAGTCGATGACCGCGCAGAGCCGTCCGCCCGCCACCAGAAGGTTGCCGGGCTGCAGATCCGCGTGCACCCAGACCGGCGGCCCCTGCGGTCCCGGAGCCGCCAGCGCGGCCTCCCACACCGCGCCTGCCGCCGCCGCGTCGACCTCGTCGCGCAGCGCGTCGATCGCGGACCGCGTCGCGCCGTCGCGCGCCGCGAGGGGCTCGCTGCGGTACGCCGGTGGCGCGTCGGTGGGGTCGGCGCGCCGCAGGGCGGTCACGAAGGCCGCCACGTCGCGGGCGAGCGCTACGGGTTCGGTGAGACGCCCGGCGGAGGGGTTCTCGCCCTCCAGCCAGCCGTACACCGACCACGGCCACGGGTAGCCGTCGACGGGAGCCCCCTTGCCGAGGGGCGCGGGGACGGACGCGGGAAGCCCCGGCGCGAGCCGCGGCAGCCACCGGTGCTCCTTGTCCACGTCGCCGGCGGCACCCGCCGTCCTGGGCAGACGTACGACCATGTCGGTGCCCAGGCGGTACATGACGTTGGAGGTGCCGGCCGATCCGGTGGGGGAGAGGGGCAGGTCCGCCCAGTGGGGGAACCGCGCCTGCAGCAGCCGGCGTACCAGCGCCACGTCGATCCCGGTCTGGTCGCCGCTCAGGGTGCGTGGGGGCATGTCCGCCTTCCGGAGTTGGTCTCGCCGGACCATGCTTAGCAGTACCGGGGCGTGGACGGCACCGGATTTCCGCGGAGGCGGGAGCCACGGGTGGGGGATGTCCGGGCCATGGGCTTGGATGTGCGCGTGACCGTTCACGACGTTGCCCCTCTCCTGCCCTCCATCGCCGAACTGCGCGACCACTGCCGTGCCCTGGCGATGCTCGACGCGATCCTCAGCCCCGAATGGGAGATGCGCCACCACTCCTTCGACGCCGCGTGGGACACGGGAGAGGAGATGGCCTCCCTTCGTGACGGGTCCGGCGACGAGTACGCGATCGTCTTCTCCGCCGCCGGGGCCTTCGTGCGCGGCTTCGACCACGAGTCCCCCGTCAGCCCCTACGGCTCGGAGGATCACGAGCCGTGGCCGGGTGTCGTCGACGAGGTCCCCGAGGCGTTCCGGCCGTATGTCGAGGAGCCGGCGTTCTGCGACGAGGACGGCGTGCCGGTCGCGACCGTCTGCCTGTGGCGCGGGGCGGGGGACGATGCGTGGCGGCACGGCTCCGTCGACCTGCCGGAGGACCGCGCGGACGCCGACGGCGCGACGTATCTGTTCGGGCTGCTGACCGACCGTTCCCCCGAGGCGTTCCGGGCTTTCGCCGAGGACTCCTACGAAGTGCCGGTGGACCTGGAGGCCGTACGCCACGTGTACGCGCTGCGACCGCTCACCGCGGAGGTCGTCGCGACGCTGAACGCCGAGGTCACGCTGCGGCAACTGGCAAAGGACATCGCCGGCATCGGCTATCCGCGGGACGCCGCCTGACGATCCGCCGTGCCGGAGGCGCCCCGCGCGACGTCCCGCGGCGCGTCGGGCGGGTCCCCGCGGCCCGGACGCCGGCACGGGCGTCGGGCGGCGCACCTCCCGTACCCGTACGACGAGGACGGGCTGATGGTGCGCCAGGGCGGCGGGCGGCAACAGGCTTCCCCTCCGGCGCCGCGGCCACGAACCCCCGCGTGGTGGCGTCACCCCGTGCCCGTGAGGCCGTCGTCCGTGGTGAGCGGGGCCAGGACGGTCTCCTGGCGGGGGCAGATCATTTCGCGGGGGCGAAGACCCGCTGGGCGGCGACCGCCGCGCCGCCGCGCGCCCATTCCTCGAAGGGCAGCGGACGCACCACGAGGTCGCAGTCGGCCGCGGCCCCGAAGGCATGGTCGGCGAAGGTCTGCCGGATCTGGTCGGCGAACAGGTCGTAGGAGGCCACGCCCTCGCCGGAGATGATGATGCGTTCCGGGCCGATCAGGTTGGCCACCGACGCCATGGCGAGGCCCATCACGTGTCCGGCGCGGGAGAAGACCGCGCGGACGGCGGCGTTGTCGGCATGGGCGAGCCGCACCGCCTGCTCCATGGTGAGTGCCGGGTCGCCGGTCGCCTGACGGGCCTGCTCGGTGATGGCGTCTGTGGAGGCCACGGTCTCCACACAGCCGGTGTTGCCGCAGGTGCAGACCCGGTCGGTGCCGCCCACCGGCAGGTGCCCCACCTCGCCGGACACCCCATGGGCCCCCGACACCACCCGGCCGCCGATGGACAGCCCGCAGCCGATGCCGGCGCCCACCGTGACCAGGGCGAACGAGGACAGTCCCACCCCGGCGCCGAACCACTGCTCGGCGACGGTCAGTGCGCGCACATCGTTCTCGATCAGCGTGGGGATGCCGGACGCCGACTCGATCAGCTGGGCGAGCGGCACCCGGCGCCAGTTGAGGAACGGCGAGAACTGCACCGTGCCGGTCTGCCCGTCCACGTCGCCGGAGATCGTGACGCCGGCGCTGTGGACGGCGCCGTCCTCCTCCACTCCCGCGGCGGCGCGCAGTTGCGTGATGAGCCGGGCGATCGCCAGCACCACGGTCCCGACGTCGCGGGAGTCCAGTGCGGCGCGCCGGGATGCCAGCGGCCGGGCGGTCAGGTCGGTCAGCACGCCGATCAGTTCGTCGTCGGTCACCTTCACGCCGACGAACCGCGCGCGGTCGGCGCGCACGGCCATCGGCGTCGCGGGCCGGCCGCTGGCCCGCTCACCGGCCGGCCTGCCGAGTTCGGTGATCCAGCCGTCGGCCAGCAGGGGAGTGGCGGCCTTGGTCACCGCGCCCGCCGACAGCCCCGTGCGCCGCCCGATCTCGGCCCGGGTGAGCGGTCCGTGGACGAGCAGGGTCTGGAAGACCAGGACGGCGGCGGGGGGCTGGTCGGCGAGGCTCATGCCCGGACCATACCTTTCCAGCGGAAAGTAAGGAAGGGGTCCAGTCAGGGCAGTCATCCCATCTTTCGGTGCGCTATTCAGGGATCCGATGAAGGTTTTCCCGCGATGGGCTGCGGCTCGGTGCGGTAGACATCGGATTTTTGCCGGGGAATATGTTGACGCTGGAAGGAAAGCCTGGCTACATTCGCCGCACTCCTCGGCGGGGGCGGACGAACCGCCCCCGCCGAGGAGCGCGACCGGAGCCTCCCCCGGTCGCGGTAAGCCCGCCCTCGGTGGTGTTCCGGGACGACCGCCACCGAGGGACGTCCCCTGCCTCCCGTACCCCTGCCCACTCGAAGCGGACGCCGTCGCGCCGGGATGGAGTGCCCCATGGCTCGTTCAGCTCTACTCGCACGTCTCAGATGGCCCGTGACAGGCAGGCGTGGCGGCCTGCGCGGGGCCGCCGTGCCCGCGCTCGTCGCCACCGCGCTCGCCACGGCCCTGGCCGTACCCGCCGCCGCGTCGCCCGCCGCGCCCGGGGCACCCGCGTCCGAGGCGTCCCCGGCCGGCACCCCCGGCTCCGAGGCCACCCCCGCGGTGGCCGCCAAGCCCTACATGGGGTGGAGCAGCTGGAGCCTGGAGTCCACCAACTTCCCCGGCTACGGCGGTTCCTGGCTCACCGAGTCCCATGTGCTGCGGCAGGCCGACATCCTGGCCTCGAAGCTGAAGCGGCACGGCTACGAGTACGTCAACGTCGACGCCGGCTGGAACGTCGGCAGCGAGACGAACAAGAGCCTCTCCGATGAGTACGGCCGCCCCGTCTCCGACCCGGTGAAGTTCCCGCACGGCATGAAATACCTCGGCGACCAACTGCACGCCAGGGGTCTGAAGTTCGGCCTCTACCTGGCGGTCGGCCTGTACATCGACACGTACAACGACGGCAGGACGCCGATCCATGACGCCCCGGGGTGCACGACCAAGGACATCGTCTACCCCGACCTGCGCAAGACCAGCGGCTGGGACAACGTCTCCTACCAGCTGAACTTCGCCAGCCCGTGCACCGAGAAGTACATCCAGTCCGTGGCCGACCAACTGGCTTCTTGGGGTGTGGACTTCCTGAAGATCGACGGCGTCGGACCCGGCTCCAACCAGGGCGACGCGGCGCACGACAACGTCCCCGACATCCGGGCCTGGCACGCCGCGCTGGAGCGCACCGGCCGCCCCATCCAGTTCATCCTGTCCTGGTCGCTCAGCCACGACAAGGCAGACGTCTGGAAGGAGAACTCCAACGGCTGGCGCATCGACACCGACGTCGAGTGCTACTGCGACACTCTGGTGACCTGGAACAACTCGGTCAAGCAGCGGTGGAACGACGTCGTCCCGTGGATCGACGAGGCCGGGCCGGGGCACTGGAACAACCTCGACTCCCTCGACGTCGGTGCCGGCCCGCTCGACGGCCTCAACGAGGTGGAGCGGCAGAGCCACATGACGCTCTGGGCCATCGAGAGCGCCCCGCTCTACATCGGCGACGACCTCACCCACCTCGACCCGTACGGTCTGTCGCTGCTCACCAACGACGAGGTCATCGCCGTCGACCAGTCCGGCAACCCGGCCAGGCCGCTCAGCCAGGACACCCCGCAGCAGGTCTGGTACGCCCGCAACGCCGACGGCAGCTACACGGTGGCCCTGTTCAACCTCGGCAAGGGCTACTCCGACGTGACCGCGGACTGGAGCGAGCTGGGCATCAGCGGCAGGCCCGCCGTCCGTGACCTGTGGAGCCGCAAGAACCTCGGCACGTTCGGCGACGGCTTCACCGACAACCTGCCCCCGCACGGCTCCCGGCTGCTGCGCGTCACCCCGGCGAAGGTGACCGGAGAGCCCGGTGTCCCGCTCGGCGTGCACGCCACCGCCTCCACGGCCGGCAGCGTCTCGCTCGCCTGGCAGCCGGTCAACACCGGCACCGCCACCACCGGCTACGACGTGTACGCCGACGGCGCGAAGGTCGCCACGGTCGGCGGCACCGCCGCCACCGTCACCGGGCTGCACGCCGCCACCGGCTACGCGTTCACCGTGGCCGCCCACGACGCCCGCGGCGTCACGTCCGCACCGAGCAAGGCCGTCTCCCTCACCACCCCCGCCGCCGACGGGCCCACCGCCTACGAGGCCGAGGCGTCCGGCAACCCCCGCACCGGCAACGCCAGCGTGAGCGACTGCTCCCGCTGCTCCGGCGGCAAGAAGGTCGGCAACCTGGGCGGTGACGCCTCCGTGACGATCAACGACGTGACGGCGCCGAAGGACGGCACCTACCTGATGAAGCTGGACTTCACCGACGGCTCCTCGGGCCGCACGGCCGTGGTCACCGTCAACGGCGCCTCCTTCCAGCTTCCGCTGCACGGCGGCAACGACAACGACTGGGGCCGTCCGCGGTCGGTCACCGTGCCCGTCCACCTGAAGGCCGGGGCCAACACGATCGCCTTCGGCAACCCGTCCGACTACGTGTCCGACATCGACAAGATCACCGTCTGACCGACGCCGGCCCGGCGTCGGGACACCGTCCCCCCCCGCTCGACCCGACACATGTGAAGGAGAGTGCCGTGGTGGTCACATCGCAGGGCAACCACACGACGCCGGTGGCACCACCGTCCGGCGCAGCCGGTACGGGGGCCACCACGGCCTCTTCCCTCCCGCAGTCCCGCGGACCCCTGAACGTCCGCAAGGACACCGGCGGCCGTCGGCCCCGGCGCGTGACCGCGACCCGGTCCGCGGCGGCCCGGCGGCGGGACCTGCCGGTCGCGCTGCTGCTGATCCTGCCCGCCGTGGTCGGGTTCGCGATCTTCTACGCCTACCCGACCCTGCGCGGCATCTACCTGGGCTTCACCGAGTTCCACGTCCTCACCCCGCCGCGCTGGGTGGGACTGGCCAACTTCCACGAGATGCTCGGCGACGGGGTCTTCTGGCACTCCCTCCTGGTCACCCTCTGGTTCGTGGTCCTGTCCGTCGTCTTCGGCACGCTGATCTCCCTGGTGACCGCGGTGGTGCTGCACCGCGTCACCGGCTCCTCGCTGTTGCGCGGCGTGATGCTGCTGCCGTTCCTGATCTCCAACGTGATCGCCGCGCTGGTGTGGCAGTGGATGCTCGACCCGCACCTCGGCGTCGTCAACATCGTGCTCGACCACGTCATCGGCCACCCGGTGCTCTTCCTCGGCAGCGGCCCCTGGGCCATCCCCTCGCTCGCCGCGATCAGCGTGTGGAAGTGGATGGGCTACTACTCCCTGCTGATCTTCGCCGGGCTGCAGACCATCCCGTCCACCATCTACGAGGCCGGCCGGGTGGACGGCGCGAGCGAGTTCCAGATGTTCCGCCGCCTCACCGTGCCGCTGCTGCGGCCGATCCTCGTGATGGTGGTCGTCCTGACGGTGATCAACGCCTTCCAGGTCTTCGACATCGTCGCCGTCACCACCCGGGGCGGACCCGCCAACGCCTCGAACGTGCTGCAGATGTACATCTACGACAAGGCCTTCCGCCAGTTCGACTTCGGCTACGCGGCGACCATGTCGCTGGCCCTGTTCGCCTTGCTCATCACGGTCACCTTCACCCAGCTCCGGCTCGCGCGGGCCGACGAATCCGACCTGAACTGAAGGAGGCCCCCGATGACGCTCCCCCTCGCATCCCGTACGCCGAGCGTGCGGCGCCCCCGCGCCCGCAAGGCGACCCCCGGCCGGATCGCGGCCTGGGCCTACCTCGGCCTCGTCTCACTGGTAACGCTCTTCCCCTTCTACTGGATCGTGCGCACCGCGCTGTCCAACAACTACCGGCTGGCCACCGACCCCTCGTCCCCACTGCCCGTCGGCTTCACCTTCGGCGCCTTCAAGCGGGCGCTGGGCCTGGCCTCGATCGCCGAGGCCCAGGCACAGGGCGGCTCGGGCGCGTCCCTCGACATCGCGCTGTACCTGCGCAACTCGGTGATCTACGCGTCGGTGCAGACCGTGCTCATCGTGCTGTTCTCCGCCTGCGCGGCCTACGCCTTCTCACGACTGCACTGGCGTGGTCGCAACCTGGTGTTCGGCATCCTCATCAGCGCGCTGATGGTTCCGGGCGTCTTCACGCTGCTGCCGAACTTCGTGTCCGTCAAGGACCTCGGCCTCACCAACACCTTCGCCGGTCTCATCCTGCCCGGCGGGCTCTTCCAGGCGTTCACGGTGTTCTTCCTGCGGCAGTTCATGCTCGGCCTGAGCAGCGAGATCGAGGAGGCCGCGATCATCGACGGCGCGGGACCACTGAGGATCTTCTACCGCGTCATCCTGCCGATGTCGGCGGCGCCGATCGCCACCGTGTCGCTGCTGATGTTCGTCAACGCCTGGAACGACTACATGTGGCCGCTGCTGGTCACCAACGACCCCGCGGTGCAGCCGCTGACGCTCGCGCTCGGCGTGTTCAAGCAGTCCTCACCGCAGGCCGCCCCCGACTGGGCCGGACTGATGGCCGCGGCCCTCATCGCGGCGCTGCCGATGCTGCTGCTGTTCCTCGCCTTCGGCAAGCGGATCGTCAACTCCATCGGCTTCTCCGGGCTCAAGTGACCGCGCCCGCACACCAGGACGGCACCCCATGAACTCCACTGACCTGCTGCTCGGCTGGCCCGCGCCCGCGGCCGACTGGAACGAGGCGGCACCGGTCGGCAACGGCCGGCTCGGCGCGATGGTCTTCGGCGGTACCCACCGCTCCCGGATCCAGATCAACGACTCCACTGTGTGGTCGGGAACCCCCGGCGGTCCCGCGAAGGCGCTCGCCGACGCCGTCGCCGCCGGCGCCGGCCCGGAGCGCCTCGCGGAGGTCCGCGAAACGCTCCGCGCCGGCGAACCGCACCGTGCCGAGGAACTCCTGATGGCCTTCGAGGGCCCGTACAGCCAGGAGTACCTGCCCTACGCCGACCTGTGGCTGACCGTGCGCGGCGGCCAGGACGCCACCTACCGGGGCCGCACCCTCAACCTCGACAGCGGGATCGCCGCGGACGCCTTCCGCCTGCCCTCCGGGACCTCGGTCAGCCGCCGGACCTGGGCCGACGCCACCACCGGGACCCTGTGCACCGACCTGGCCGCGCGGGACGGCATCGTGGACCTGCTGCTGGAGCTCACCACCCCCCTGCGGGAGGCGCACCGCGCCGTCGGCCCCGAGGGGGTCCGCCTCGGCGTGGAGATCCCCGTCGACGGGGCACCCGCCCACGAACCGGACGTCCCCGAGCCGTTGCGGTACGCGGACGGCCCCGTCGACGGCTACGACCCCTTCGGTGCGCTCGCCCTGCGCGTGGCCACCGACGGAGAGGTCACCGCCGAGGGCGGAGCCCTCCGCGTCACCGGCGCCACCCGGCTCCTCGCGGTGGTGGCGAGCTCCACCGAGGCGCTGCGCCACTGGCGCGGCCTCGACACCCCGGCCGGCCGCGCAGCGCACCTCGCCGCCGCCGCGGACAGCGCCGCCCGGGCGGCCGAACGCGGCACCGAGGACCTGCTCACGGCACACGAGACCGACCTGCGCGCACTCCTGGGTGGCACCTCGCTGCGCATCGGAGCGCGCCGCACGGGCACCCACGACGTGGCCCGCGACCTCCTCTCCGGCGAGGACGAACTCCTCACCGCCACGGTGCTGTTCCAGCTCGGCCGCTACCTCCTGGCCGCCGCCTCCCGCCCGCACGCCGGCCCGCCCGCCAACCTCCAGGGCATCTGGAACGCCGACCCGCGCCCCGCCTGGTCGTCCAACTACACGATCAACGTCAACACCCAGATGAACTACTGGGGCGCGGAGGCCGCCGGCCTCGGCCCCTGCCACGAGCCGCTGTTCGACCTCCTGGACCGCGTCGCCGCGCACGGCGGGGACGTCGCCGAGCAGCTGTACGGCGCACGCGGCTGGGTCGCCCACCACAACACCGACATGTGGGGCTGGGCGCTGCCCGTCGGCATGGGCCACGGCGCCGCGTCCTGGGCCATCTGGCAGATGGGCGGTGCCTGGCTCGCCCAGCACCTGTGGGACCACTGGGAGTTCACCCAGGACACCGCCTTCCTGCGCGAACGCGCCTGGCCGCTGCTCAGCGGCTGCGCCGAGTTCCTGCTCGACTGGCTGGTGGACGACGGCACCGGGCGGCTGGGCACCCTCCCCTCCACGTCGCCGGAGAACCACTACCTCACCCCCGACGGCTCCATGGCCTCGCTGACCCGATCCTCCGCGATGGACATGGCGCTCACCCGGGCCGTCCTCGAACGCACCCAGCGCACGGCCGCGCTCCTCGGCATCGACACCCCGCTGGGCAGCCGCATCACCGCCGCGCTGCCGCGCCTGCACCCGCTCCGGATCGCCGCGGGCGGCTGGCTCCAGGAGTGGGCCGACGACCTCCCAGAACAGGACCCCCACCACCGCCACCTCTCCCAGCTGGTCACCGTCCACCCACTCGGCCAGGTCGGCCCGGACCGCACCCCGGAGCTCGCGGCCGCCGCCGCGGCCCTGCTGGACCGGCGCGGTCCCGGTGCGATGGGCTGGTCCTGGGCCTGGAAGACCGCCCTGCGCGCCCGGCTGCGCGACGCCGCGACGGCCCGCTCGCTCCTCCTGGAGGCGAGCCGGCCGCTCACCGGCGACCCGGACACCGACGCGCCCGTCGACGGTTCGCGGTGGGGCGGTCTGCTCCCCAACCTGTTCTCCAGCCACCCGCCGTTCCAGATCGACGGCAACTACGGCCTCATGGCCGCGGTCACCGAGATGGTGCTGCAGAGCCACGACGGTACCGTCCACCTGCTGCCCGCGCTCCCCGCGCAGTGGCGTGAGGGCGAGGCCACCGGCCTGCGCTGCCGCGGCGGCCTGGCGGCCGACTTCACCTGGCACGACGGAGCCCTCACCTCCCTGACACTGCGCCGGCTCGCCGGGGACGACACCGAGCCGGTGACGGTCCGCCACGGCGACCGCACCGCCCGGGTACGTGTCGCCGCCGGCACCGCCGTGACCCTCGGTGCCGACCTCACCACGCGGGAGGAGGCCCGGCCGTGCTGACCGAGGACGACGTCCCCGAACTGTGGGCCTACCGCAGCGGCTACCGCGAGCCCGCCGACTTCGACGCCTTCTGGAAGGACACCCTCGACGCCGCCCGCGTCCACGAGGCACGGCTCGAACTCACCCCGGTCGACACCGACCTGGAGACCGTGGACGTCCACGACGCCGTCTTCCCCGGCTTCGGCGGCCACCCGGTCCACGGCTGGCTGCGGCTGCCGCGCCACCGCAGCGGCCCCCTGCCCGCCGTCGTGCAGTTCCACGGCTACGGCAGCGGACGCGGCGCCCCCGTCGAGGACCTGCTGTGGGCCTCCGCCGGCTACGCCCACCTGCTGGTGGACACCCGCGGTCAGGGCGGTGCCTGGGCGGGCGGCGGCGCCACCGGCGACCCGGTCGGCAGCGGCCCTTCGCACCCCGGTTTCCTCACCCGCGGCATCGAGGACAAGGACACCTACGTCTACCGCCGTGTCTTCACCGACGCCGTCCGCGCCGTCGAGGCCCTGCGCACCTCGCCGCACGCCGACCCCGACCGCGTCGCGGTGACCGGCCCGAGCCAGGGCGGTGGCATCGCCCTGGCCGTCTCGGGGCTCGTCCCCGGACTGCGCGCGGCGCACTTCCAGGCGCCCTTCCTGTGCGACATCCGGCAGGCCACCCGGCTCACCGGCGAGCAGCCGTACGCGGAGCTCATCGGCTACCTCGCCGCCCGCCGGGACCGGGTCGAGCAGACCTTCCGGACCCTCGGCTACTTCGACGGCCTCGCCTTCGCGCGCCGCGCCACCGCGCCCGCCTGGTTCTCCGCCGGACTGCGCGACGAGGTCTGCCCGCCGGCCACCACCCTCGCTGCCTACCACCGCTACGGCGGGCCGAAGCAGATGCGGCTGTGGGAGTTCAACGGCCACGACGCCGGCGGCCCCGAGGACCTGGTCATCACCCTGAGTGCCTTCCGCGCGCTCCTCAAGACGTCGTCCCACCACCCTCACCTGGAACCGTCCCGAAAGAAGGAACCATGAGAATTCGCAGAGTCGTCGCGCTCGGGGCCACGCTCACCCTCGCCGCGCTGCTGTCCGCCTGCTCCTCCGGCTCGGACTCCGCGGGCGGTTCGAAGACCGTCAACTGGTGGACCTGGGACGACAAGCAGGCCGCCGCCTACAAGACCTGCGCCACGGACTTCGAGAAGGCCAACCCCGGCACGACCGTCAAGATCTCGCAGTACAACGTCGACGACTACTTCACCAAGCTGACCGCCGGCTTCGTCGCGGGCAACGCCCCCGACGCCTTCCAGAACAGCGTCCAGTTCTTCCAGGCATACGCGAGCCAGCACCAGCTGCTGCCGATGGACGACTTCATCGCCAAGGACAAGTTCGACCTGTCCCGCTTCTCCGTCGGCGTGAACGCCTGGAAGTTCACCGACGGCAAGCAGTACGCGCTGCCGCTGGACTGGGCCGCGGCCGGCCTCTACTACGACCAGGACGCCCTGACCAAGGCCGGCTACAGCAAGAGCGACATCGACTCCGTGACGTGGAACCCCGACGACGGCGGCGAGTTCGGCAAGATGATCGCCCATCTCACCGTCGACGAGAAGGGACGCCGCGGCGACGAGCGCGGCTTCGACAAGGCCCACGTCAAGACCTTCGGCTTCGGCCAGATCGCGGCGAAGGACTTCATCGGCCAGACCTCCTGGAGCCCGTTCGCCTCCAGCACCGGGTGGCGGCTCGGCGACAAGGAGAGCTGGCCGACCGTCTTCGACTACGGCGACCCGCGGCTGGTGAAGACGCTCAAGTGGGCGCGCTCCCTGACGGAGAGGGGCTACGCGCCGAAGATCGGCGAGTTCACCTCCAGCGTCAGCGACGTCGACCTGCTCTCCTCCCACAAGGTGGCCATGGAGATCGGCGGTTCCTGGTCCGCCTCCACCTTCGCCAAGGTCCCCGGCGTCAGGACCGGCATCGCCGCGCCCCCGTACGGCCCCGACGGCAAGACCCGCGCCGTGATGAGCAACTCCAACGGCAACAACATCTGGGCGGGCACCAAGAACCCCGAGCTGACCTGGAAGTGGGTCTCCTACATGGGCTCCGAGGACTGCCAGTCCAAGGCCTCGCGCACCGGCTCGTTCTTCCCGTCCATCCCGGCCTCCATGGACGCCGCGACGAAGGCCCTGGCCGCCGACGGGGTCGACCTGTCGGTGTTCACCAGCATGCTGAAGGACGAGGTCCTGTACCCCTCCCCGGTCTACGGCAACGGCGCCGCCGTGCAGGACGCGCTGAACCCGCTCTTCGAGGCCTACTTCGCCGGGCAGAAGGACGACTCCGTCTTCGCGGACATGCAGAACCGGAGCAGGACCCTCCTCGCGAAGAACTGAGCCACCGGCAGCGAACCGAACCCCCGCCGCCGCACGTGTCCCCACCCGGGGCCGTCCGGCGGCGGGGCACACCGAAAGGACTCCCCCCATCGCAGACAGCACCGCGCGGATCGTCGCGCCGCGTGCGCCGGCACCGCATGCGTCGTAGAACTCACCGAGCCGGTGCCCAGGATCCTCCACTGGGGAGCCTGCCCCGGCCCGCTGTCCGTGGACGACCAGGCCGCCCCCAGCCTGACCGCGGAGCCTGCGGTCCTCAACAACTCCCTCGACGTGACCAGATTGACCAAGGCAGCCCAGACCCGGCGCCCTAGCCACGGACCGCCCGGGGGACTCACTCCCGTACGCCGGGCTCCGCGTGGGCCTGGCCGCTTGTGACCGGCCCCGGTGCGATGTGCCGTCAGGAGTGATCAGATCCAGCCACGTGCGCCGGCCTCCACCCCGGCCTGGAAACGCGTCGTCGCGTCGAGCCGTGCCATGAGCGCGGCGATGCGGCGTGTCGCGGTCCGTGTGCTGAGTCCCAGCTGACGGGCGATCGCCTGGTCCTTGAGCCCGGCGCGGAGCATCGTCAGCAGGGCGACCTCCTCGTGCGTGGGACCCCCGTCGCCCGCCGCGCGGGGCGGCACGCCGATCGGCTCGGCCCGGGCCCAGTACGCCTCGTACAGCTCGATGAGGGCGTCCAGCAGGCCCGAGGGGTGCACGACGGCGAGACTGTCGTAGCCCCCGCCGACCAGCGGGACGAGGGCCACGCGGCGGTCGATGATGTGCAGCTTGAAGGGGAGGCTGGGCAGCATCCGGGCCTGTTCGCCGAGCGCGGCCATCTCCAGCACCGTCTCGAAACGGCCGGGCCGCTCCATGGACTCCGGGCAGTAGATCGAGCGGATGTCGACACCGCGGCGCGCCCAGGCGGCGGTCGACGCCTTCTCGGCCTCGTTGGTGTGGGGGAGTCCGTCGGCGCGGTCGTGGTAGGGCGGTTTGTCGAGGATCCAGATGTGCGTACCGGCCGAGCGGTTGAGCTCGTCGATCCGCGGCGCGACGACGTCGCGTCCCGACAGCACCTCCACCAGGCTGCCCGGATCGGTGCGCAGCCGTCCCGCCCGGTACTCCTCGGCGAGGTCGTCGACGACCGACCGCACCCCGGCGAACGCCGCCTCGGCCTCCAGCCGCCGCTGGTCGAGCAGGGCGGTGAGCGCCGTATCCGGCCCGACGGGCCGGTAGCCGCCGCTGCCGTCGCGGCGCAGCAGGCCCTGCCCGGCGAGCCGGGCCACGGCGCGGCGGACACGGCCCGGGGAGACCCCCGCGGTCCTGGCGTACTCCAGCGGGCCGAGGTCCGCCCGGGTGAGGAAGGCGCGGTACACCTCTTCGTCGAACTCGCTGATACCCAGGGCCTGCAGCACGTACGCGCTCCTCGTGGTGGCGTGGTCCGCCAGCTGTCCGAAGACGCCACAAGATTATCTGGACATCGACCCGTCGGGGGCCGTTCACTTCTGAATCGTTGCGAACACCCGTACCCGGGAGCGGCAGTTCGGCGTCCTTCCCCGCTCGCCCCGCCGCGCCCGGGCGCGCTGTGATGTCCCTGGCCTCTTCCCTTTGGAGGACCGAACGTGACCTCGAAGTCACGCATCAGACCGGCCGCCCTGGTGGCGGTCACCGCAGTCGCGCTGGCCCTGCCGGCCGCGGTTCCCGCCCAGGCGGCTCCCGCCGCGGGCCCGACGCCCGTCCCCGTGGCGGGCCACCTCGCCGCGGGCCGCTACATCGTCACCCTCGCCGACCGGCCGATCGCCGCCTACCGGGGCGGAGTCGACGGCATACCCGGCACAGCCCCCGCGCCGGGCGCCAAAATCGACCTGACCGACGCGGACGCCGTGCGCTACCGCGCGCACCTCACCGGCGAACAGCGCTCCATGGCCGCCTCGGTGGGCGCGCGCATCAAGCGCCAGTACGCGGTCGTCACCAACGGCTTCACCGCAGACCTGTCCGCCGCGCAGGTGGCCGCGCTCTCGGAGGCCCCCGGGGTGCTGTCGGTGACGCCCGACACCCTCAACAAGGTCTCCGACGACCGGAACTCCCAGGACTTCCTCGGCCTCTCCGGACGCCACGGACTGTGGGCCGCCCTCGGCGGCACCGAGAAGGCAGGCCGCGGTGTCGTGATCGGCGACATCGACACCGGCATCTGGCCGGAGAGCCACTCCTTCGCGGCCACCCCGCTGGGCACGGCGCGGCCCACCGCGAAGGAGCCGTACCGTCCCTACCGCCAGGGTGACAAGGTTGTCATGCGTAAGGCGGACGGCGGCACCTTCACCGGAAGCTGCCAGGCAGGCGAGGAGTTCACCGCCGGGGCCTGCAACAGCAAGCTCGTCAGCGCCCGTTGGTTCGGCGACGCCTGGCTGGCCCGTGTGCCGCCGGAGCGCCGCGCGGACTACGTCTCCGCGCGGGACGGCGAGGGCCACGGCACGCACACCGCGTCCACCGCCGCCGGGAACAGCGGCGTCGACGTCACCGTCGACGGGCGGCGGTTCGGCGGGATATCCGGCGTCGCGCCGGCCGCCGCGATCGCCGTCTACAAGGCGTTCTGGACCGGCAAGGCGGCGGGCGACAGCGGCGGCATGACCTCCGACATCGTCGCGGCCGTCGACCAGGCGGTCGCCGACGGCGTCGACGTCATCAACTACTCCGCCGGGTCGATCGTCGAGACCGCCCCGGACTCCCCGGTCCAGGCCGCCTTCCGCACCGCCGCGGCCGCGGGCGTCTTCGTCGCCACCGCGGCCGGCAACTCCGGCCCCGAGGTCTCCTCCGCCGACAACGTCGCCCCGTGGACGACCACGGTGGCCGCGAGCACCCTGGCGCCCTACGAGGCCACCGCGCGCCTCGGTAACGGCGACACCTACGTCGGCGGAAGCACCACCGTGGACGCCCCGCTCGGCCCGAAGCCCCTCGTACTGGCAGAGAAGGTGAAGAACTCCGGCGCCTCCACGACCGACGCCGCGCTGTGCCAGGACGGCACCCTCGACCCGGCGAAGGTCGTCGGCGCGATCGTCGTCTGCGACCGGGGCGTCAACCCCCGCGTCGACAAGTCCCACGAGGTCCAGCGCGCCGGCGGCGTCGGCATGATCCTGGTCAACGTCAGCGACCTCGACACCGACGGCGACCTGCACGCGGTGCCCACGGTGCACCTCAACACCCCCGGCGCCACCGACGTCCGGGCGTACGCCGCCACCTCCGGAGCGGAGGCGAGCCTGCTCCCGGGCGGTACGACCGGCCAGCCGTACCCGCAGATCGCGCCGTTCTCCTCGCGTGGGCCGTCGACGACGAACCACGGCGACCTCCTCAAGCCCGACATCGCCGCCCCGGGCGTCGGCATCCTCGCGGCCGTGGCACCGGCCTCCAACTTCGGCCACGACTACGACTTCATGACCGGCACCTCGATGGCGACCCCGCACATCGCCGGTCTCGCCGCGCTCTACCTGGCCGAGCACCCCAGGTGGTCGCCGATGGCCGTGAAGTCCGCGATGATGACGACCGCCGCCGACACGAAGACGGCGACCGGTGCCAGGAACACCGACCTGTTCGCCCAGGGAGCCGGTGAGGTGCGGCCGGCCGGCATGTTCGAACCGGGTCTGGTCTACGACTCGACCGAGAAGGACTGGCTGGCCTACCTGGAGGGCCTCGGCGTCGACACCGGCAGCGGTGTGAAGGCCGTCGACCCCAGCGACCTCAACTACCCGTCGATCGCCATCGGCCGGATGGTCGGCTCGCAGACCGTGACCCGTACCGTCACCGCCGTGACGCCCGGCACCTACCGGGCCTCGCTCTCGGTGCCCGGGGTGAAGACCACCGTCCACCCGTCCGTACTGCACTTCAGCAGGGCCGGCCAGAAGGCCACCTTCACCGTCTCCTTCGAGCTGACGACCGGGCGGTCCGGCGAGACCGTCACCGGTGACCTCACCTGGCGGCACGGCCGCACCGGTGTGCGCAGCCCGGTCGTCCTCACACCGTGGAGCCTGATCGCCCCGGACCGGGTGTCCGGCCCCGCCGGCAGCGGCAGCGTCTCCTTCGAGGTGACGCCGGGTACCACGTCGCTCGCCGTCACCCCGCGCGGCCCGGTCGCGGGCACCCCGGTCCACAACTCGGTGTCCCCGGACAAGCCCGAGCAGGACTTCACGTTCACGGTGCCGGAGGGAACGCAGGCCGGGCAGTTCTTCGTGACGCCCGACAACCCCGAGGCCCGGCTGAGCCTGCTGCTCGCGTACGATCCGGGCGACGGCCAGTCGCCGTACATCGTCGGGGACCTCGCCCTCGACCAGACGCGGCCCGTCGTGAGCCTGCCGAGCATGAAGGCCGGCAAGTACCTGGCCATCGTCGTGACGCTGGGCAGCCAGCCGGAGCTGACGGACTTCCCGTTCTCCTTCCAGGCCAACCTGATCGGCCCGGACAGCGCACCCACGCAGGGCACGTTCACGGTGACGCCGCAGCACCCCGCCACGAAGCCCGGCGTCCCGCTGACGCTGACCGCCTCGTGGAGCGGCGTCCCGTCAGACCGTCCGGCCACCGGTTACGTCGGCTACCCCAACGCGGCGGGCACCCTCGTCACCATCGGCTGACGCGGCACCGCGCCACGGTGCCGGCCCCCTCATGACGAGGGGGCCGGCACCGGTCCGTTCCGGGCGGCGCTTCGAGGGCGGCCGGGTCAGGGACGTACGGCCCCCGGCCCCGGGGCCCCGCCCGGCAGGTCCTCAGGCTTGCGGGCCGGCCGCCCGCCGGCCGGGGCGTCGTCGCCGGGTTCACCGCGGAGCGCCGCCACGGCGAACGCCACCGCCGAGACCAGCAGGAGCAGCGCCAGCGGCCCCCAGACCGCCGGGATCGACCACATCGGCCAGTCGTTGGCCGCCTGCACCCAGAGCGTCACGATGGCCGCGACGCCCATGGCCACGCCGTGCCACCGCACCGCGCGCGCCGCGCTCGCGTGACGGGAACCCGACGCGAACAGCGACCACAGCGCCCCCACGAGCCCCACCAGACCGAACGAGAGGCCGGCGAGCGCGCCGCCGAGGCGGTCCTCGGGCCACTCCAGGGGCCCGTCGCTGGTCTCCTGCCACGTTCCCGCGGCGTCCCGTATCTCGACGACCCGCCCCCGCCAGACCAGGCCCACGATTTTGTCGTCCGGCTCCAACTGCGACAGTACGGGACCGGTCTGGCGGAAAGTCACATGCCACGGCTTACCGGACGGCAACACCAGTTCCGCCTCGGCCGATTGGGCCCGTTCACCGCTGTGCGTGTCCACCGACCGCACCGTGAACCGCTGCTCCCATCGGCACTCCGACGCCTTGACGGGTACCGAGACGCACGGCGGCGCGGCGCGGAACGCCCGCTCCCGTTCCAGCGCCCCGCGTGTCTGGAAGACCATCGCCACCCCGACGGCCAGCGCCGCCACGGCGATCAGTAGCCATATCCCCGCCGGTGACCTCTTCTGCTCCCCCGGACCCACTGTGTCTCCTCACCGCGGGTGACCCCCGCTCGCTCATCCGATCACGCCGTGCCGAGGGCCGCCCAGGGCCGGTTCCGGCAGCGGACGACCCGTCCGGCCTGCCGGGTCGAGGCAGGCGACGAGGGGAGCGTATGGGGAACGGCACCGCGGCCGGCCCCCGTACGGGGGGACCGGCCGCGGTGTGTGCGGGCCCCGGATCAGGCGAGGCCGGTCGCCCGGATCACCGTCTGCGTCACCGTGTTGCCCCGCTTGTCCGAGGCACGCACCCGCAGCGACAGGAACTCGGCCCGCCGCGGCGCGTCCAGACGGACCCGGGCGCCGCCGTCGTCCGCGCCGCGCAGCGCGAGCCTGTGCCACGTGCGGCCGTCGTCGTACGAGACCTCCACCGCGTCGGTGCGGACCCGCCCGGTCGACGTGTCCGGCAACGGGGAGGCACTCACCGTGAGTTCGGCGTCGCGTCGCGCGGCGCCGGCCGCGTCGGTGCGGATCCCGTAGTCGAGCTGCAGCAGCGGCAGCACCCGCGGGTCGTCCGTGCCGGCCGTCGCGGAGGAGAAGCCCCACTCGGTGCGGGTCGCCGTGGAGTACGGGTACCCCTCCGTCCGCTCGGTGGACGTCACCAGGCGGTACCGGCCCGAGGCCGCCGGGACGTCCCCGCCCAGCCAGCCGCCCTCGGTGCGGGTGACCAGCTCGTCGCCCCGGTAGAGCTCGTTCACCTGGGTGGTGGTGCCCGGGCCGACCACTCCCGCGTGGTCGCGGCCGCCGTCGCCCCAGGCCGGGATGATCACGTCGAGGACGTCACCGCTGCGCTGGGGCAGCCACTGGCTCTCGTTCATCCGCGGGTGCTCGACGGGACCGAACCACTGGACGTCGGTGGTGCGTCCCGCCGGATAGCCGACCAGCCCGGAGAACTGGATCGAGCGGATGCCGTTGGCGGCCTCCTCCATCCAGGTCGCCTCGCCCGCCGGGGTGACCCAGTCGGTGCGCTCGGCGCCGGCCGTCGACAGCCGCGTGCCGCCGACCTTCACCCCGAGGTACGGCTGGATGTCGTAGCGGAACTCGTCCACCTCGGTGCCGGGTTCGTTGCGGAACCCGACGTCGACCCGGGCCAGCCGGTGCTCGGCCGGCGCGTAACGCTGGCTCCGTGGGATCGTGCCGTGCCAGGTGTGCACCAGGTCGTACAGGTAGTCGGTCTCGGCGTGGCCGACGACCCGCATCGGCACCGAGCCGTCACTGCTGTCCTGGATGCGGCCGATCAGGGTCTCGCCCTCGGTGCGGGAGATGCCCGCGATGACCAGGTCGGTGCGGCGCACCGGCTCGCGCAGCCGGCCGTCCAGGTCGTTCACCATGACCAGCAGGGCGACGCCCGCCTTTTTGGCGGCGCTGACCTGGTCGTCGCTCCCCGTGTAGCGGACCACGGCCACCTTGTCCTCGGCGTCGGCGGCCGCGTACTCGGCCGCGGTGCCCTTGCCGGCGAAGACCGCGGGCAGCGTCCTGGTTCCCTCGGCCGGGCGGCCGGAACCGGGCTGCAGCCACAGGTCGTCGAAGGCCTGGTCGCCGGAGGAGAGCGCCAGCAGCGGCTGCTGCATGCGCCAGCGCACCGTGTACGCCAGGTCGCCGCCGGAGGCCTTCGGCATGGGCAGCGCCCACACGCTGTCGAAGCCGTCGCCGACGGTCGCGGTGTCCGTGATCGCCGGAGCGCCGTCCTTGAAGGACTGGGTGAAGTCCATGCGGATGTCGCTGTCCGTGGACGTCTTCGGCGTGACGACCTCGGTCCTGCGCAACTTCGTGCCGTCCAGGGTCGTGTCGGTGTCGGTGTTCCCGACCACGACGCCGGTCCTGGCCAGCAGCGCCCGCCCGTAGGAGGACTCGCCGTGGACGCCGCGCACGGCGCCCCAGGTCCAGACGGTGTACGTGCCCGGAGGGACGACGGTGTCCAGCACGCCGTCGAGGTCGGTGTACAGGGCCTGCGCGTACTCGTCGCCCTTGCGCTGGTACATCACCAGGCCGACCAGCGGGTCACCGGCGCGGTCGGTGACGTGGACGCGCAGGTGGTGGTACTCGTCGCGGGTGCTGACCGCGAGCAGGGTGCGGGTGACGGCCTTGCCGTCGACGACGCCCTCGACGTGCCCGGTGAAGCGGGATCCCGCCGGGGCCCGGTCGAGCGTGGTGGTCACGGTGGTGGAGGCGGTGCCGTGTGCGGGGACGGTCACCTGATCGTCCGTCACGGTGAACAGGCCCTCGGGTGCCCCCGCCGCGTCCACCCGCGGCGTCACGGTGACGGCGGTGTCAGCGGAGTTGGCCCACTCCACGGTACGGGTCACGGTCCCGCCGGACGCGCCGCCCGGGGGGTGGATGCCGGCGTCGGCCTTGGCGGTGGCCACGAGCGTGCCGCTGGTGGCGGCGACCGCGTCCACGCGTCCGTTGCCGCCCGAGTCCGCGGGGATGTCCGGCGTCGCGACGGAGGTGGAGACCAGGGCGTCCTTGATCCGGGCGCCGTTCCAGTCCGGGTGCTCGGCCGCCACCAGGGCGGCGACGCCCGCGACGTGCGGGGTGGCCATCGAGGTGCCGCTGAGGGTGGCGTACGAGCCGCTGCCGAAGGGCGCCCACTGCGAGCGAGCCGCCAGGATGCCGACGCCGGGGGCGGTGATCTCCGGCTTCATCGCGTCGTCGCGGAAGCGGGGGCCGCGGCTGGAGAAGTCGGCGATGGCGTCGGAGGAGTCGACGGCGCCGACGGTCAGCGCGGCGTCCGCGGCGCCGGGCGCGGCCACGGTGCCCTCGTACGGGCCGGAGTTGCCTGCGGCGATGGTGAACAACGCGCCCGTCTCGGCACTGAGTTCGTTGACCGCCCGGCTCATCGGGTCGGTGCCGTCGGTGGGCTGGTCGCTGCCGAGGCTCATGCTGATCACGCGTGCCTTGGCGTCGCGGGCGGCCCACTCCATGCCGGCGATGATCCAGGAGTCGGATCCACTGCCCGCGTTGCTGAGGACCTTGCCCACGTGCAGCCGCACGCCGGGGGCGACGCCCTTCTCCTTGCCGCCGGACGCGGCGCCGTTGCCGGCGATGGTGGACGCCACATGGGTGCCGTGGCCGTGGTGGTCGTCGACGTCCTCGCCGGGTACGAAGCTGCGGGAGTCGGTGACGACACCGCCGAGGTCGGGGTGCCCGGGGTCGTAGCCGGTGTCGAGGACGGCGACGTCCACGTCCTGGCCGGTGTTGCCGCCCTTCCACACCTCGGGGGCGCCGATCTGCGCGACGCTGTCCGCGAGGTCGGCCTCGACCTTGCCGTCGAGCCACACCTTGCGTATGCCGCCGGTCAGGGCCAGGCCGCCCGCCCTGGCGTTCGCGGCCGCCTGCGGGGCGGCCCGGCCGGTCAGGTCGGCCCAGAACTCCGGCGCCTGGTCGTGGTCCTGGGTGGTGGCGGTGCTGTCGATGCTGGTCAGTGCCCGTGCGCCGGTGGCCCCTTCGGGAAGGGACGGCGCCGCGAGCTTCCGCCGGGCCTCGGAGGAGTACGTCAGGATGACGGGCAGGCCCTTGGACCGCGCGTCGTCGTAACCGTCGGCGATCAGCCGCGTGACGTTGAAGAGGTCGGTGTCGAGCAGTCCGGCCGCCACGTACCGCTCGGCGGCGGACGGGTAGACGTAGGTGTCGCCGTGCTGCGTGGTGATGCGGGCGTCCGCGCGGTGGCCGCGGGGGCCCTCCACGGTGACGGAGGCGCGGCCGTCGCCGCCCGGGGTGACGGTGACCCGGTCGCCGGTGATGAGGGTGACGGTTCGCGAGGTGGAGGCCGAGTGGGCACCGCCGGTCACGACCACGCCCTCCGACGAGGAGGCGGTGGCGTGGTCACTGGCAGACGCCGGTGGGATCGCCATCAGCATTGCCGCGACACCCGCGACGATCGGCAGGCCAGTTCGGCCCGGGAAGAGCGGTCTCACAGGGGATCCTTCACGTTAGATCCATCCAATGTCCGCCGCATGCTAGCGAGTTAAACGATTCAACAGATGGGGAAACGGGAGACGGACAACGGCGTCTTTACGCCCGCTGTCGGGATCACGACAGAAGGAGGACCCCGGCCGTCAGCGCCGCGTACGGCACGGGGACGAACGCCGCCGCCACGAGCCACGGCCGGGCGCTCCGGCCCCGGGAGAGCGGCAGCAGCACGTCGACGACGAGCACGACGGCCAGGACGAGGGCACCGGTCAGGAACAGCAGGAACACGACCGGGCCCGCGTGGTCGAGCGTGCCGTAGTCGCAGTCGCCGGAGAAGCCCGGCGCGTACGAGTCCGCCACGCTCCGGCAGTCCATCGGCAGGTACACCGTGAGCAGCCACCGTGCGCAGTACAGGGGGAGCGCCGCCGGCACCCCGATGGCGAGGTTCGCCCACACCTGGGGGCGCGGCCACAGCGGCCGCTTCCCGGGCGTCCCCGGCGTGCCGGTCACCACGTCGCCGACGTGCCGTGTCATCTCTTCCCCCTCGCCCCTGCAGCCCGCTGTCCCCTCGGCCCCACGGCCCGCTATCGCGGTGTGCCGAGGCGGTCGACCAGATCGCACCAGCCGGCGTCCAGCCGCTCGACTGGCATACCGCGGACCGTGAGCAGGTATTGGGCGAGCGCGGTGTCGAGGTAGGCCTGCAGGGTGTATCCGGTCAGTTCGAGGTCTCCGGGCGCGCCCGCCTGCCGGAGCAACAGCGTCAGATGTGTGAGTCGGAGCTGGAAGGACGGGTTGAAGCGGCGGCTCTCCTCGCGGCGTGCGGCCATGTAGAGGTCGCGGTGGGCGTGCTCGTGGCGTATCACGGCGGGGCCGAAGGCGCGCAGCCGCTCCAGGGGCGGGGCGTCCGGTCCGAGGGGTGGCGGGCCGGTGAGGAAGGCCGCCTGGAGCTGCTGCTCGATGTGGTCGAGCAGGGAGAGCATCAATCCCGTGCGGTCGCCGAAGCGCCGGAAGACCGTCCCCTTGCCGACCCCGGCCGCGACGGCGACGGCGTCCATGGTCACGTTCGCGGCTCCGCGTTCAGCGGCGAGTTCGGCCGCCACCTCCAGCAGGCGCTTGCGGTTCCGCGCCGCGTCGGCCCGCAGCGGTGGGGGTTCGTTCGCCGCCGTGAGTGTGAGGTGCGCGCAGCCGGCGGAGGCGACGCTCACGGGGAGGGCGGTGCTGGGCGGCTCGGTCATGGACACAGCGTAGCGGCGGGAATGAAAGTGGACCCCGGTCCGTTTTGCTGGTACAAAATAATCGGACCACGGTCCGCTTCAATGTCCTCACAGGGAGATCGCCCATGACCGTCCGCATCCTCGCCCTCGTCGGCAGCCTCCGCGCCGGTTCGCACAACCGTCAGCTCGCCGAGGCGGCCGTGAAGCACGCCCCTGAGGGCGTCGACATCACGCTCTACGAGGGGCTCGCGGAAATCCCCTTCTACAACGAGGACATCGACGTCGAGGGCGCGGTGCCCGAAGCCGCCGCCCGGCTGCGGGCCGCTGCCGCCGCGACCGACGCGTTCCTCTTCTTCTCGCCCGAGTACAACGGCACCATCCCGGCCGTCCTCAAGAACGCCATCGACTGGCTGTCCCGCCCCCGCGGCGCCGCGGCCCTGACCGGCAAGCCGGTCGCCGTGGTCGGCACCGCGTACGGTCAGTACGGCGGCGTGTGGGCGCAGGACGAGGCCCGCAAGGCGGCCGGCATCGCCGGCGCCTCGGTCCTCACGGACGTCAAGCTCTCCATCCCGAGCTCGGTGATCCGTTTCGCCGAGACCCACCCGGCCGACGACTCCGAGGTCGTCGCCGGCCTGACCAAGGTCATCCAGGAGCTCTCCCAGGCCGGCACCGAGGCCGCCTGAGTCCCCTCTCACGCCGGGACCCCGCGGGCCGTCGCCCGCGGGGTCCCGGCGTCTTCCGCATCACCGCCGTGACACGAACGCGACGGTGTGTGACAGGCTTGTGGGCATGATCGACCAGGACGGCGGACTCCGCCGCGGACGCGCACTCGCTGACGGGCTGAGCCCCGCGGACGCGGCGTGTGTCCACCGGGAGGCACTACGCGTCCTGCGGCCGGACCTCGACAGCGCGCACGTCGACGCGTACTGCGACCGTCGCACCTGGCCGGCCGAGGCGCTGTCCTCGTACGGCGGCGCGCTCACCCTGGCCCGGGAGGCGGTGGCAGCCGGCACGCGCTCCCGGCGCGCCGATCCCGGGATGGGGATCGACATCGACGTCCGTGACGACGCGCAGTTCGGGCTGCTGCTCGATCTGGTCCCATACACGATCCACGCCGAGGGCCGACGCGCGGGACGGACGGTCTTCACGGCCGACGACTCGGGGGCCGCCCTGTGGATCGCCGTGACGCGAGCACAGGAGGCGGAACTCCTGAAGCGGCTGGCGGCGCGCGGGATCGCGGCCACCGCGCTCAGCGCCCGGGGGCGCTGAGCGCGGTGCGGGCGGGCCGCCCGCACCGGTGGGGAACCGGTGTCCCGCGTCAGCGGAGGCCGAAGGCCCGGATCACGGTCTGGGTGACCGCGTTGCCCGCCGAGTCGTGCGCACGCGCACGCAGCGAGACGAACCGCGCCTGCTTCGGGGCGGACAGCCTGAAGCGGCCGTCGTGCCCGCAGGCGGTCTTCCGCCAGGTGCGTCCGTCGTCGTAGGACACCTCCAGGGAGACGGCCGACAGGGTGCCCGCGCCGACGGCGCCCGGCAGGTGGGCGGCCGTGACGGACAGCGCGTCGCCGCGAGCGGCCCTGCCCTCCCCGTCCGTGGCGATGCCGTAGTCGATCTGCGGCAGCGGAAGCACCGCCGGCTCGTCGCCCGACGGCGCCTCGGAGGTGAACGCCCACTCGGTGTGCGTGGTGGAGGAGTAGGGGCTCACCGAGGCGTCACGGCTCGCGTCCAGCACCAGGCGGTAGGGCAGCCGGCCGGTGGCTGGGGCGGTGCCACCCATGCTGGTGTTGGTCGTGCTCTGCCCCAGGCGTGTGTCGCCCTGGTAGAGCGTGAGCGTCTGCCGGGTGCGCTCGTAGTCCATCGACATGCCGACGTGGTCCGCGCCACCCCAGGCGGGTATGTCGAAGGCCAGCCAACTTCCGCTGCGCGTCGGCAGCTTGTAGTTGTCGTTGAGGTACGGCCGCTCGACGGGCTTGAACCACTCCTGGGTGTGCCGGCTGCCCGGCCGGTACGTGGCGCGCGGCTCGATCTCGTACAGCAGGCCGTCGACGTACGCCTCCTGGCCCCAGGAGTACCCGGGCCCGGTGGAGACCCAGTCGACCCGCCGGGAGTTCACCGGCTCCCGCATCGTCAGGCCGATGCCCCAGTTGGAGTACACGGGCCAGTCGAAGCGGAACTCGCCGCCGCCCTTGGCCGGATCGGGGCTGTCGAAGGAGACGTCCACCCGGGCCAGGTTCTTCGTGCCGCCCTCGACGACCAGGTCGCCGGGGATCTCGTTGTGCCACGTCCACATGAGGTCGTAGACGTACGGGCTGACCGGCTGCGAGCCGGCCTTCAGCACGGCGCCCCGTGCCGACGCGCGGCGCATGAGCCGCTCGCCCTCGTCGGTGCTCAGCAGCGCGACGTCGATCCGGGCGGGCGTGAAGGGGTCGTCGGTGTAGCTGCGCAGCTGACGTCCCGGCTGGTCGTTCACGACGAGCAGAAGCCTGGCGCCCGCCGCGGCCGCCGCGGCGGCCTGTTCGGCGTCGCCCACGGCCGCGTTGCGGCGCACGACCACGGCCTTGCCGCGCGCGTCCAGCCCGGCGTAGTCCGCGCCCGCGCCGTCACCGGCCGCCACCAGCGGGAACGAGTACGTGCCCTGGGGGAGTGCGGTGACGTCCTCCTGTCGCAGGACGTCCGTGAACTCGTCGCCGCCGGTCGTCACGGACAGCGCGGGCTGCTCCTTGCGCCAGCGGGCGCCGAGGTGGAAGTCGCCATGGGTGACCTTGTGCGTGGTGGGCTGCGCCCAGAGGCTGTCGTAGCTGGTCTGGGTCTCCATGTAGTCGCGCCAGCGGCCGCCGCCCATCGCCCGGTTGTACTCCAGGCGCTGGTAGGTCGCCTCGGTCGGCTGCGGTGTCGTCATCTCGACCCGCGTGACCTTCGTCGCGTCCAGCGTCACCGTCCGGTCGCGGTCCATGACGACCTCGGGGTCGCCGAGGAGCGCCATGCCCATCGAGTGCGGGCCGTGCACGCCGCGTACGTCCTTGAAGGACAGCACCGAGTAGACGTCGTCCGGGAGCCAGGCCTCCAGCCGACCGGTCGCGTCGGCGATGTAGAACTCCGGCTCGAAGTTCCCGGAGCGCAGCACCTGGACGACCCCGGACATCGGCTTGCCGTCGCCGTCCTTGAGGACCATCGTCAGCTTGTGGGCGCCGTCGCCCAGCGACACCGCCGTGTGGGTGACCGTCCTGCCCTCCGGGTCGGCCGCGACGACCTGG
The DNA here is from genome assembly GCF_057707815.1 of Actinacidiphila sp. bgisy160. Lineage (NCBI taxonomy): Bacteria > Bacillati > Actinomycetota > Actinomycetes > Kitasatosporales > Streptomycetaceae > Actinacidiphila > Actinacidiphila sp. bgisy160. Next base: position 72,422 of record NZ_JBYIQW010000019.1, read on the forward strand.
CCGGACCAGCGGCCGTTGCCCGTCGCCTTCGAGCCGTCGATGCCGACGGTGACCTCTGCGGTGCCGTGCGCCGGCACGACGACCCGGGACGCGGACAGCGAGAACAGGCCCGCCGGGGCGTTGGGGGCCTCGACGGAAAGGGCGAGCGTCACCGGGGCACTCCCGGTGTTGGTGTACGTGACCGGGCGCCGGACCGCGGCCGCGCCGCCGCCCGCCTCCGCCTGGCCGGTGAACGCGGTCGCCGAGGCGAACACGTCGGCACCGAGCGCCGACGGGACGTCCACCCGGCCGCTGCCCGCCTGGAACGCGTCGTACTGCGGGGTCTGCTTCGAGCTGCTCACCAGCAGGTCCTTCAGCTGGGAGCCGGTCAGCCCCGGACGCGCGGACGCGAGCAGCGCGGCCGCGCCCGCGACGTGCGGGGTGGCCATCGAGGTGCCGCTGAGCGTCTGGTAGCTGCCCTCGCCCTCCGGCGCGTACTGCGAGCGGGCCGCCAGGACGTCCACGCCGGGGGCGGTGATCTCCGGCTTGAGGCCGCCGTCGCCGACCCGCGGACCCTGGCTGGAGAACCAGGCGACGTCGTCCGAGGAGTCGACGGCGCCCACGGTCAGGGCGGAGTCGGCCGCGCCCGGTCCGCCGATGCTTCCCGGAGTGCCCGCGTTGCCCGCGGCGATCACGAACAGCGCGCCGGTCTGCGCGCTCAGGCGGTCGACGGCCGCGCTGAGGGGGTCCGTGCCGTCGGACGGCGTGCCGGAGCCCAGGCTCATGCTCACGATGTCCGCGTCCTGGTCCACCGCGGCCCACTCCATGCCGGCCAGCACCCAGGAGTCCTGACCGGAGCCGGTGTCGGCCAGCACCTTGCCGACGTGCAGGTCCGCGCCGGGGGCGACGCCCTTCTCCTTGCCGTCCGAGGCGGCCCCGGTGCCGGCGATGGTGGACGCGACGTGGGTGCCGTGCCCGTTGCGGTCCGTCACGTCCTCGTCCGGGACGAAGCTCCGCGAGGCCGCGATCCGGCCCGACAGGTCGGGGTGCCCGGCGTCGACGCCGGTGTCGAGGACGGCGACGTCGACGCCCTTGCCGGTGTCGCCGGCCGACCACGCCCGCGGGGCGCCGATCTGGGCGGTGGTGTCGGCGAGATCGGCCTCGACCTTGCCGTCGAGCCAGATGCGGGCGATGCCGGAGCCGAAGGTGGGGGCCTCGCCGGACGTGACCTTGGTGGCTCGCGATCCGGCTCCGGAGGTGACGGACCGCCAGAAGTCGGCGGACCGGTCCTTGTCCTCGGTGAGGGCGGCACCCTGGACGCTGCTGAGGTCCCTGACCCGGGTGGCGCCCCGGGGCGTCGTGGAGCGCCGTCCGGCGGTGGTGTCGTAGGAGACGATCAGCGGCAAGTGGTCGCGGTGCGCGTCGTCGTAGCCGTCCGCGACGAGCTTGCTGATGTCGAACAGGCGCCGGTCCAGCGTGCCCGCCGCCACGTAGGGGAGGGCGGATTCGGGGTAGACGTACAGGTCGCCTCGTGACTCCATGATGTGCGCGCGGGCCTTGGAGCCGTCGGCGCCGCGCACCTCGACGGTGCCCCCTGCGGCACCGGACTGACGGGTGATAACGCTGTCACCCGTGATGAGGGTGACCGTGTGGACACCCGGCGGCACGTCGCTCCGCGCCGCCTGGGTGTCGGATCCGGTGCTCTCGGGCGCAGCGGCGTGGGCGGCTGTGACGGCGGCGGGTTGCGCCACCGACAGGAGGGCGGCGCCGGCGGCGGCGAACACGCCCCAGCGTCTGGGTGATGGTCTCAAGGGATTCCCTGGCTGTTCCGTGGGGCCGGGACCGGCCCGGCAAAGGTTCGGACTGCCCCGGTGGGGGCGGTCGCATCCTGGCCCCAAACCGCCGGACGTGGTCAGGGCGTGCGGGGTGATCTTCCCCACGTCCGCTTCGCGCCCGAACGGTTTGGAGCCGTCAAGCCCGCTCTCACGTGGAGAAGTTGAACGCCGGAACGACGGCGCGGCACACTCCACCCCCGTCGAGACGAGCACCGTACGGCCCTGCTCCAGGCGCACCACGTGGTCCACGTTCACGTTCGCCGGCTGCGCCGGCAGGGTCACCGGCCAGGAGTCCAGCCACGCGCACCGCCGGGCCCGGTTCCCGCCGGAGGAAGGCGGGCCGCCTCAGCCCGCGCGCTCCGCCGCGCCGCGCTCGACGCAGAACTCGTTGCCCTCCGGGTCGGCGAGCACGACCCAGCCGGTGCCGTCCGGGCGGCGCCGGTCGTCGACCTGGGTCGCGCCGAGCAGCAGGAGCCGCTCGACCTCCTCGTCCCGGGTGCGGTCCTGCGGCTGTACGTCCACGTGCACGCGGTTCTTGACGGTCTTGGGGTCCGGAACGGTCACGAAGAGGAGCCCCGGGCCGCCGTCGACCTCGATCAGGGCCTCCTCGTCACCGGGCTTGTCGTCCTCGTGCAGGGGGCGGTCCAGGACGAGGGACCAGAAGCTCGCCAGACGGTGGGCGTCGGCGCAGTCGATCGTGATGTGGCGCATCGCGGAAGTCATGCGGCCGGATTCTCGTGCACGGCGAAGGACCGGGGCAACGTGATTGGCTCTGGGGTGCGGGAGAACCAGGTGGCCGGGGTCCCCGCCGGTCGTACGTCGGCCGGCGGGGACCCCGGAGGCGGGGGCCGTCAGTCCCGGCCCACCACGGCTTGGCCGTACGGGATCAGCCGCACCGGCCCGACGAGCCCGGTGCGCTGCGAGGCGGCACCGCCGTACACCGACGGGTCGCTGACGCGCAGCCGGTTGATCAGCGGCGTGGCCACCTCCACCTCGATCGTGTTGGTGCCGGGGCGCAGCAGCCCGCCGAGGTCCGCCACGGGGTTGATGTGGCTGGTGACCGGAGCCGGGCGCCCGTTGACGCTGACCCGGAAGGTGTCGGTGACCTCGCCGAGGTCGAGCAGGGCGCCGAGGCCGCCGCTCCAGGGCCCGCCGAGTTCGACGGTGGCGCGGTACCGGCCGATGCCCGCGGCGTCCGTGAGGTCCGGGATGGCGTTCCACGGCGCCAGTGCGTCGAGGGCGATCCGGTGCCGCACGACGGTGGTGCGGTCGGGGTCCGCGCCGGGACGCCAGTCCTCGGCGTCCAGGGTCCAGGAGGTGAGCTCGCGCGGCGCGGGCACCTCCTCGACCACGGTGCCAACCGAACCCCCGCGTGATAGCGCGGTGGTGTAGGTGCCGGCCGCGCGGGCGCGCAGGACGAGCCTCCCGTCGTCGAAGCGCACGTCGTCCGCGTCCGTGGTGACCGCGTGCGTGCGGCCGGGCTCGCCGTGGAAGCGTCCCGGCGGCGCGAAGGCCACGACCATCGACTCGGACGGCTGCAGCGCCACCCGGAAGGTGCACAGGTCGCCGTCCTGCGCGTACAGCGCCAGCGGCCGGGCCTCGCCCGTCCACGGGTCCAGCAGGTGGGGTACCGCGTCCGAGCGGGTGCGGCGCACCGTGACGGCGTGGTCGATCGCGGCGACGGGGGGCTTCACGGTCTCGGCGTGCTTGCCGTTGACGAGGTAGAACCAGTCGACGCCCTCCTCGAAGCGGTGCATCGTCAGCAGCGTCGAGGGGACGGCGTAGCTCACGTCGGGCGCCAGACCGAGGTCCGCGAGGGCCTGGCCCACCGCCGTCTTCTCGGTGACCTGCCGGACCCGCGGCTGCGCGAGCAGTTCGGCGACGAGGGAGCGGAGCTGCTGCAGGGCGGAGTCGTCCGCCACGCCGGGCGTCGTGACCGTCGTCCAGTCGCCGAGCAGGACGACCGGCAGCCCGGCCCGCGTCAGGCGCAGCAGGTGGCGCGCGTCCGCGAGGGTGAGGGTGACCGCGGAGCCGGAGAAGAAGTCCCCTTCGACGAACAGCGCGCGGTAGGCCGGGCCGTCGGGGGCCAGGCGCCCGTCGCGGACCTTCGCCGACGGCAGGTCCAGCAGGGGACCGCTGACGAACTGGTGGGTCCAGCCGAGCGGAACGCCCGTCGAGGTGAACCAGGAGGCGCCGATCCCCGTCGCGGTGTACCCGGTCTGCCGGAAGACGGCGACGTCGATGCGCGAGGTGCCGCGCTGCATGGCGTGGTGCACCCGGGACAGGTAGCCCGACACATCGCCGACGTGCCGCCAGGTCGGGTGCCGCGGACCCCAGGACTCGCCGTAGCCGACGGTGCCGTTGTACGGGGTGAAGGCCGCGAAGCCGGGCCACTTCACCCCGGGCAGCGTGGCGTAGGAGAAGCCGTGCACGACGGTCTGGTTGACGCCGGCCGCGTACGCGCCGCCCATGGTGCGCAGGAACTTCTCCCATGTGGTGCTGTACGCGGAGCCTGTGTAGGCGCCTGCCTCGCAGGAGAGCACCGTGTGGCCCGCCATGTCCCGGCCGCCGGCCAGGCAGCGGTAGTCGTCCAGGTTCTTGAAGCCCAGCGACTCGCCCTCGGGGATGTCCAGCAGCGCGGCCGACTCGATGGCGTCGGTCTGCAGGCCGTACGGCTGGGCGCGCATCCCCAGGCCCAGCGCGTGCGCCCAGTCGCGCAGCGCTGTGAGGTGGTGGGTGTTGTACAGGTCGCTGACGGTGTCCCAGAAGTCGTGCCGTATCTGCCGCGTCGCGACGGCGTCGTAGGCGTAGACCTGGTTGCCACCGCTCATCGCGACCACGGGCAGGACGGGCAGCAGCGGGTAGCCGTTGCGCTTCTCGAAGGCGGCGGGCAGACCCGGGGTCCAGGGCAGCGCCTTGGTCTCGATCTCCAGGGAGTCCTCGAACAGGACGCCGCCGGCGGACTCGAGGAGCTTGCGGATCTCCTGGGTGAGCAGGCTCCGCTCCCAGAAGTCCGTGACGGCCGCGGTGCCGGCCGCGCTGAAGTGGTCCACGACGTAGGCGGTGGGCGAGGTGTGCGGGCCGCCCTCGGGGGTCTGCCCCGTGCCGCGCTGCCAGAAGGCGGTCAGCACCCAGTCGCCGTCGGCGGGGGCGGTCCAGTCCACGGCGCCGTCGGCGACACGCGCGGTGAGGTCCCGGGCGCTCGCGCGGTCCAGGCCGGTCTCCTTGCGGGTGGCGTTCTCGGGGGCGACCCGGGTGGCCAGCAGGCCCAGCAGCCGCTGCCGCGTGACCCCGGAGGCGGCGGCCGCGGCCGGCGGCGGCACGGGGCCCGAGTAGTCCGCTCCGGCCGCCACTGTGACGGCGCCGAGCGCGAGTTCCTGTACGGCGGCCTCGCTGTCGGGGGTGATCCCGGGGACGGCCGCGGGCCAGCTGGGGCCGATGGTGAGGTCGATGGTGACGCCCCGCCGGCGGGCCTGGTCCAGGGCCGCCTGGACGCCGGCCACCCAGGCGGGGCTGCCCCAGCCGTGGTGCTCGGTGTCCAGGACTGAGGCGTCCTTCACGCTGTGGTGGACGGCCGCGATCTCGGCACCGCCGAACCCGGCGTCGGCGATCTGGTCGACCTCGCGTCTGATCTCGTCGGGGTCCACCAGCCCGTCCGGCCACCACCAGCGGAACTTGGGCCGCACCGCGCTCCCCGGCTCGGCGAACGCGCGTGCCGCCTCGCCCTCGCCCGCCGCCCCGGTCCCGGTCCGCGCCTCGGCGGCAGCGGGCAGTGCGGGGGCCAGGGCCGCCGCTGTGCCCGCGACGGCGGTGGCGATGAGGAGGCTGCGGCGGGAAACCCCGCCGCCCTCGGGGCGGTTGCTGTGGTCGTGCATGGTTCCGTAGCTCCCCGGAGTGAGTGGTGGAGGTGCCTTTCATCCCGGGGTGATCAGTGCCGGGATGCAACGCGCTGCTTATTGAACCGTTTCAATCTTTTGCGGAGGCTACAGCGAGGTCCCTGGCGGGGGCAAGGTCCCAGCGGGTACGAACCTCGACGGGCGTGGTGGGGTGCGGCATCCGCGACGTCGGGGAGCGGGGCGCCGGCGGTCCGCGCCAGGGGTTCGCGGTGGGCGCGGCCCATGAGATGAGAACGTTTCAGGGAAATGTCTCGCCGATCGCGTCACCCGGCTCGGCTCGGCTCGGCTCGGCTCGGGCGGGCTCGCGTTACGGTCGGGGTCATGCGGATCACGAAGTACACCCACGCCTGCGTGCGCGTCGAGCACGAGGGGCGCGTGCTCGTCATCGACCCCGGGACGTGGAGCGAGCCGGCCGCGCTGGCGGGGGCGGACGCCGTACTGGTCACGCACGAGCACAGCGACCACGTCGACGTCCTTCGCCTGGCCGGGCTCGGCGTCCCGGTTTACGCCCCAGCGGGGGCGGACATCCCGCGGCTGGAGTCGGCCCGGGTCGGCGCCGGCACGGAGTTCACCGCCGCCGGCTTCCGTGTGCGTGCGGTGGGCGGCCGCCACGCGCCCGTCCACGCCGGCCGGCCCGACTGCGTGAACCTCGGTTACGTTGTCGACGACACCCTCTACCACCCCGGTGACGCGCTGCACGTGCCCGCCCAGCCGGTCGAGACGCTCATGGTGCCGCTCCAGGCGTCCTGGCTGAAGACGACCGAGGCGATCGACTTCGTCAACGCCGTCGCACCGCGACGGACGTTCGGGATCCACGACGGCCAGATCAACGAGCGGGGCCTCGGCAGCGTCAACGGCTGGCTCGCGGAACAGACCGACCACGGCTACCGGTATCTGCGGCCCGGCGAATCGCTCTGAGCGCGCCGCATGTGCCCAGCCGTAGATGTCCCACCAGTGAACGCCGTTCGTCGGGAAGCGGTACCGCGAAGGCCGGTCGCACTACGATCGCGCGATGGCTGACGACACCTTCCTCGCCCACGGTCCCCGGGTGGCCATCCGGCGGATCACCGTCCGGGACCACGAAGAGATCGGCGCGCTCGCCCGGGCGAGCGCCGCACTGCACGGGCCCTGGGTGCCCAGGTGGGAGCACACCCCGGAGACCTTCTCCGTCTACGTCGAGCGCTTCGACCACCCGACGCACGAGGGTTTCGTGCTCTGCCTACGCCTTCGGCGACCTCGGCCTGCACAGGCTGGAGGCCAACATCCAGCCCGCGAACGTCGCGTCGATCAGGCTGGTGGAGCGCCTGGGCTTCGAGCGCGAGGGGTACTCCCCGCGTTTCCAGTACCTCGACGGCGCCTGGCGAGGCCACGAACGATGAGCCGTCACGGCGGAGATGGTGGCCGGCGAACCCCGCGAGACGGAGTGAGGCACCCGCCTGGCCGGGCGATCGGGGCGGCGCAGCCGCGGTGTTAGCGTCCCGGTCATGGACGACAGCGTTTACGTGGGCAACGCCGGTGAGGACGCGCCGCTCGACCGGGGGTGGCTGCTGGGGCACTTCAAGGAGGCGGCAGACCCCCGGCACAGTGACGCCGTGGAGATCAAGTGGGGCGTCCACCCGGCGGGGGACGAGCGCGGGGAGTGGGTGCGCGGCGAGGAGCGGACCGCGCTGCAGATCCTCATCAGCGGGCGGTTCCGGGTCGAGTTCCGGGGGCGGTCGGTGGTGCTGGCCCGTCAGGGGGACTACGTCGTGTGGGGCAAGGGCGTGGACCACTCGTGGGTGGCGGAGGAGGACTCGACGGTGCTGACCGTCCGCTGGCCGTCCGTGCCGGGGTACGCGGTCCCGGCCGCCGAGGACGTTTAGCGACCCCATCGTCCCCCGAGGAGCGTTGGCTCGAAATTATCGACGCAGTGGTCGAGTTGAGCCGCTCCTCGCCGAACGCATGGGCCTCGGCCTCTTTTGATCAGGGAAAAGAGCCTCAGATCCCCATCATCCGGACGGCTTGATGTGTCCGCTGCCGTGGCTGGATCTTTTCGTTCGGCATCGTCAACTCTCTGTTGCCGCACGGTAAATCCGCACGTGGTCGGCAAAGCGTGGTACCGCTCCCACGGGAGGGAGGTGACCGACTTTCGGACAATGATCTCCGCAGTGGTGACATGGGGCGAACATGCTGAAACGATCCACGGCGTCGCGCGAGCATCACTCGCACGTCACCTTGCGGAGGCATTCTGGGCCTCCGATGTTCCCGTTCCCAGCGGCCGTTCGAACGGCCGGGCACAAGGAGCTTCACGAGTGACGAACCAACCCGCTGTCACGGGTGCCACTTCCCTGCCGAATCCCTCTCCCGACCGTCGTGCGCGTGGCGCACGCGGCCGTGTCACGGCGATCGCCGCCGTGACCCTGGCCGCCCTGCTCACCCCCCTCCTCCCGGCCACCGGCGCCGTCGCCGCGTCCGAGGGGGACGGGACGGCGCCGCGCAAGATCGTGGCGGACTCCCGGCCGGGGGCGCGCTCCCTCGCCCTTTCCACCGCGCAGCGCAAGCAGTTGCTCGAGGCGGCGTCCGACGGCCGGGTCACCGCCGCCCGCGCACTCCGGCTGGGCGACAAGGAGGCGCTGATACCCAAGGACGTCATCAAGGACGCCGACGGCACGGTGCACACACGCTACGAGCGCACGTACGCCGGGCTCCCCGTGGTCGGCGGGGACCTGGTGGTGCACGAGCGGGCCGGCGCACGCACCGTCAGCAAGGCCTCGTCCGCACGGGTCGCCGTGCCCAGCACGAAGGCCGCCGTCAGCGCCGCCACGGCGAAGAAGTCCGCCCTTGCCGCGGCCGAGAGCGAGCGCACCCGGAACCCGGCCGCGGACGGCGCCCCCCGTCTGGTCGTCTTCCTCGGCGACGGCAAGCCCACCCTTGCCTGGCAGTCCTTCGTCACCGGCACCCAGAAGGACGGGACCCCCAGCCGGCTGAACGTCGTCACCGACGCCGCGACCGGCAAGGAGCTCCAGAAAGTCGAGGAGATCCGCTCGGGCACCGGCAACAGCCAGTACAGCGGGCAGGTGCAGATCGGCACCGTCGACAACAACGGCCTCTACGAGCTGACCGACCCGGAGCGCGGCGGGCACAAGACGTACGACCTGACCGGCGTCGGCGGCAACGGCAACCTGGTCACCGACGACGACGACGTCTGGGGCGACGGGACGATCACCGACCGCCAGACCGCCGCCGTGGACGCGGCCTACGGCCAGCGGGAGACCTGGGACTTCTACAAGGAGCGCTTCGGCCGCAACGGCATCGCCGACAACGGTGTCGGAGCCTTCTCACGGGTGCACTACGGCGACAACTTCGCCAACGCCTTCTGGGACGACGGCTGCTTCTGCATGACGTACGGCGACGGCCGCGGCAATGAGCACCCGCTCACCGAACTCGACATCGCCGCCCACGAGATGACGCACGGCGTCACCTACGCCACCGCCAACCTCACCTACGCCGGGGAGTCCGGCGGCCTCAACGAGGCGACCAGCGACATCATGGCCACGGCCGTGGAGTTCTTCGCGGACAACCCCGCCGACGTCCCCGACTACATGATGGGCGAACTCGCCGACGTGCGTGGCACCGGCAAGCCGCTGCGCTACATGGACCAGCCGTCCAAGGACGCCGACCCCGTCAAGGGCACGTCGCTGGACTACTGGACGCCGCAGCTGAGGAAGGAGGACGTCCACCACAGCTCCGGCCCGGCGAACCACTTCTTCTACCTCCTCTCCGAGGGCAGCGGCAAGAAGACGATCAACGGCGTCGCCTACGACAGCCCCACCTACGACGGCCTCCCCGTCGCCCCCGTCGGCCTGCGCAACGCGACCGACATCTGGTACCGGGCCCTGACCACGTACATGACCAGCAGCACCGACTACGCCGGGGCGCGCACCGCCACCCTGCAGGCGGCCGCCGACCTGTTCGGGCAGGGCAGCGCCACCTACGAGGCGGTGGGCAACGCCTGGGCGGCGGTCAACGTCGGCGCCCGCTACGTCAACCACATCGCCGTCGTGACGCCCTCCACCCGGCCCGTGGCCGTCGGCCAGCCGATGAGCCGCCAGATCGAGGCGGTCGGCTCCAGCCCCGGACGGCTGGCCTACTCGGCGCACGGGCTGCCCAAGGGGCTGTCCATCAACGCGCGGACGGGCCTGATCAGCGGCACGCCGAAGAAGGCCGGCACTTTCAAGACGGCCATCACCGTCGAGAACACCGCCCAGCACAAGGCCAGGCGCACGGTGCGCTTCGAGTGGCCTGTCCTGGCCTCCGGCGGCAGCTTCTTCGTCAATCCCGCCCGCTACGACATCCCGAACTGGAAGACGATCGAGTCCCCGCTGATCGTGACCGGCCGCAAGGGCAACGCGCCCAGCGACCTCAAGGTGACCATCGACCTGGTCCACCCATGGGTGGGCGGCCAGATCGTCACCCTGGTCGGCGAGGACGGGACGGAGATCCCGGTGAAGCCCTGGTACTGGGACACCGGCGAGGGCGAGGTGCACGCCACGTACACCGTGGACGCCTCGGCGGTCCCCGCCAACGGCACCTGGAAGCTGCGGGTCACGGACAACACCCCCGGCATCTTCACCGTCGACCCCGGCTACCTCGACCGCTGGAGCCTGACCTTCTGACCGTCTGCCCCTCTGACCCCTGACCCCTGCGCAGCCGGTGCCGCCACGGCACCGGCTGCGCAGGGCGATGTCCGTCGCCGCCGAGCCGGACCCGCCCCGGCCTTCGACCCACCGGGCGAGTACGACCTCGGCCCGGGCCGGGAGCTCGCCAAGACGGCCCCGTCCGCCCTGGCACCGCGGGACGCCGGACCGGCCGACGCCGTCCCGCTCGCACGGGGCCTGCCGGAGGCACTGCCCCAAGGCCCCCGGCCGGCGGCGCTCCCGGTACCGTCCCGCAGCGTCGATAATCGACATATGAGTCAGCGGAACGCTTCGAACACCACGCTGGGTGACTTCCTGAGGGCGTGCCGTTCCCGGGTGAACCCCGAAGACGTGGGCCTGCCGGACGACGGGCGCCACCGCCGGGTCCCGGGGCTCCGGCGGGAGGAGCTGGCGCAGCTGGCGAACGTGAGCGTGGACTACGTGGTGCGCCTGGAGCAGGGCCGTACGGTGCACGTCTCGACGGCGGTGTTGGACTCGCTCGCGCGGGCGCTGCGCCTGCGGCCCGACGAGCGTGACTACCTGCTGCGGGTCGCCGCGGCCGGCGCGCAACGACCCGCCTCGGCGCCCGGCCGCATCCGGCCGCAGACGCAGACCCTGCTCAACGGGCTGCAGGAGTACCCGGCCCTGCTGCTGAGCCACCGGCTGGACGTACTGGGCTGGAACCCGCTGGGCGCGGCGCTGCTCACCGACTTCGCCGCCGTGCCGGAAGCGCAGCGCAACCTGGTGCGCATGGCGTTCCTGGCCCCGGCCTTCCGCGAGCTGTACGCCGACTGGCGAACCGTCGCCCGCGAGTGCGTCGCCTACCTCCGGATGGGCGCGGCGCGCGACCCGCAGGACCCGCGGCTCAAGGCCCTGGTCGAGGAACTCTCCGCCGCCGACGCTGACTTCCGCCGCTGGTGGACGGACCACCGGGTGCGGACCCGGGCCGCGGGCGAGAAGACCTTCCGGCACCCGGTGGCCGGCACCATGACGCTGGACTTCCAGAGCCTCGTCGTGGGCGACGACCCGGACCAGACCATCTTCGTCTACACCGCGCAGCCCGGCACCGCCGCCCACGAGGCGCTGCGCTTCCTGGCCACGTGGTCGGCGAGTCCCGCGGCCGTGCGCCCGTGACCGGATCCGACTGGTACTGCCGGTCCCAGGCAGGCGTCTCCTACGGTTGATCCTTCCCTGCCCCGCCCTTCGCCGCGGGTGGACGCTGGGACACGTCGACAGAACGACGCCCAGTGATCATGAGGAGCACATCACCAATGACGACGTGGTTCATCACCGGCGCATCCCGCGGGTTCGGCCTGGAAATCGCCCGGCAGGCCCTCGAGCGGGGCGACAACGTCGTGGCCACCGCCCGCAAGCCCCGCGCCGTGGAGGACGCGCTCGCGGCCCACGCCGACCGGCTGCTGGCCGTACCGCTCGACGTGAACGACGAGGAGCAGGCCCGGTCCGCCGTCGAGGCGGCGGTCGAGCGCTTCGGCACCATCGACGTCCTCGTCAACAACGCCGGCCGGGGCCTGCTCGGCGCGGTGGAGGAGACCAGCGACGCCGAGGCGCGCGCGGTGTTCGACACGAACGTCTTCGGACTGCTGACCGTGACCCGTGCCGTCCTGCCCGTCATGCGGGCCCGGCGCTCTGGACGGATCATCAACCTCAGCTCCGTCGGCGGGTTCGTCGGGTGGGCGGGCTGGGGCCTGTACTGCGCGACCAAGTTCTCCGTCGAGGCGGTGACCGAGTCGCTGCGGCTGGAACTCGCGCCGCTCGGCATCCAGGCGACCGCCATCGAGCCCGGCCCGTTCCGTACGGACTTCCTGGACTCCTCCTCCCTGCACCGCACCGAGCGGGTCATCGAGGACTACCAGGAGAGCGCGGGTGGCATGCGCGACTGGGCCGACGACAGCAACCACGCCCAGGACGGCGACCCGGTGAAGGCGGCGACCGCCATCATCACCGTCGCCGGGGCGGAGGCGATGCCGGCCCGGATCCCGCTGGGCAAGGCCAGCCTCGCCGACGTGGAGAACAAGCTCGCCGGAGTCGCCCGTGAGATCGGCGCGTGGCGGGACCTCGCCCTGTCCACCGACTTCACCTCGTGATCCGGACCGGTCCCGCGGCTGCGTGAAAGCCCCGGTTCCCCCGCCGCCATGGCGGGGGACCCCTGCCCCGGCCCGCTCAGCGCACGGTCCCCGCAGGAGCTCATCGACGCGGTCCTGCGCTGATACCCGGCGGGTATCACAGGGAGGGGAACAGGTCTTGGACGCGCCGCACGCCCCGCCCGAAGACTCGGAGGTGTCGCAGGACATCACGAGAAAGGCGAGCGCCATGAAGGTCTTCCTCACCGGAGGCTCCGGCTACATCGGGCGGGCCACCATCGAGGCCCTGGTGCGCCGGGGAATCCAGGTCGTCGCCCTGGCCCGCAGCGAGGACTCGGCCCGGGTCGTCCACGACCTCGGGGCCGTCCCCGTGGCGGGGGACCTGACCGAGACGCACGTGCTGCGGGCCGCCGCGCGCGCCGCCGACGGGGTCATCCACATGGGCCAGCACTACGGTCCCGACACCGCCGAGGTCGACCGCGCCGCCGCCGAGGCGCTGCAGGACGGCGCCGGGCCGCGCCCGTACGTGCACACCGGCGGGGTGTGGGTCTACGGCGACACCGACGGCGTGGCGGACGAGGACGCCCCGCTGTTCCCGCCGCGCATCACCGCCTGGCGGCTGGAGAACGAGAAGCGCGTCCTCGCCCGCGCCGCGACCGGCGAACGGCCGGTGGTGGTCATGCCCGGCCTGGTCCACGGCCGCTGCGGCGGCCTGGTCGACATGTTCTACGCGGCGCCGGGGCGGGAGACCGGCTCCGTGCCCTGCGTCGGCGACGGCGCCAACCACTGGTCGACCGTTCACGTCGACGACGTCGCCGAACTGTACGCGCTGGCCCTGAACGCCGCGCCCGGCTCGGTCTACGCCGGGGTCGGCGACCTCCACCCGACCCAGGCGGAGGTCGCCCACGCGGTGAGCCGGGCGATCGGCCGCCCCGGATCGGTCCGGCACCTGACCGAGGCGGAGGCCGAGGAGCGGATGGGCCCCATCGCGGAGGCCTTCGCCCTCGACCAGCGGCTCACCGGCGCCCGGGCCCGTCGTGAGCTGGGCTGGCAGCCCTCCCGGCTCGACCTGGCGGCCGACCTCGCCCGCCCCTGAGCCTTCCCGCTGAGAAGCGTGAGCCGGGCGGATACGCTCGGATATGTCCGCCCCCGTGAGGAGGCGAGGAGGGGTCCGTGGATCTGGATCTGCGCAAGCTGCGGTACTTCGTCGCGGTGGCCGAGGAACTGCACTTCGGGAGGGCGGCCGAACGCCTGCACATCGCGCAGCCCGTGCTGTCGCGGCAGATCAGGGCGCTGGAGAACGAGCTCAAGGTGCAGCTGTTCTCCCGCGACCGCCGCAACACCGAACTGACCCCGGCCGGCACGCAACTCCTCGCCGACGCGGGGCCGCTCCTGGCGGCCGCCGACGCCACCCGGCGCAGGGCCACCCGCGCGGCCCGGGGCCTCGCCTCCTTCACCGTGGGTTTCATGCCCGGACTGATCGTCACGGGTGCCGTGCGGGAGATCTCCCGCCGGCACCCGGACCTGTCGGTCGAGGTCGTCAGGACGAGCTGGGACGACCAGACGGAGGTGATCCGCGACGGACGCGTCGACGTCGGCTACGTCAGGATGCCCATCGACACCCGCGGCCTGGCCACCCGCAGCCTCCTCGCCGAACCCCGCGTCGCCGTCCTGCCGGCGGACCACCCCTACGCGGGCAAGCCCGCCCTCGGCATCGCGGACCTCGCCGACGAGCACCTCCTCCAGGACCCCGCCGCCGTGCCCGAGTGGCGCGACATCGCCCGGGAGATCGCCGACCCTCAGCGCCGGCCGGACGTCCCGGGATTCCGTTCCGTCGAGGAGAAGCTCGAGAGCGTGGCGGCGGGCCGCGGCGTCGTCGTGCTGCCGCTCTCCACCGCGACCTACTACACCCGCGCCGACATCGCCCACGTCGAGATCGAGGACATCGGCCCCAACCGGGTGTTCCTGGCGTGGGACGGCAGCCGGCACGACCCGCTGATCGAGGAGTTCGCCGGCATCGCGGTCGCCTGCGCCGACTCGTCCGCCTGACCGCTGAACGGTTTGCGTGCGCGGTCCGTACAGAGGGCGCGGGCACGAGAGGAGAAGCCCCGCGCGACTGCGCGACGGGGCGGCGGAGCGGGAGATACGCGGATGAAGCTTGACGTGGTGGGGGAGCCGGGGCCGACGGGCGCTGCCGGCGAGGGCGACGTCTGGGTGGAGAACTGGGGAGCGCAGGCCGTGTGCCGGATGGAGGACCCGGACGTGCTGTTCGTCCAGGGGGCCGCCCAGAAGCGCGTCAAGGCCGTGTGCGGCGGCTGCCCCGTGCGCACCGAGTGCCTGGCCGACGCCCTCGACAACCGCATCGAGTTCGGGATCTGGGGCGGTATGACGGAGCGTGAGCGACGCGCCCTGCTACGCCGCCGCCCCACCATCACCTCCTGGCGCGCCCTGCTGCGGACGGCGCGTCAGGCCTACGAGCGGGGCCCGCAGCAGGCCTCGGCCTGAGTATCAGCCACCAGGCACAGGCCCGGCGGTCAGCGGCCGACCGGGCCCTCCGGGCCCAGGGGGTCATCGCCGTACGCGTCGAATCCGACGATCCTGCCCGCCTCGACCGTGAAGACGTGGACGATCGCGGAGTCGAAGGGCCGGGCGGCCCCGCCTCCCGTGCCCTGCGTCCGTCCCACGGGGACGACCTGGCCGCCCGCCTCGAAGAGCCGAGCGGTCTCGATGCGGCTCTCGATCAGGTGGAACGCCTTCTTGAAGAACGCCGCGAAACCGGCGAGTCCGGGGTCCGTGCCGCCACAGGGCAGCGCCTCCGTCACCCGGATCCGCAGGCCCGGGGAGGCGATGGCCGCCAACGTGGTGCGGTCGGACCGCAGCATGGCGTCGTACATCGCCCCGGCGACCTCCTGTGGGGCCGCGCTCCCGGATCCGGGTGCCTCGGGCATGGCGATCTCCTGAGATGATTCAACGATTAACTGTTGGGAAGGTTGTCGGATCGTAGGCGAGCATAGGGGAGTCGAGGGCCCGCTCGCCGGGGTGTCCACCAAGGCGGGACCCGCATCCCTTCTTTTCGCGCGGACGGCCGGCCCACCCGGGCGCCCGCTCCCGTCATGCGGGCGGCGTCACCCGAGCCCGTCGAGGAAGGCGGTCATCGCCTGGCGCAGCGCGTCCGGACGCTCCAAGTGGAGGTCGTGGCCCGTCCCGGGAACGCCGACGGCCACCGCCCGCGGCTGCCGGCGGCACATCTCCCGTGCCTCGTCGGCGCCGATGATCCCCTTCTCGGCGAGCACGACCAGCGTCGGGCACCGCAGCGCGTCCCACTCCTCCCAGAAGGCGCGCTCCGCGTTCTCCCGCAGGGAGGCCACCATGACGTCACGGTCGAAGCGCGGCCACCAGCCGTCGTCGCGCCGCTCCAGGCCCTCCGCCCAGCCCCTGCCGACCGGCCCGCCGCCGAGGAACGCGGCGGCGGACTCCACCGAGGGGAAGGGCACCGGCCAGGAGTCCAGCCACGCCCCGATGTCCGCGGGAACTCCCGGGTTCGGGCCGCCGGGTCCCGCCTCGACCAGCACCAGGGCGCGGACCAGATCCGGGCGGGCCGCGGCCGTCAGCATCGCGGTGTGGCCGCCGAGCGACTGGCCCACCAGGATCACCGGCCCGGTGCCCAGCTCCGTGATGACGGCCGCGGCGTCGTCCACGTAGGCCGCGCGGGAGACGTCCCCAGGGCGCCGCTCGGAGGCGCCGTGCCCCCGCTGGTCCACGGCTACCACGTGATGACGGGCTTTCAGCCACCGCGCGGTGTCGTCCCACTCGCCCGCGTGGCCGGCCAGGCCGTGCAGCAGGACCACCGACGGCCCCGGACCCGGCCGGTCCCGGCACTCCAGCCGCACGCCGTCGCGGACCACCGTCAAGCGGGACCACGTCATCACGAACCCCTGTCCCCCGGCGCGCAGAGCCCGCGCCGCGTGCTGTCGTTCCGCACCCTGCCGGACGCCGCGGGCGCCCGCAAACGGCGCCCCGCCGGTCGCCCGGAGAAGCGGCCTCCGGGTGTCTTTCGGCGGTTTCTTCCCGGCCGCCGACCCCGGTGGTACGGTCCCGTCCAGTCGTGGCCCCGCCCGGAGGGTGACGAGAGGCACCCGAGGGTGACCGGCGAGGAAGAGGCGCGACGTGAGACGGATGACTGCCCGGCCGGCGAACGGGCACCAGGCGAGGGTGCTGCGCCTGCTGCGCGATGCGGGCCCGCAGTCGCGGGCCGTGCTCGGCGACCAGGTGGAGCTCTCCCGGTCGAAACTGGCGGTCGAGGTCGACCGCCTCCTGGAGACTGGTCTCGTGGTCCCCGACGGACTCGCCGCCTCCCGCGGCGGACGGCCCTCGCACAACGTGCGCCTCGCCCCCTCGCTGCGCTTTCTCGGGGTGGACATCGGCGCCACCTCGGTCGACGTGGCGGTCACCAACGCCGAGCTGGAGGTGCTCGGCCACCGTACCGTGCCGTTCGACGTGCGCGAGGGTCCGGTCGCCGTGTTCGAGCAGGTGCTGGTGATGGCGGCCGAACTGCGCGCCGCCGGCACCGCGGAGAGCTTCGACGGCGCGGGGATCGGGGTGCCCGGGCCGGTGCGGTTCCCCGACGGCGTGCCGGTCGCCCCGCCGATCATGCCCGGCTGGGACGGGTTCCCGGTCCGGGAGGCCATGAGCCAGGAACTCGGCTGTCCCGTCCTGGTCGACAACGACGTGAACCTCATGGCGCTGGGGGAGCAGCATGCCGGGGTCGCCCGTTCGGTGCGGGACTTCCTCTTCGTCAAGATCGGGACCGGCATCGGATGCGGCATCGTCGTGGGTGGGCAGGTCTACCGCGGGGTCAACGGCAGCGCCGGCGACATCGGGCACATCCAGGTGGTCCCGGGCGGAATCTCCTGCGCCTGCGGCAACCACGGCTGTCTCGAGGCCTACTTCGGCGGGAGCGCCCTGGCCCGGGACGCCGCCGCCACGGCCGCCGCCGGGGATTCGGCGGCGCTCGCCGCCCGGCTGGCCTCGGCGGGGACGCTCACCGCCGCCGACGTGGCGGGCGCCGCGGCGGGCGGGGACGGCGCGGCCCTCGACCTCATCCGGCAGGGCGGCAACCGCACGGGCCAGGTCATCGCCGGCCTGGTGAGCTTCTTCAACCCCGGACTCGTCGTGATCGGCGGTGGGCTCACCGGTCTGGGGCACACCCTCCTGGCCAGTATCCGCAGCCAGGTGTACGGGCAGTCGCTGCCGCTGGCGACCGGCAACCTGCCGATCGTCCTCAGTGAACTCGGCCCGACCGCGGGCGTGGTCGGGGCCACCCGCCTGATCAGCGACCACGTCTTCTCGCCGGTGTGAGCCGCGGCGGGAACCGCCCTCCGGTGCGGCCCCGTTCCACCGCCCTTCACTCCGAGGTCCCCCTCCGTTCCGGATCGGGCGTGCCTGCATCCCCCGTCCGGCGGGAGAGTTGACCTCCCTCCAGACTTTGTCCTGGAACCGGAAAAAGACCTCGGTGATTCCTGCGCAACTTCTTCCCCCACCAGGCGGGCGCTGCTACTTTCCCATCGAAAGCCTGACGGAGCGGGACCGGTTCACGCCGGTCCGGTATCCCCATGCCGACGGCCGGGGGAGGTGAGGGGCACGTGAGACGCATGACAGCTCGACCCGCCAACGGGCATCAGGCGCGGCTGCTGCGGCTGCTCCGTGACGGCGGACCCAACTCCCGTGCCCAGATGGGGGACCAGATCGACCTGTCCCGTTCCAAGCTGGCCGTCGAGGTCGACCGGCTGCTGGAGACGGGTCTGGTCGTCGCGGACGGCCTGGCCGCCTCACGCGGCGGACGGCGCTCGCACAACATCAGGCTCGCCCCGGGTCTGCGCTTCCTCGGCGTCGACATCGGCGCCACCTCGGTCGACGTCGCCGTCACCAACGCTGAACTGGAGGTGCTCGGCCACCTCAACCACCCGATGGACGTCCGTGAGGGACCGGTCGCCGTATTCGAGCGGATCCTCGAAATGGCCGCCAAACTCAGGGCCGCCGGCCTCGCCGAGGGCTTCGACGGTGCGGGCATCGGGGTGCCGGGGCCGGTGCGCTTCCCCGAGGGCGTCCCCGTTGCACCGCCGATCATGCCGGGCTGGGACGGCTTCCCGGTCCGCGAGGCGCTCAGCCAGGAACTGGGCTGCCCCGTCATGGTCGACAACGACGTGAACCTGATGGCCATGGGGGAGCAGCACGCCGGGGTCGCCCGATCCGTCGGCGACTTCCTGTGCGTCAAGATCGGCACCGGCATCGGCTGCGGCATCGTCGTCGGCGGTGAGGTGCACCGCGGTGTGACGGGCAGCGCGGGCGACATCGGCCACATCCGGGTCGAGGCCGACGGACGCGCCTGCGCCTGTGGCAACAAGGGCTGCCTGGAAGCCCACTTCAGCGGCGCCGCGCTCGCCCAGGACGCCCTGGAGGCGGCCAGGTCGGGGCGGTCCTCCGCCCTCGCGGCCCGGCTCGGGGCGGCAGGGCAGCTGTCCGCCGTCGACGTCGCCGCGGCGGCCGCGGTCGGTGACGCGGCGGCACTGGAACTCATCCGCGAGGGGGGCAACCGCGTCGGCCAGGTCATCGCCGGCCTGGTGAGCTTCTTCAACCCCGCACTGGTCGTGATCGGCGGCGGCGTCACCGGCCTCGGCCACACGCTGCTCGCCAGCATCCGCAGCCAGGTCTACCGCCAGTCGCTGCCACTGGCGACCGGCAACCTGCCCATCGTCCTGGGTGAACTGGGCCCCACCGCCGGCGTGATCGGCGCGGCCCGGCTCATCAGCGACCACGTGTTCTCCCCGGCCTGACCCCCACCGGCCAAGCGCTCCACCGGTACCACGGCACCACCGGCTCCACCCGCACGCTCCGCACGCGCACGTGTCACCCGCACCCGCCGAGGGGATCGTCATGGCACCTGAACCACCGGCACCGCCGCCCCCGACAGCAGCCCCGCTGCTCACCATGTCCGGCATCACCAAGTCCTTCCCCGGCGTCCGTGCCCTGGACGGCGTCGACCTGGACGTCCAGGCCGGCGAGGTGCACTGCCTCCTCGGCCAGAACGGCGCGGGGAAGTCCACCCTCATCAAGGTGCTCGCCGGGGCGCACCAGCCCGACGGCGGGGAGATCACCTGGCGCGGGGAGCCGGTGTCGCTGAAGTCGCCGATCGCCGCCATGCGGCTCGGCATCGCCACCATCTACCAGGAACTCGATCTGGTCCAGGGGCTGTCCGTGGCCGAGAACGTGTTCCTCGGCCACGAACCGACCACCGCGGGCTTCGTCGTGCGGGGACGCGACGCCCGCCGCGGGGCCGCCGTCCTGCTGCGCCGGCTCGGCCATCCCGAGATCGACCCCGCCCGCCGCGTCGGGGACCTCTCGGCCGCCCAGCAGCAGATCGTCTCGATGGCCCGGGCGCTCTCCCACGACGTGCGCCTCATCGTCATGGACGAGCCGTCCGCCGCGCTGGATCCCGAGGAGACCGACAACCTCCTGCGCATCGTCGGGCAACTGACCGCCGACGGCGTCGCGGTCGTCTACATCTCCCACCGGCTGGAGGAGATCCGCCGCGTCGGCGACCGGGTCACCGTCCTGAAGGACGGCCGCGCGGTCGCCGGCGGGCTCCCCGCCAAGTCCATGCCCACGCGGGAGATCGTGGCGCTCATGACGGGCCGTGACGTCGAGTACGTCTTCCCGCCGCGCCCCGCGGGACCGCGCTCCGGCGACCCCGTCCTGCGGGTCGAAGGGATCGCCAGGGAAGGCGAGTTCGCCGCGGTCGACCTGGAGGTGCGCCCGGGCGAGATCGTCGGGCTCGCGGGGCTCGTGGGCTCTGGACGGTCGGAGATCCTCGAGACGCTCTACGGCGCCAGGAAGCCCACCGCCGGCCGGGTCACCATGGACGGCCGCCCCCTCAAGCCCGGCAGCGTCCGCTCGGCCGTCCGCGCAGGACTGGGGCTGGCACCGGAGGAGCGCAAGGCGCAGGCACTGCTGATGCTGGAGTCCGTCACGCGCAACGTGTCGGTGTCCACCCTCTCCCGCTTCTCCCGGGCCGGCTGGCTCGACCGCAGGGAGGAACGGCGGGCCGCCCGGGAGTCCACCCGGTCGCTGTCACTGCGGCCGGACAACCCCGACGCCCCGGTGCGCACGCTGTCCGGGGGCAACCAGCAGAAGGCCGTCCTGGCCCGCTGGCTGCTGCGCGGCTGCCGCGTCCTGCTGCTCGACGAGCCGACCCGCGGCGTCGACGTGGGCGCCCGCGCCGAGCTGTACGCGGTGATCCGCCGGCTCGCCGACGACGGGCTCGCCGTACTGCTCGTCTCCAGCGAGGTCCCCGAGGTCCTGGGACTCGCGGACCGGGTGCTGGTGCTCCGCGAGGGACGCGTCGTGCACGCGGCGCCCGCGACGGAGCTGGACGAACACCGCGTACTCGACCTTGTCATGGAAGGGAGCCCGAGCCGATGACGCAGCCCGCTTCCGAGGCCCCGCAGGCACCGACGCCGCCCGCGGACGCGCCCCCCGTCACGAAGGGCGGCGGCCGGCGTCCGGCGCTGGGGTTCCACGCCGACATCCGCAACCTGTCCCTGCTCGGCGTCCTCGCCGCCCTCGTCCTCGTCGGGGGCATCACGCAGCCCGACGCCTTCCTGGACGTCTCCAACCTCCAACTGGTGCTCACCCAGGCCTCCGTCATCGGTGTCGTCACCGTCGGCATGACCTTCGTGATCACCAGCGGCGGCATCGACCTGTCCGTCGGTGCGATCGTCGCGTTGTCCTCCGTATGGGCGACGACCCTCGCCACCCAGGAGTACGGCTTCGTCGGCATCCTGTTCACGGCGATCGCCGTCGGTGTCGGCTGCGGGCTGGTCAACGGGGTGCTCATCGCCTACGGCGGCATGGTGCCGTTCATCGCGACCCTCGCGATGCTCGCCTCGGCACGCGGGCTCGCCCTGCAGATCACCGACGGCAAGACGCAGATCGTCACCGTGACCTCGGTGCTCGACCTCGGCATCCCCGACGCCTACGTCCTCGGAATCCCGCCGCTGGTGCTGGTCTTCGCCGCGGTCACCGTCATCGGCTGGCTGGTGCTGAACAGGACGACCTTCGGGCGCAGGACCGTGGCCGTCGGCGGCAACGCGGAGGCCGCCCGCCTGGCCGGCATCGACGTCCGCCGGCAGCGGCTCTACCTCTACCTGCTGTCCGGGCTGTGCTGCGGCATCGCGGCCTTCCTGCTGATCATCCTGTCCGGCTCGGGCCAGAACACCAACGGCAACCTCTACGAACTCGACGCCATCGCCGCGGCGATCATCGGCGGCACGCTGCTCAACGGCGGCCGCGGCACGATCGTCGGCTCAGTCCTGGGCGTGCTGGTGTTCACCACCATCCAGAACATCTTCGCCCTCAACAACCTGGAGAGCGCCGTCCAGGAGATCGCCAAGGGAGCGATCATCGTGGCCGCCGTCCTGGTCCAGCGCAGCACCGTGCGCAACGGCGACGGCTGACCCAGCCCGTCGCCCCCGCTCCACCCGACAACCGGCACGCGCCCCGCACCGCCCTATCCCGGAGGGTTTCACCGTCATGCCACGAATCCCGGTCACCAGCCGCAGAGGACTCCTCTTCGGCGCCGCCGCCGTCTCCGCCGGAGCGGCCCTCACCGCCTGCACCAGCAACGAGCCGAAGAAGGCCGGTGCGGCCGCCACCACGGCGGCGGCCGCCGACGACAAGCCCGGCACGCCGGTCACGATCGGCTTCGCCGGCCCGCAGGCGGACCACGGCTGGCTCAACGCCATCAACCAGAACGCCAAGGACCGTGCCGCGAAGTACTCCGAGGTGACGCTGGAGATCACCGAGGGCTCCAACGACACCGCCGCCCAGATCGGACAGATCCAGACGTTGATCAACAAGAAGGTCGACGTCCTGGTCATCCTGCCGGCCGACGGCAAGGCCCTCACCCAGGTCGGCCTGCAGGCCATGAAGGCCGGCATCCCGGTGATCAACCTGGACCGGATCTTCGCCTCCCCGCAGGCGTACCGCTGCTGGATCGGCGGCGACAACTACGGCATGGGGCTCAACGCCGGCCGCTACATCGGCGAGCAGCTCAAGGACAAGCCGGACGCCAAGGTCGTCGAGCTCGCCGGCATCGACAACCTGGAGCTGACCCGGCAGCGCACCCAGGGCTTCGACGACGCCCTGAAGAACTACCCCAACATCAAGAAGGTGGCCCGGCAGGCCGCCGAGTTCACCGTCGAGACCGGCCAGGCCAAGATGGCCCAGCTGCTGCAGGCGCAGAAGCAGTTCGACGCGCTGTGGAACCACGACGACGACCAGGGCGTCGGCGCCCTGCGCGCCATCGCGCAGGCGGGCCGCGACGAGTTCTTCATGGTCGGCGGCGCCGGTTCCAAGTCGGCGATGGACGCCATCAAGGCCGACAACGGCGTGCTGAAGGCGACCGTCCTCTACCCGCCCACCATGGCCGCCTCCGCCATCGACCTGGCCCGTGCGCTCGGCCAGAAGAAGGGCGTCGGCGGGTTGTCGGAGCTGGAGATCCCCGCGTCGATCACCCTTTACTCGGCTGTCGTCACCAAGGAGAACGTCGACGAGTACCTGCCGACGGGCTTCATCTGACAGATACGCCCCGCCCGTCCGAACCGAGCAACCGACGAGGAGCAACGGCATGGCTGATATGGCCGGCAACCAAGACAGTGACGCGGGGGCCGCTTCGCCGGCGCTCGGTATCGGCATGGTCGGCTACGCCTTCATGGGCGCCACCCACTCCCACGCGTGGCGCACCGTCGGCCGCGTGTTCGACCTGCCGATGAGGCCCGTCCTGGCCGCGATCGGCGGCCGGGACGAGAGTGCCGTCCGAGCCGCGGCCGCCCGGCACGGCTGGGCCGCCGCGGAGACGGACTGGCGGGCCCTGGTGGACCGGGACGATGTCCAGCTGGTGGACGTGTGCACCCCCGGTGACAGCCACGCCGAGATCGCCGTCGCGGCGCTCGAGGCGGGCAAGCACGTCCTGTGCGAGAAGCCGCTGGCCAATTCGGTCGCCGAGGCCGAGACCATGGCCGCGGCGGCCGAACGGGCGGCCGCCCGCGGCCAGGTGGCCATGGTCGGCTTCAACTACCGGCGGGTGCCCGCGGTCGCCTACGCCCGGCGGCTCATCGCGGACGGGAGGGTCGGCACGATCCGCCACGTGCGGGTGACCTACCTCCAGGACTGGCTCGTCGACCCGGAGTTCCCACTGACCTGGCGGCTGAAGCGCGAGTACGCGGGCTCGGGGGCACTGGGCGACCTCGGCGCGCACGCCGTCGACCTCGCG
Source organism: Actinacidiphila sp. bgisy160 (assembly GCF_057707815.1). Lineage (NCBI taxonomy): Bacteria > Bacillati > Actinomycetota > Actinomycetes > Kitasatosporales > Streptomycetaceae > Actinacidiphila > Actinacidiphila sp. bgisy160. The sequence goes on from NZ_JBYIQW010000019.1 coordinate 96,239, forward strand.
CAGTACCTGGTGGGGGAGCTCCTGGTGGGTGTCTCGGCGCTCACCGAGACCTTCGTACGGGAGCGGCCCGAGCTGGCCGGCGCGTCGTCGGGGCTGTCGGGCTCCGGGAGCGGGCGGCGCGGGCCGGTCACGGTCGACGACGCTGCGCTGTTCACCGGGCGGCTCGCCTCGGGGGCGCTCGCCTCGTTCGAGGCCACCCGCATGGCGTCGGGGCGCAAGAACGCCCTGCGGCTGGAGATCAACGGCGAGCGCGGCTCGCTCGCCTTCGACCTGGAGCGGCTGAACGAGCTGTCGTTCCACGACCACACCGAGCCCGCCGAGTCGGCCGGTTTCCGGCGGATCCTGGTGACCGAGCCGGGCCATCCGTACCTGGAGGCGTGGTGGCCGCCGGGCCACGCGCTCGGTTACGAGCACACCTTCACCCACCAGGCGCGCGATCTCGTCGCCGGCATCGCCGAGGGGGTCGCCCCGGCGCCGTCGTTCGCCGACGGCCTACAGGTGCAGCGCGTCCTGGCGGCGGTGGAGGAGAGCGCCGAGAAGAACGCCGTCTACACCCCCGTCACCACCTGACCACGCCCGCATCGAGGAGGACCTCGCCGTGCCACGACCCTTCACCCTCTTCACCGGCCAGTGGGCCGACCTGCCCCTGGAGGAGGTCTGCCGCCTTGCCCGCGACTTCGGTTACGACGGGCTCGAACTCGCCTGCTGGGGAGATCACTTCGAGGTCGACAAGGCCCTCGCCGACCCCTCGTACCTGGACGGGCGGCGGGCACTGCTCGACAAGTACGGCCTGAAGTGCTGGGCGGTCTCCAACCATCTGGTCGGCCAGGCCGTCTGCGACAACCCGATCGACGAGCGCCACAAGGGGATCCTGCCCGCCCGGATCTGGGGCGACGGTGAGCCGGAGGGTGTCCGGCAGCGAGCCGCGCGCGAGCTGGCCGACACCGCGCGCGCCGCGGCGGCGTTCGGGGTGCGCACCGTCATCGGCTTCACCGGCTCGTCGATCTGGCACCTGGTCGCCATGTTCCCGCCGGTCCCGGAGCGGATGATCGAGCGCGGCTTCGAGGACTTCGCCGAGCGGTGGAACCCGATTCTGGACGTCTTCGACGCCGAAGGGGTCCGTTTCGCCCACGAGGTCCACCCGGCCGAGATCGCCTACGACTACTGGACCACGCACCGCGCGCTGGAGGCCGTCGGCCACCGGCCGGCCTTCGGGCTGAACTTCGACCCGAGCCACTTCGTGTGGCAGGACCTCGACCCCGTCGGGTTCCTGTGGGACTTCAAGGACCGCGTCTACCACGTCGACTGCAAGGAGGCCCGCAAGCGCCTGGACGGCCGCAACGGGCGCCTGGGCTCCCACCTGCCGTGGGGCGACCCGCGGCGCGGCTGGGACTTCGTCTCGGCCGGGCACGGCGACGTGCCGTGGGAGGACGTCTTCCGGATGCTCCGCTCGATCGGATACGACGGCCCGATCTCGGTCGAGTGGGAGGACGCCGGTATGGACCGCCTCGCCGGTGCGCCGGAAGCGCTTTCCCTCCTGAAGCGGTACGACTTCGACCCGCCGGCGGCCTCCTTCGACGCCGCGTTCGGAGGCAGCGACTAGGGCATCACCACAGGTCAAAGCCGATAGTCCGCAGCCCGGCGGCCACCGCCGCCGGGCCTGTCGGGCTGCCCGGGAACGTCTTTGTCCTGATGCTGGAGAAAGTTCAACTTATCTGCCGCACAAGGGCTTTCGGTCCCGGACGAACCCGGCTAACGTCCCTGAGGTGTACAGGACACGGGCCTGAAACACGAGGCCGGTCCTGACGCGGCACCCCCGACCAGCGTGACGGCGCACGCCGGTCCCCGGATCTTCCGCACGGCAGCTGCATCCGCCCGTACGACCTTCCCGGAGGACACACGTGCACAGAAAACGGCCCGGAACGTCCAGAACCCGATTCCGGCAGTCACTCGCGCTCCTCACCGGCGGCCTCCTCGCCGCCACGTCCCTCGTCCTCTCCGCCCCCGCGGGCGCCTCGGCCCAGCCCCTCGACTCGGAGCCCGCGGCCGCGGCGGCGGAGGAGTTCCAGCAGGTCACCCTCGCCAAGGGGGAGCCTGAGACCGGCGAGCCCATGTCGCTCGCGGTCCTGCCCGACCGCAGCGTGCTGCACACCTCGCGCGACGGCGAGCTGCGCAGGACCGACGCCGCCGGCAACACCACCGTGATCGGAACCGTCCCCGTCTACACGCACGACGAGGAGGGCCTCCAAGGCGTCGGTATCGACCCGGACTTCAGCGAGAACCGGGCGATCTTCCTCTACTACGCGCCACCGCTCGACACCCCCGCGGGCGACGCCCCCGATCAGGGGACCGCCGCCGACTTCGCCAAGTTCGACGGCGTCAACCGGCTCTCGCGGTTCACGCTCAAGGCTGACTGGACCCTCGACCTCGGCAGCGAGAAGAAGGTCCTCGACGTCGCCACCACCCGCGGCATCTGCTGCCACGTCGGCGGTGACATCGACTTCGACGCCCAGGGCAACCTGTACCTGTCGACCGGCGACGACTCCAACCCCTTCGCCTCCGACGGCTACGCGCCCATCGACGACCGCCCGGGCCGCAACCCCGCCTACGACGCGCGCCGCACCTCCGGCAACACCAACGACCTGCGCGGCAAGCTGCTGCGGATCAAGGTCGCCGACGACGGGACGTACACGATCCCCGAGGGCAACCTCTTCGCCCCGGGCACGGACAAGACCCGGCCCGAGATCTACGCCATGGGCTTCCGCAACCCGTTCCGCTTCAGCGTCGACAAGAAGACCGGCATCGCCTACGTCGGCGACTACGGTCCCGACGCCGGCGCGGCCGACCCCACGCGCGGCCCCGGCGGCCAGGTCGAGTTCGCCCGTGTGACGAAGGCCGGCAACTTCGGCTGGCCCTTCTGCACCGGCGACAACGACCCGTACGTCGACTACGACTTCGCGACCGGGCAGTCCGGGGAGACCTTCGACTGCGCGGCGCCGAAGAACGACTCGCCGTACAACACGGGCCTGACCGACCTGCCGCCCGCGCAGGCCGCGTGGATCCCCTACGACGGCGGCTCCGTGCCCGAGTTCGGTACCGGTTCCGAGTCCCCGATGGGCGGCCCGGTCTACCGGTACGACCCCGAGCTGGACTCCCCGGTGAAGTTCCCCGAGGCATACGACGGCGACTTCTTCGCGGGTGAGTTCGGGCGCCGCTGGATCAAGCGCATCGAGCAGGGCGAGGACGGCACCGTCCAGTCCATCAACGACGTCCCGTGGACCGGGACGCAGATCATGGACATGGCCTTCGGCCCGGACGGCGCGCTGTACGTCCTCGACTACGGCACCGCATGGTTCGGCGGTGACGAGCACTCCGCGCTCTACCGGATCGAGAACGCCACCGACGGCCGCTCCCCGAGCGCCGAGGCGTCCGCGAACAAGACCTCGGGCGCCGCGCCGCTGAAGGTCACCTTCTCCTCGGCCGGCACCACCGACCCCGACGGCGACACGCTCGCCTACAGCTGGGACTTCGGTGACGGCGGCACCTCCACCGCGGCGAACCCCGCGCACACCTACCGCACGAACGGCACCTACACCGCCACCCTCACCGTGAAGGACCCGACCGGGCGCACCGCGAACGCGAGCGTCCGAGTGGTCGTCGGCAACACCGCGCCCAAGGTCACCCTGGATCTGCCCGCCGAAGGGGCCCTGTTCAGCTTCGGCGACGAGATCCCCTTCAAGGCGACGGTCACCGACCCCGAGGACGGGACCATCGACTGCTCCAAGGTCAAGGTCACCTACGTTCTCGGCCACGACAGCCACGGCCACCCCGTGACCTCCGTCAACGGCTGCTCCGGCACCATCAAGACCTCCGCCGACGGCGGCCACGACCCCAACGCCAACATCTTCGGCGTCATCGACGCCGAGTACACCGACGGCGGGGGCGGCGGCCAGGAGGCGCTCGCCGGCCACGACCAGGCGCAGCTGCAGCCGCGCCACCGGCAGGCCGAGCACTTCACCGCCTCGTCCGGCGTCGACCTCTTCGACAAGGCCGAGGCCCACGGCGGCCGCACCGTCGGCAACATCGACAACGGTGACTGGATCTCCTTCAAGCCCTACAACCTCACCGGTTCCGTCCGGCTGACCGCCCGGGTCTCCTCCGGTGGCTCCGGCGGTTTCCTCGAGGTGCGCACCGGCTCGGCGACCGGCCCGATCCTGGGCTCCGCCCCCGTCCCGGTGACCGGCAGCTGGGAGACCTTCCAGGAGATCGACGTACCGCTGCGCGCCGTGCCGAAGAAGACCACCGAGCTCTTCCTGGTCTTCAAGGGCGGCTCCGGAGCGCTCTACGACGTCGACGACTTCGAGCTCTCCGACGTCCCGGCCGACCGCGCCGCCAAGCGGGTCCTGGTCTTCTCCCGGACCGCCGGGTTCCGCCACGACTCCATCCCCACCGGCGTCGCCGCGCTGAAGGAGCTCGGTGCCACCGCGAACATCACCGTCGACGCCACCGAGGAGCCGAAGCAGTTCACCACGAACAACCTGGCCCGCTACGACGCGGTGGTCTTCCTGTCGACCACCGGTGACGTCCTCAACGCCGACCAGCAGCAGGCGTTCGAGAACTACGTCAAGGGCGGAGGCGCCTACATGGGCGTCCACGCCGCCGCCGACACCGAGTACGACTGGCCCTTCTACGGCGGTCTGGTCGGCGCCTACTTCCAGTCGCACCCGCAGATCCAGAAGGCCACCGTCCGCGCCGAGGACCACGACCACCCGGCCACCGCGCACCTCGACGAGGCCGGCTGGGAGCGCACCGACGAGTGGTACAACTACCGCAGCAACCCGCGCGGTCAGGCCCGCATCCTCGCCACCCTGGACGAGACCACCTACCAGGGCGGCACGATGAAGGGCGACCACCCCATCGCGTGGTGCCAGACCTACGAGTCCGGCCGCTCCTTCTACACCGGTGGCGGCCACACCAAGGAGTCCTACGCCGAGCCGGCCTTCCGCCAGCACCTCCTGGGCGGGCTGCGCTACGCCGTCGGTCAGGTCAAGGCCGACTGCAAGCCGCAGACGGGCTACCGCGACCTGTTCAACGGGCACACCCTGGAGGGCTGGAAGCAGGCGGGCCCCGGCAAGTTCAACGTCGTCGACGGTGAACTGCACACCGAGGGCGGCATGGGCCTGCTGTGGTACCAGGCCAAGCAGTTCGGCGCGTACTCGCTGAAGCTCGACTGGAAGATGGACGGCGACGACAACTCCGGTGTCTTCGTGGGCTTCCCGGCCTCCGACGACCCCTGGTCCGCGGTGGACAACGGCTACGAGGTCCAGATCGACGCCTCGGACGCCCCCGACCGGACCACCGGCTCCGTCTACAGCTTCAAGTCGGCCAACCTCAAGGCGCGCGACCAGGTGCTGCGTCCCCCGGGCCAGTGGAACAGCTACGAGATCAAGGTCCAGGGTGAGCGGCTCCAGGTCTTCCTCAACGGAGTCAAGATCAACGACTTCACCAACACCGACCCGGTCCGCAGCCTGAAGGACGGCTACATCGGCCTGCAGAACCACGGGGCCGACGACCAGGTGTCCTTCCGGAACATCCAGATCAAGGAACTGCCCTCCTCGTAGGGCGGTCCCTGCCGGCACCCACGAGCCGGCGGCGGGCGGGGAGACGCCGTGCCCCCGCCCGCCGCCCCCACCACTCGCACCAGGGAGGCAGTCGTGACGAACCCGCCCGCCGCGGCACCGGCATCGGACAACCAGTCGCCCGCGCGCACCGGAGTGTGGCTCATCGGAGCCCGCGGCTCCGTCGCCACCACCGCCGTCGCCGGATGCGCGGCGGTCACCGCCGGACTTCACCCGGCGACCGGCATGGTGAGCGAGACCGCTCCCTTCGCCGCGGCGGGGCTCCCACCGCTGCCGTCCCTGGTCTTCGGCGGCCACGACACGGCCGCCTGCCCGCTGGGCAAGCGGGCGGAACAGCTCGCGGAGGGCGGTGTGCTGCCGCACGGCCTGCCCGCCGCCCTCCGCGCCGAACTGGCCGCCGCGGACCGGGAGATCCGCACCGGCGGCCCGCTCCCTGGCGACAGGCGCGGCGACGAGGAGCTGATCGCGGCATTCGCCGCGGACATCACCGCCTTCACCCGCCGCAACGACCTGGCCAGGACCGTCGTCGTCAACGTCGCCTCCACCGAGCCCGTCCCCGAGCCAGGGAGCGACCGGCTACCGGCGAGCTCCCTCTACGCCACGGCGGCGATCGAGGCCGGATGCGCCTACGTGAACTTCACCCCCTCCACCGGGATACGGACCCGGGCCCTCGCCGAGGCGGCCGCGGCCCGCGGCCTCCCCTTCGCGGGACGGGACGGCAAGACCGGGCAGACCCTGCTCCGCTCCGTCCTCGCCCCGATGTTCGTACAACGCGCCCTGACGGTGCGCGCCTGGTCCGGCACCAACCTGCTCGGCGGGGGCGACGGGGCGGTACTCGCCGACCCCGCGGCCGCCGCGGCCAAGAACGCCGGCAAGGAACGCGTCCTCGCCGACGCCCTCGGCACCACCCCCGAGGGCGAGGTCCACATCGACGACGTCCCGGCCCTCGGCGACTGGAAGACGGCCTGGGACCACATCGCCTTCGACGGATTCCTGGGCACCCGGATGGTCCTGCAGACCACCTGGCAGGGGTGCGACTCCGCCCTGGCCGCCCCGCTCGTCCTCGACCTCGCCCGCTTCGCGGCCCGCGCTCACGAGGCCGGTCTGACCGGCCCCCTCCCGGAACTGGGCTTCTACTTCAAGGACCCCGACCCGGGCGCCCCCGCGGCGCTCTCCGAGCAGTACGGGGAGCTGCTGGCCCTTGCCGCCAGGCTGGGGGAGTCCCGCCTGGGGGAGTCTCGCCTGGGGGAGCCCCGGTGAGGGCTCCGGGAGCGGGGCGACGGCGGGTCCTGGCCGTCGTGGCGGCCCTGGGCGTCGTGACGGCGCTCGCCACGCGCCGCCCTCCGCGCGGCGTGGCGGGCGGCAGCGTCCCTCGGGACGGGGCGCGTGGCACCCACCGGCCCGGGGCGGAGGAGGGGGCCGCCCCGGGCGGGAGCGGAAGCGCCGAGAAGGCCGACGTCGTAGCCGACACCGCGGGCGACGCCAGGGCGGAACGGCCCGCACCGGCCCCCCGGCTGTGGGACTGGGCCGAACTGCTGCGCGTCTCCGCCCTGTTCACCGTCCCGGGCGACGCCCTCGCGGGTGCCGCCGCCACCGGACGGGGCCCTGGTCGCGGAACGTTCCTCGCCATCGGCAGCTCCCTGTGCCTCTACCACGCGGGCATGGCGCTCAACGACTGGGCCGACCGCGACGAGGACGCCGCCGACCGCCCCCACCGTCCCCTCCCGTCGGGCCGGATCAGCCCTGTTGCCGCCCTGACGGCCGCCGGAGGGCTCACCGCGGCCGGCCTGGCGCTCGCGGCCCGCGCGGGACGTGCCCCGCTCGCCCTGGCCACCACCCTCGCGGTGACGGTCTGGGCGTACGACCTGCGCCTGAAGCACACTGCGGGGGGCCCGGCGGCCATGGCCGCGGCACGCGCCCTCGACCTCGTGCTCGGCGCGACGGCCACCCGTCCCCGGGCACTCGGTGCCGCGCTGCCCCACGCCGCCCTGCTCGGCGCGCACACCTACGCGGTCACCACCGTCTCCCGCCACGAGACGCGGGGCGGCTCCAGCACGGCACCGCTCGCCGCCCTGGTCACCACCACGGCGATCGCCGCCGTCACGACGGACGCCACCCGGACGCCGCGCCTCCCGCGCGCGTCCGCACGTCCGCCGTCGGCCACCGCCCGGCACGGGGCGGGCGGTGGCCGACCTGGGCGACCGGCCCCGGGGACGGAGCGACCACCGGCCCTGCCCCACGTGATGACGGCACTGGCCTCCACCGTCTATGCCGCCACCGCGCTCACCCCCTTCCTGCACGCGGCTCTCAACCCTTCCCCGCTGCTCACCCAACGCGCCGTCGGCGGCGGGATCCGCGCCATGATCCCGCTGCAGGCCGCCCTGGCGGCCCGCTGCGGCTCGGGGGCCTCCGCGGCGGCCGTCCTCGCCCTCGGCCCCGTCGCCCGCCGGGTCGCCAGAAAGGTGAGCCCCACATGAGCCTGCGTCTCGGCTACGGAACCAACGGCCTCACCGACCTCCGCCTCGACGACGCCCTCGCCCTCCTCACCGACCTCGGCTACGACGGCGTCGGACTCACCCTCGACCACATGCACCTCGACCCCCTCGCACCCGACCTCGCCGCCCGTACCCACCGCCTCGCGCGACGGCTGGCCGCCCTCGGCCTCGAGGTCACCGTCGAGACCGGCGCCCGCTACGTCCTCGACCCGCGCCGCAAGCACGGCCCCTCCCTGCTCGACCCGGACCCCGACGCCCGCGCCGCCCGCACCCGGCTGCTCGAGCGCGCCGTCCAGGTAGCCGCCGACCTCGGGGCCCACGCTGTGCACTGCTTCAGCGGGATCACCCCCGCCGGCACGTCGCCCGCCACCGCCTGGCAGCGACTCGAAGGCGCCCTCGCGCCCGTCCTCGACGCCGCGTCCGCCGCCGGGATCCCGCTCGCGGTCGAGCCCGAGCCCGGGCACCTGCTGGCCTGCCTCGACGACTTCCACCACCTGCGCGGGCTGCTGGGTGACCCCGAACCGCTCGGACTGACCCTCGACATCGGCCACTGCCAGTGCCTGGAACCGGCGCCCCCCGCGGACTGCGTCAAGCAGGCCGCTCCCTGGCTGCGCCACGTGCAGATCGAGGACATGCGCCGCGGCGTCCACGAACACCTCCCCTTCGGCGACGGGGAGATCGACTTCCCGCCCGTCCTCCAGGCCCTGACGGACAGCGGCTACCAGGGACTGACCGTCGTCGAACTTCCCCGCCACTCCCACGCCGGACCCGAACTCGCCCGCACCTCACTCGACTTCCTGCGCTCCCACACCCCCACGAACGGAGCCACGGCATGACGACACCCACCCGCGAGGGCCTCCACGGCCGTCTCGGCGAGACCGCCCGCGCCTGGCTGGACGCGGCCCTCGCCGAAGCCGAAGCCGAAGCCGCCCGCGGTGGCGCCACGAACGACGCCACCCCCACAGCGACCTCCTCCGTGCCCGCCTGGGAACAGCGCTTCGCCTCGGCGGGCCGCCACTGCGGCCAGCAGCACGCCGACGCCGTCCGCGTGCTGCTCCTGCGGGAGGCCCGCGCCGGCGCCGCCACCCTGACCCGCCTGTACCGCCACGGCACCGCCGCGGAGCGCCGTGCCGTCCTCCTCGCGCTGACGCACCTCGCGCCGGGCCCCGCCGACGGGGTGCCCCTGGTCGAGGACGCCCTGCGCACCAACGACACGGGGCTCGTCGCCGCCGCCGTCGGCCCCTACGCCGCCGAGCACCTCGACCCGCACACCTGGCGTCACGCCCTCCTCAAGTGCCTGTTCACCGGGGTGCCGGTGGACGCGGCCGCCGGGCTCGAGCAACGAGCGCGCGGTGACGCGGAACTGGCCCGCATGCTCGGCGACTACGCCGCCGAACGCACCGCCGCGGGCCGCTCCGTCCCCGCGGACCTCCACCGCGTCCTCGCCCTGACGTCCCGGACGGAGGAGTCCTGATGCGCATCTTCGACCCCCACATCCACATGACCTCCCGAACCACGGACGACTACGAGGCCATGTACGCCGCCGGTGTCCGCGCCCTGGTCGAACCCTCCTTCTGGCTCGGTCAGCCCCGCACCTCTCCGGAGTCCTTCTTCGACTACTTCGACTCCCTCCTTGGCTGGGAACCCTTCCGGGCCGCTCAGTACGGCATCGCCCACCACTGCACCGTCGCGCTGAACCCCAAGGAAGCGAACGACCCGCGCTGCCTCCCCGTCCTCGAGGCGCTGCCCCGCTTCCTCGTCAAGGACAACGTCGTCGCCGTCGGCGAGATCGGCTACGACTCGATGACCCCCGCCGAGGACACCGCCCTCGCCACCCAGCTCCAGCTCGCCGCCGACCACGGACTGCCCGCCCTGGTCCACACCCCGCACCGCGACAAACTCGCCGGGATGCGGCGCACGATCGACGTCGTCCGCGAGTCGTCGCTCGACCCCGAGCACGTCCTGCTCGACCACCTGAACGAGACCACGGTGAAGGAGGCCGCCGACAGCGGCTGCTGGCTCGGCTTCTCCATCTACCCCGACACCAAGATGGACGAGGACCGCATGGTCGCCGTGCTGAAGGCCCACGGCACCGAGAAGATGCTGGTCAACTCCGCCGCCGACTGGGGGAAGAGCGACCCACTCAAAACCCGCAGGACGGCCGACGCCATGCTCGCCGCCGGCTTCACCGCCGACGAAGTCGACCAGGTCCTGTGGCGCAACCCCGTCGCCTTCTACGGCCGCAGCGGCAAGCTGCAGCTCGACGTCCCCGCCCCGCGGGACCTGCACGAGGGCAACTCCATCCTTCGCGGCGGGGAATGAGGAGGCGGCACCCATGCGCTTCCGGCACCCCGACGGCTCCGTCGTCCACCTGGCCTACTGCACCAACGTCCATCCCGCGGAGACGCTCGAGGGAGTGCTCTCGCAGCTCCGCGACCACTGCGAACCGGTCCGCAAACGGCTCGGCCGCGACCGCCTCGGCATCGGGTTGTGGCTCGCCAAGGACGCCGCACACGCCCTCCACACCGATCCGGCGGCACTGCGCGGGCTGCGCACCGCGCTCGACCGCCGCGGCCTCGAGGTCGTCACCCTCAACGGCTTCCCCTACCAGGGCTTCGGCGCCGCAGAGGTCAAGTACCGCGTCTACCGGCCGGACTGGACCGAACCGGAACGGCTCGCCTACACCAGCGGCCTCGCCGACCTCCTCGCCGCCCTGCTCCCCGCCGACGTCACCGAAGGGTCGATCTCCACCCTCCCTCTCGCCTGGCGCACCCTCTGGGACGACCGCGCCGCGCGGACCGCCAGGACTGCCCTCACCACCCTCGCCGGACGGCTGGACGCGCTGGCCGAGCTCTCCGGCAAGTCCATCAGGATCGCCCTGGAACCCGAACCGGGCTGCATCGTCGAGACCACCGCGGACGCGATAGAGCCCCTCACCGCGATCGCCCACCCCCGGATCGGGTTGTGCGTCGACACCTGCCATCTCGCCACCTCCTTCGAAGAACCCGCCGCCGCGCTGGACGCGCTCACCGCCGCGGGCATCACCATCCCCAAGGTCCAGCTCTCCGCCGCCCTGCACGCCGAACACCCGCACCTGCGGGACGTACGCGATGCGCTCGGCGCCTTCAACGAACCCCGCTTCCTCCACCAGACGCGCGCCCGCACCGCCGGCGGCCTGCACGGCACCGACGACCTCCACCAGGCGCTCACCGAGGGGCCACTCCCCACCGGCGCACCCTGGCGCGCCCATTTCCACGTCCCACTGCACGCACCGCCCGCGCCTCCGCTCACCTCCACCGTTCCCGTCCTGAAGGACGCCCTCGCCCGCCTCGTCGGCGGGCCGGTCCCGCTGACCCACCACCTCGAAGTGGAGACCTACACCTGGCAGGCACTCCCCGCCGAGCTGCGCCCGCGCACCCGAGCCCAGCTCGCCGACGGCATCGCCGCGGAACTCGGCCTCGCCCGCGACCTCCTCCACGACCTCGGCCTAAAGGAACTCCCATGACCGACACCGCCGGGCCGGCCCCCCTACTCGTCCTCGACGTCGTCGGCCTCACCCCCCGGCTCCTGGACCACATGCCGCATCTGAAACGACTCGCGGACACCGGCACGCAGGCGCCCCTCGGCACCGTCCTGCCCGCGGTGACCTGCGCCGCCCAGTCCACCTTCCTCACCGGTGCGCCGCCCGCCGAGCACGGCATCGTCGGCAATGGCTGGTACTTCCGCGAACTCGGCGACGTCCTGCTGTGGCGCCAGCACAACGGTCTCGTCGCCGGCGACAAGCTGTGGGACGCGGCCCGCCGTGCCCACCCCGGCTACACCGTGGCCAACATCTGCTGGTGGTACGCCATGGGCGCCGACACCGACGTCACGGTCACCCCACGCCCCGTCTACTACGCCGACGGCCGCAAGGAACCCGACTGCTACACCCGGCCCCCCGAACTCCACGACGAGCTCACCGACGCCTTCGGAACCTTCCCCCTCTTCCACTTCTGGGGCCCCGGCGCCGACATCGTCTCCAGCCGCTGGATCATCGACGCCACCCGGCACATCCTGCGCACCCGCACACCCGACCTCGCCCTCTGCTACCTCCCGCACCTCGACTACGACCTGCAGCGCTTCGGTCCCGACGATCCCCGCTCCCGCCGCGCGGCCACCGAGCTGGACGAGGCCCTGGCCCCGCTCCTCGACGACGCGCGCCGGGAGGGCCGCACGGTGGTGGCGCTCTCCGAGTACGCCATCACACCGGTCAGCCGTCCCGTCGACATCAACCGCGAGCTGCGGCGCGCCGGACTGCTGGAGGTCCACACCCAGGACGGCATGGAGTACCTGGACCCGATGGCCTCCCGCGCGTTCGCGGTCGCCGACCACCAGATCGCCCACGTGTACGTGCGCCGTTCCCAGGACCTCGAAGCCACCCGCAAGGTCCTCGCCACCCTGCCCGGCATCGCCGAACTCCTCGACGACGAGGGCAAGAAGCGCCACGGCCTGGACCACCCGCGTTCCGGCGAGCTCGTCGCCGTCGCGGACCCGGACGCCTGGTTCACGTACTACTACTGGCTCGACGACGACAGGGCACCCGACTTCGCCCGGCTCGTCGAGATCCACCGCAAACCCGGCTACGACCCCGTCGAGCTGTTCATGGACCCCGCGGACCCCTACGTCCGCGTCAAGGCCGCCGCGGCCCTGGCCCGCAAGAAGCTCGGCATGCGCTACCGCATGGCGGTCGTGCCGCTCGACCCCTCGCCTATTCGCGGCAGCCACGGCCGCCTCCCGGCGAGCGACGACGAAGGTCCGCTCATCCTCTGCTCCATCCCCCGTGCCGTCGGTGGCCGCGTCGCGGCCACCGAAGTGAAGTCCCTGCTCCTGCGCCTGGCAGGACTCCACTGAACCACACGTCACCGACGTCAAGGAGTTATCCACAATGACCAGCACGCGTCGTAACAGCACCCCCGACCCGGAGCTCAGCCGCAAGCTGAGCAGACGGGGCATGCTCGGTGTCGCCGCCGGGGCCACCGCCGCCGCGCTGCTCGGAGTGACCGCCCCCACGGCCGGCGCCCACGGCAAGGGCCACGGCCGTCCCGTCCTGCCTCCCGGCCGCCTCGGCATCCAGCTGTACTCGCTGCGGGACAAGGTCTCCACCCTCGGCTTCGCCCCCGTCTTCGCCGAACTCGAGAAGTACGGCTACGACGAGATCGAGTACGCCGGCTACACCCAGGGCTCCGCGGGCGCCATCACGCTGGCCCAGCTGCGCCGGCTCGCCGAGGACCACGGACTGCGCGCGATCGGCAGCCACGTCGGCTACTACAACGACGGGGACCCGGGCGCCTACACCTTCGCCCAGAACCTGACGAGGGTCCTCGACGACGCACAGGCCCTCGGGCTGAAGCACATCGGCACCGCGTCCGGCCCCTGGCGCTACGGCAGCACCGTCGACGGCTGGAAGCGCTGCGCCGAGGAGTTCAACGAGTACGGCGCCGCCGCCAAGGCCCGCGGCATGAAGTTCTACCAGCACAACCACGCGGAGGAATTCTCGTTCGCGACCGACCGCCCGAACGTGCGGCTGTACGACGTGCTCCTCGCCGAGACCGACCCCGACCTCGTCTACCTGGAGATGGACATCTACTGGGCCTACGCCGGTCAGTTCCGTTTCTCCAAGCGGGCGGACGGCACCCCCGCCCCCTTCGACCCGCTGCGCTACGTCCTCGAGCAGCCCGACCGCTACCCCCTCTTCCACGTCAAGGACGGTGAGCGCGACGACACCGCCCGCGACGGCTACCGCATGGTCGACGTCGGCGATGGCGACATCGACTACCAGCGGTTCATCTCGGAGGTGACGCGCACGCACGGCGGCCGCCTCGCCCACCACTGGCAGACGGAGCACGACACGCCGGCCGATTCCCTCAGCTTCGCCCGCAGGTCGAGCGCGTACCTGCACTCACTGCGCGAGAAGGACTGCTGACGTCACGTCGGCGTCCGTCTGACGATTCGTCGGAGCCCCGTGCCCGCCGCCCGGGCGGGCCGGGGCCCTTCGTCTTCCGGCGGGGGGCCGGGCTTGCGTGTCGCCGCGACTTCGGGCAGCACGCGACCGCGGCGGCACCTGAGTCCGTGACCAGCGACGGAACGGTCCGCGTCCGCTCCGGGCCCGCTGCCGCCGGGGTCGCCCCCGAGGACGGGGGCCGGGTTGGCGTACGTTGTCGGTGACGAGGATTCACCCGTCGGGAGGTCCGGACGTGACGGTTCGTGATTACGGTGCGTGCTGGAACGGTTGAGGCCCCTTCGGGCCCGTGATCAGCAGGCATTCGCCGCTGTGAGCCCGTTCCGGAGTCCACCGTTCGCCGCATCTGACGCCGCGTCGAGTGACGGAGTGTGACGGGATTCCGCCGTGCGGCGCGGAAGTCCTCGACGCAGGCTCTCCATGTCGGAACCCTGCGGACGCCGCCACGGTGTCCGCCGAGACAGGAGAGTCAGCATGCGTGTTTCCCGTTTTGTGGCCGCTCTTGGCGTGGCCTCTGCCGTTCTGCTGGGTGGTGCCACTGCTGCCGGCGCCGCCACCCCGGATCTCGTTCGCGCCCACGGTACCCACGTCACGGGCGACCACGGCCGGGGCTACGACCGTGGCCACGGCGGCCGGGGCCACCACCGTGACCACTACCGCTTCGACCGCGGCTTCTTCGGCTCCTACCTCTTCGGCCCCTACCTCTTCGACCCCTTCTTCTTCGGTGGTCGCTACCGCTGACCTCCGGCCCGGCCTGAACGCCCACGCGTGACGGCCGCTGGTTCCCGGGCCGCCGCCCCGCACAGGGGTGGCGGCCTCGGAGTGTGCGAGGTGGACGTCCGCAGACCGTGAACGACGATAACAGATCGGTGTTATCGATGCTTGCGCTTCCGTCGATAACGTGGCACTGTTATCGACGGAAGCGGGGCGACGGAAGGAGTCGCCTCCCTCGCGTGATCAGGAGACCGCCATGACCGAGACCACCACCGCTACCGCCCGCCGCGTCGCAATCGTCACGGGCGGCTCCCGCGGCATCGGCCGCGAGGTCGCGCTGCGCCTGGCCGCCGACGGCCAGGCGGTCGTCATCGCCTACGCCGGCAACCAGGCGGACGCCGACGCGACCGTCGCGCAGATCGCCGCCAACGGTGGTTCCGCGCTCGCGGTGCGGGCCGACGTCGCCGACGAGAAGGCAGTCCTGGCGCTCTTCGACGCCACGGAGCGGGAGTTCGGGGGTGTGGACGTGGTGGTCAACTCGGCCGGCCTCATGATCCTCAACACCGTAGCGGACTTCGACCTCGACGCCCTGGACCGCATGCACCGCACCAACATCCGGGGTACCTTCGTGGTCAACCAGCAGGCCGCCCGCAGGCTCCGTGAGGGCGGCGCCGTGATCAACGTGTCCTCGTCGCAGACCCGGATCGCCACGCCGACCTACGCCGCGTACGCCGCGTCGAAGGGTGCGGTCGAGGTCATCAGTCTGGTCCTGGCCCGTGAGCTGCGCGGCCGTGACATCACCGTGAACGCCGTCGCGCCAGGCCCGATCGCCACCGACCTGTTCCTGAACGGCAAGGACGAGGCGTCCATAGAGCGGTTCGCGAAGCTGAGCCCCCTCGAGCGTCTCGGCTCCCCCCAGGACGTCGCCGAAGTCGTCTCCTTCCTGGCCGGCCCGGGCCGCTGGATCAACGGCCAGACGATCTTCGCCAACGGAGGAGCGGCCTGACCCGCCGGCCGCGTCCCCGCACGGCCGCTCCCGGCACCGGACCGCGGGCTCGTCGGCGCTGCCCGCCGGACGTTGGTTCCCCGCCCCTCGTCGCCCCCGCACCACGACCGCGGCCTGCCCCACGGCATGTCCCGCACCTCGCGCCACCCACCCGATCCGGGACCCGGACGCCACAGCCGCCGGGACCGGCCCCGGCAGCCCGAGGAGATCCGTCATGTCCCCCGTGTCTTCCGTCGTCCGGGTCACCGGTGCGAGCTCCGGGTTCGGCGCGCTGGCCGCCCACGCCCTCGCCTCCGCGGGACACACCGTCTATGCGAGCATGCGCGACATATCCGGCCGCAACGCCGAACGCGCGGCGGAGGTACGCGAACGTGCCGCCCGCGAGGGCATCGACCCGCCCCGTGCTCGTCCGCCCCAGCGGATGCCTTTCTCGCTGCGGATGCCGGCACGACCACTGCCGGTCCCGACCACTTGGTCATTGACCGCGTTCAGCCAGGTGCTCCCAAGCGGGAGTGACGCGCATCATGGGTATGGCCGGGCATGGATGCCGCGCGGCAGTCGCTGTTGTCTGGCGGTATGAACGAAAACCCCGATGTTCCCTTCCCGGCCCCGTCCCATTGGATCGGCGGCCGCGCGGTCCCCGGTTCGGGTCCGCTGATCGACGTCATCAACCCGGCCGACGACTCCGTGGTCGCCACCGTTGCCCAGGGCACTTCCGAGGACGTCGACATGGCCGTGGACGCGGCGCTCGCCGCCTTTCCCGTCTGGTCGGCGACGGAGACCGAGGACCGCATCGCCGTGATCCGGCGCGTGGCCGAAGGGATGCAGAAGCACTCCGAGGAGATCGCCGCCACGATCACCCTGGAAATGGGCGCACCGATCACGTTCTCGCGTCAGGCGCAGGCCGGCTTCCCGGTGGCGTCGACCCTTGCCGCGATCGTGACGGCCGAGCGGTTCGAGTGGACCGAGACGGTGGAGAACTCTCTGATCATCCGCGAGCCCATCGGCGTGGTGGGCGCCATCACCCCGTGGAACTTCCCCCTCCAGCAGCTGGTGACCAAGGTCGTCCCGGCTTTGCTGGCCGGCAACACCGTGGTCCTCAAGCCGTCGGAGCTCTCGCCGTTGAGCGCCCGGATGTTCGCGGAGATCGCCACCGAGGCCGGTCTGCCGGCCGGTGTGCTGAACGTCGTGCAGGGCACCGGGCCGGTGGTCGGCGAGGCCATCTCGCGGCACCCGAAGATCGACATGGTGTCCTTCACCGGGTCCACGGCCGCCGGCAGGCGTGTCTCGGCCGCCGCTGCCGAGACCGTCAAGCGCGTCGCACTGGAGCTCGGCGGCAAGGCCGCACACATCATCCTTCCCGACGCCGACCTCGACTTCGCCGTCAACCGCGGCCTGGCCTATGCCTGGGCCAACGGCGGTCAGGCCTGCGGCGCCTACACGCGGATGCTCGTGCCCGGGCACCTGCAGGAGACCGTCGTCGAGAAGCTGCGCTCCGCCGCCGTCGCTTACACCGTCGGCGACCCTGCCGACGAGGGCACCCGTATCGGCCCGCTCGCCTCGGAGAACCAGCGCCGGCGCGTGGACGGCTACATCCGTCGCGGCATCGCCGACGGCGCCACGCTCGTCGTCGGCGGCACCGGCCGCCCCGAGGGCTTGGAGACCGGCGCGTACGTCAAGCCCACGATCTTCGCCGACGTCGACCCAGGTTCCGCCATCGCCCAGGAGGAGATCTTCGGCCCCGTTCTCGTGGTGATTCCCTACACCGACGACGACCACGCCGTCGAGATCGCCAACGACACGGTCTACGGACTCAACGGCGCCGTCACCGGCGAGGAGGAGCACGCCGTGGCGATCGCCCGGCGTCTTCGGGTCGGGCAGGTCGACGTGAACGGCGGGCCCCACAATTTCCAGGCGCCGTTCGGCGGTTACAAGCAGTCCGGCAACGGCCGGGAAATGGGCCGGGCCGGCCTTGAGGAGTTCCTCGAGACCAAGGCGATCACCCGCTGACCTGCGGCCGCTGGTGGCCGCGGACGCTCACCGGGACGTCCGCGGCCCGCGGCCGCCACCGGGGAGGGCCGGCGGTGCGGAGTTACCCTGCGTTGTGGGCGGCCCGCGCCCGAGCGGCCCGTGACAGACGAAAGGACGGGAGGGCACATGACGGACCGAGCCGGGCTGGCGGCGTTCCTGCGGGCACGCCGTGAAGCCCTGCAGCCCGAGGACATCGGCCTGCCGCGCGGGCGGCGCAGGCGCACCGGCGGGCTGCGCCGCGAGGAGGTGGCGGCCCTGTGCGACATGTCGGTCGACTACTACAGCCGGCTGGAACAGCCGCGCGGCCCCCACCCCTCGGAGCAGATGCTCGCCGCGATCGCCCGCGGGCTGCGCCTGTCGCTCGAGGAGCGCGACCACCTGTTCCGGCTCGCCGGTCATGCCCTGCCGCGCAGGGTGCGCCGCGGCGACCACCTCAACCCGGGCATGCTGCGCATCCTGGACCGCCTGGAGGACACTCCGGCCCAGGTGATGAACCACCTGGGCGAGACCTTGAAGCAGACCCGCCTGGCCGTCGCGCTGCTCGGCGACCAGACGGCCTACACCGGCTGGGCGCGCAGCGCGCACTACCGCTGGTTCACCGATCCGTCCTCCCGCCTGGTGCCCGAGAGTGACGTCCCCGAGCAGAGCCGGCTGATGGCGGCGGACCTGTACGGCGCGTACACCCGCGACGGCGGCGACTCTCCGGTCGGCGAACTCGTCGACGCGCTCCGCCAGGCCAGCCCGGACTTCGCCGCGCTGTGGCGCGGGCATCCCGTGCTGGGCCCCTCCTGCGCGGTGAAACGCTTCCAGCACCCGCAGGTCGGACTGCTGGAACTGCACTGCCAGACGCTCGTCGACCCCGACCAGTCGCAAAGGCTCCTGGTCTACACCGCGGTGCCAGGCACGGAGAGCCACACCAATCTCCAGCTCCTCTCCGTGCTCGGCTAGGTGCTGTGACCGCATAGGTTCGCCGGGTTGGCGGTTGGGGCGGTTGGATGTGCGGTGACGTTCGATCCGATTGCTGGAGGTGCGGTGGCTGAGCCTGTGCGGGTGCGCAGACTGACCGATCAGGAGGGGCAGAAGCTGCAGCAGATCGTGCGCCGGGGCAGTACCAGTTCGGTGCGCTACCGGCGGGCGATGATGCTGCTGGCTTCGGCGGACGGGAACCGGGTGCCGGTGATCGCGCAGCTGGTCCAGGCCGACGAGGACACCGTCCGGGACGTGATCCACCGGTTCAACGAGATCGGCCTGGCATGCCTGGACCCTCAGTGGGCGGGAGGCCGTCCCCGCCTGCTCGGTCCTGACGACGAGGACTTCGTCATCCAGACGGCCACCATCCGCCCGGCCAGACCCGGCCGGCCCTTCACCCGCTGGTCCCTCCGGAAACTCGCCGCCTATCTGCGGAAAGTCCACGGCCGCGTGATCCGCATCGGCCGCGAGACGTTACGAAGGCTGCTCTTGCGCCGCGGCATCACCTTCCAGCGCACCAAGACCTGGAAGCAATCCCCGGACCCCGAGCGTGACACCAAGCTCGACCGCATCGAACACGCTTCCCGGACCGTGTTTTCGCGTTCGACGAGTTCGGCCTGCTCGGCATCCGGCCAACCGGCGGCAACTGCTGGGCCGAGCAGACCAAGCCCGACCGGGTGCCGGCGACCTACCACCGCACCCACGGCGTCCGGTACTTCCACGGCTGGTACTCGATCGGTGACGACACCCTGTGGGGCGTCAACCGGCGCAAGAAGGGCGCCGCCAAAACCTGTCCGCACACAAGGGCGAGCGGATCCGCCGCTGGGCGACCAAGCACCGGGTCGAACTGTGCTTCACCCCGACCTACGCGTCCTGGGCGAACCCGATAGAGCCCACTTCGGACCGCTGCGGCAGTTCACCATCGCCAACTCGAACCACCCCAACCACACCGTCCAGACCCGGGCCCTGCACGCCTACCTGCGCCGGCGCAACACCAACGCCCGCCACCCCGACGTCCTGACCGCCCAACGCCGAGAACGCGCCCGCATCCGCAGCGAGAAGCGCATCCGCTGGAGCGGACGCCCACTCGCCCCAGCAGCATGAAACCCGGCGAACCTATGCGGTCAGAGCACTAGCCTTTCTCGGACTCGCCGCCGCCCTGCGCTGCCACAAGCGACTCATCCGCCTCACCACATAGGACACGGTCTAGCAGCATGCCTGCTTCGCAGCCTCACATTTCTCCGGCCTGCGTCGTCATGTTGGTGAGGGCAGCGACTGATGCCCCGGAACGGAGTGAGGAAATGAAGGTTTTCATCGCTGGTGGGCGCGGCCGTGTTGGGTCCCGCCTTGCTGACAACCTGGAGGCCAAGGGCATCGAGGTGGTCTCGGGAGGACTTGAGGACGGGATCGACGTGATCTCGGGCAAGGGGCTCGCCGAGGCTCTCGTCGGAGTCGACACCATCGTGAACGTCCTCAACACCCCCCGCTTTGATGCGGAGGGGGCAATCTCGTTCTTCGAGGGAGCGATCAAAAACCTGACTGCGGAGGGCGAGCGGGCAGGTGTGCGTCATCACATCGTGCTCTCCATTGTCGGCGTCGGGGAAGGAGACGCATCTGAGATCGGGTACTACCTCGGTAAGGTGGCGCAGGAGAAGGCCGTGCGATCCGCTTCGATCCCCGCCACCATCATTCGGGCCACCCAGTTCCAGAGCTACATTCCTGTCCTCATTGACCAGCACACCGTGGACGGAAAGGTTCTCGCTCCGAGGTCATTCATCCAACCCGTCGAGCTGGACGAAGTCATCGAGCTGCTCGCCGAGGCTGTCACGACGCTGGATCCGGGAAGTGTGGTCGAGATCGCTGGACCCGACCGCTTCTACCACGACGACCTCTTCCGTGCCACTCTGGCCGATCGCGGAGACGATCGTGAGGTTGTGACCGTGGACGGACAGGAGCCCCTCGAGGCCATGGTTCCGCGCGGCGCGTACCGGACAGGCACCGTGCGGTACCCGATTGCAGGGATCCCCACTTTCTGAATGCGATAGTGGAGATAGTCGGGAACGTCTGACCGCCAAGCAATAGGTTAGGCGTGCTGCGCTCCATTGGGAAAGGGTGTCCCATGTCGGAAGATCTTCCTGCCGAATCCGCGGAGTTCGGAAAAGCCGAGCGTGATGAATCACGTGCCCTCGATTCGATCATGGCGGAGCGGCATCGCCTGCTGTCGCTAGCCTTTCGCATGATGGGCACCCTGGCCGATGCCGAGGACGTCGTGCAAGAGACATATGTGAGGTGGTACCGCCTTGAGCCCGAGGAACGCGACGAAATTGCCGCGCCTGCAGCATGGCTGATTCGAGTTGCGAGCCGTATCTCACTCGACCTGCTGGGTTCCGCGCGGGCGCGACGGGAGACGTACGTCGGGCAATGGCTACCGGAGCCAGTTCCAGTTGACCTCTTTGCAGACACAGCCATTGCGCCACTGAACTCCAGTCATCTCGCTGCTGATCCGCTCGAACGCGTCACCCTCGATGATGCCGTCAGCATGGCATTGCTGACGGTCCTCGAGGCCATGACCCCAGCAGAGCGAGTGACGTTCGTGCTGCATGACGTGTTTGGTCTCCCGTTTGACGAGATTGCTGGGGTCGTAGGTCGTTCAGCAGCAGCAACAAGGCAATTGGCAACGTCCGCACGCCGCCACGTTCGACAAGGAAGACGCGCACAGGTTTCTCCCCACCAGCATGATGAGGCTGTTCGGGCATTCCGTGGTGCAACTGTCAGAGGGGACATCGAGGACCTGCTCCGCGTGTTGGCTCCAGACGTCGAACTACGAGTAGACGGCGGCGGCTTCGTCAATGCCGCACCTCAGGTCATCCGTGGGTCGGATCATGTAGCCCGGTGGTTCATGGGAGTGATGCGCAAGCAGCCCGCCCTCCGTCTTGAGCAACGCGACACAGCTGACGGTCTCGGATACATTCTTCGAAATGAGGGGAGTCGATACGGAATGGTTACCTTTGACGTCAGCGATGAAGGCGTCACGAACGTGTGGCTGATGTTGAATCCAATGAAGCTAACGAATTGGTCACTCTGATCGTTTTAG